>JBKDRW010000137.1:0-2212 GCA_046341255.1 Planctomycetota bacterium
AGCGGCAGGTCCTGATTCATCATTCGCACGACCCAGTCACGATATCGCCATGAGTTAGGCAGGTCGTGATTCTCATCGGCTCCGTTGCTGGTGGCATACCGCACCAGATCGAGCCAGTGTCGTCCCCAGCGTTCGCCATAATGCGGTGAAGCAAGCAATCGATCGACGACCCTCGCAAAGGCGTCTGGAGATTCATCGGCGAGGAACGCATTGACTTCGTCGACCGTCGGGGGCAATCCGATCAGATCAAAGGTGGCTCGGCGGATGAGCGTCCGTTTGTCGGCCGCGACGGCAGGCTGCATGCCCGATTGTTCCAGCTTCGACAGCACAAACTGATCAATCGGCGAAACAGCCCATGCGGCGTTTTGGACCTGTGGTGGCGATGGGTCTGAGATCTTTTGAAACGCCCAGTGAGACTTCGCAGCTTCGTAGTCCACAGGTGGTAGCTTCGCGGGTCTGGCTTCTTCTCGAGGATCCACCGCACCGTCACGAATCCATGTTTCGAAGTCTGCAATGACATGGTCGGGCAACTTCGATTTCGGCGGCATCGCCAGCGATTCATGTTTGATGGCCGAGATCAGCAGACTGTCTTCAGGCTTGCCGGGGATGATCGACGCTCCGCTGTCGCCGCCCTTCAGCGTGGCCACTTTGCTGTCGAGCTGCAAACCGCCTCGAACAATCTTTGCATCAGCCGCATGGCATTCATAACAGTGCTGGACAAGGACCGGTCGGATGTTCGTTTCGAAAAAACTGAGTTTCGCTGCATCATCCGATCCCTGTGCCATCAGCGGCATGACAGCAAAGACACCTGCGATGCTGCTGAGCAGAGACGCCAGACGTCGACGTGTGATTGGAATCTGCGAAGACATCATGGTGTTTGGGAAAGGGGTTTGTCAGGAGGGTGCCGGAGTGCGTGTTTCAGTCATCCGGCATGATATCTGCGGGACTGTGAAATTACCCAACTCGTCACCGAACCGCAATCACCTTTCCGGCGTGGAAGGGGAGTTCTCGGGATGCTGCTGTTCAACTGAAGAAATCGGCTAGCCCTTCAGGCTCAGATTCGTTTCCAGTGCTACTTGCGAAGCTCGCGGAATTGCAACATCAGCTTCTCCCCCTGAGTTGGATTCACCATGCTGATCCAGCCGATCATGCCGAGGAGCCAGCTTTCAAAGTGGGGATGCTGGTCTTTGTTCTGAGCGACGAGTCCGGTCTTCTGAGCGTTATGCAGGATGGCTCGCACGCGGCGGACGGTTTCGCGAGGCACGTTGAGCTGATCATTCACGACGACTCCTGTCACCGTTTGCCTCTGACTGCGGCGCTGTATGCGTGTCTTGTCGTGATTGAGTTCAAAACCTTCGTCCTGGGTGATGTGGCGGATGCGAGCCAGAACGTATCCGATCGAAGGCGATGGTTCAGCACTTGTGGACCATGTCAGATCATCCGCATATCGCGAGTATCGCCAGCCAAGTTTTGTGGCCATGGCGGACATGCGTCGATCCAGCTTCGTTGCAATCAGATTCGACAGGGCCGGACTGGTGCATGCTCCCTGTGGCAATGATCGCGGAGCAGCAGCGGCATGATAGGTGGTTCCATCAAGCTGCATCGGCGTTCGCGGACACTCTGTGCAGAGCAGGGCAAGAATGGTAGCAACGGCCGGAGAATAGCCCAGCCGTTGAAACAGACCCCTGACGCGAATGAATGTGATCGATGGAAAGAAGTCCTTCAGATCCGTATTGATCACGACGGCAGAATTCACATGCTGCAATGCATTGGTGGCGACCGAATGATTCGCAACGAATCCATGCGCGGCCTCGTGAACAGGCACACGGCTCAGGATGCTGGTCAGAATCCACTGTTGTGCCGCAGCAAGCTTCGCATGCGGGCATGAAAGCTTTCGTGTACCGCCACTCCTTTTCGGGATCGTGAAGTTGATGTAGTGTGTTCGCGTTGGAGCGTCGCTATGGAAAGACAGCCATCGCAGTTGAGGGATCGAAAGTCCCATGGCCCTTGCCAGATCGGCGGGAGTCGCCATCACAGGCAACTCGAATGAGTGGAGCTTTTCAATGCTGGATCGGCAATCCGCAAGCCCTTTGGAAACCCCTCGCCCAAGGAACACAATGTCCGTGGTACGGCGATGATGCACCCGTTCGCGATGCAGGGTCTTGCGCTTTTCAGATTCGACCTTCTTCTGTTCCTTTCGCCGCAGCCGATC
>JBKDRW010000138.1:0-2058 GCA_046341255.1 Planctomycetota bacterium
CTCGCAGGCATTGACTCGGCTCTCCGCCGCCGACAATCGAAGCTTTGGCAGACGTCGCTGCTGATCGATTGCGTTTCGCCTCGCTGTCGCAACCCGGACGTCAGGATTCATCGCAACGAACGATACGGTCTTTGATGTCGCTGGCGCCACACTGAACGACGTGGCCAACCACGGTACTCCTCCGTTTGGAATCGTGGCATCGACCACATCCTGGCCATCAGCAGATTCCGGAGCTTCAAACCCAAATCGCAGAACAGGAACGCCGTCAGCGAGCGCAAACGTCAGCGCATCGTAAACTGCTTCCGTTCCGGTGCGGCAGTCAATAAACAATCCTCGACGTCCGTTAGCCAGTGGCTTCCATCCGTTCAATGCAGCAGGCACATGATCCACAATCATCGCGTCGTCAGACAACGATCGAACGGTCAGATTTGCCACATCATGAGTCAGATCCAGTACCATCGACACGGCGAATGTGAATTGACCTTTCGACATGTCGTATCGTCCGACAATTGTCTCAGTGAATCCGCCCGGTGAATACGTCTTCACCGTACCGCTTTCGAACGCAACAAACCCGCCAGTTGCTCCCTGAGCGATATCGAGGGCGAGCTGCAGATTCGTGTGCCCGTCCTGAACGAGATGAACCAGCCACGACACGGAACTGCCATCCGTCATCGCATCGATTCCGGGCAATGCGTGCGACAAGGCTCGACGACCAGTTTTCGCATCCAACACCAGCGACTGAGTTCCTTCGAGGATTCGTTGACTCGCCGAGTCACCGGACTCTCGAAGCCAAGCCATCGCTTTATCCGTGACCGCTTTCAATTCCAGCTCCGCCGCGCGAAGCTGCTCGTCCAGTTCCGGAAAAGTCGCCGGGCACTCGGCTTTCACGGCCTGCAGATCAGCAATAGCTTTTTCGAGTGCCGATGTTCGCTGAGAACGCTCTTCAGCCCGAATCGAGGGCTTCATGCCCGGGTAAGCGGCTTCGAGAGGAAGAAGCTGACGAGCCGTCTCAACAGAATCAACCTCGAACAAATATGGAATTCCGGGCTTGACTGGCGGCTTTCCTTCCATTCGCAATCGAGCGTCACCTTTCGCGAACATGAACGTCTCGGCATCGAGGTATTCGTCGAAGACACGAATCATGCCGCTTTTGATCGGACCATATGACTTGGTGTAGTCGTACTTTTCGAAAATCCCTGGATCCGGTTCGCCTCGAACACGGTCATGACGAAGCTCCAGAGGTTCAAAGTACGCTCGAAACCGGAAATAGTCTTCCTGCGAAATCGGATCATACTTGTGATCATGACACTGCGCGCAGTTAAGCGTCAGTCCCAGGAATGCCTTGCCCGTATGCTCAACGAGATCCTTCTTCCACGTCTCATAGTTCCACTTGAACCAACTGCGAACAAGGTAGCCGGTAGCAACCAGATTCCTATCATCGATCGGTGCAATCTCGTCAGCCGCCAGCATCTCCATGACCATTTGCTGGTACGGTTTATCCTCACTGATGGACCGAACAATCCAGTCACGCCACCGCCAGATCATCGGGTAGCTGTTCATCACATCCGGCACCGAACGGCGACCGTACCAGTCACTGTATCGCCACACATCCATCCAGTGACGCGCCCATCGTTCACCGTGCTGTGGTGATGCCAGAAGTGTCTCAACGACATTCTCGTAAGCCCTGGAATCTTTGTCGCCAAGAAATGCCTCAAGCTGTTCGGCCGTGGGAGGCAGTCCGATCAGATCGAGATATACACGCCTGAGCAACGTGGCTCGATCAGTCGAAGTCAGCGGAACGGTTCCGGCTAAGTGACGCTTCGAACCCAGAAACGCATCGATAGGATTCTTCGGTTGGCTCGCTGATGATGGAACCAGCGGCCGAGTTGGCTTCTGAAAGGCCCAGTGCTGACGAGGATCCTGCTCTGGCTGTTCATCATCCGGCCCGATCGCACCGGCTTGAATCCATTCGGTGATGACACGAATCTGATCCGCCGAGAGCGGCTTTCCCTCCGGCGGCATGCGAACCGAGGTATCCGCAGAATTAATCCGGAAGAG
>JBKDRW010000139.1:0-22884 GCA_046341255.1 Planctomycetota bacterium
TGCCTGATCTCTTCCAGAGTGTACAGGGCCAATCACAAGGCTGCCGACAGAAGTAACCTGGATCTGAGGATGGGTCTGGAGCGTCAGGCTTGAAGTTGTGGATTCAGGAAGAGACAGGACAAATGTGACGACATCTCCGGCGACCTGTCCATCAGCGGAAAAAGATCCGGTCAGTGCAGATGATGTCACAGAGTTCAGCAGGAATAAGCGCTGCGAGAAATCCGCCCCTAATGGAACTTGTCCCTGTGAATCTTCGATCCTGAGGTTATGAAGATTGGTTGCTCCAAGAATAAGCGGCTTCCCGAGATCCTGCAGAGCATCTTTGTAAAGCTGAAACTGAACTGTTCCTGATTCAAGACGTGTTCCCTTGAAAACGGCAGAATATTTTGCGTCCTGAATCGCTGGTCGATCAATCTCGATTCCCGGCTCCAGTGGATCTGACAGAACCTGAATCAGTTCATTCAGTCGTGCCCGTGGCACAGGGACATATTCGCCACTGCTGACTCGATCACGAACCTCAGACAACGGGACGGTCTTTATCTCGACCGGTCGACTCGGGACATTTTCCTGCGCTTCATCCGATATGCCGCCGCCAGATCCGAAAGCCTTAGCCGCTTCATCTGTCGGGAAAAGTATAAGGAACAGCAGAAAGAGCCGAGTTCCCATCGTGTTTCACCGTGCCGAACTCGTGGAAAACTCGGGTTGCGATGCCACTTCAGGCATGACCGCATCAATATGTGTTTCGACCGGAGGTGCCAGCATGCCGGTGAATCCGAACACCGTCGGAAGTTCTTCGGAACGCATTGCGATGGGGAAGCGAACTCTTCGATCTGACATATAACGCTGCAGTGTCATGGATACGACACCAATCAGGATTCCAATCAGGATGTACGGTGCCAGAACCAGAGTCCACTCTGGCCAGATCAGCCATGTCACAAGACTCAGGCAGATCACAAACAGAATCGGCACAGCCATCGGAAGTTGCCGGACAAAAGCCATCACCAAAAATAAGAAGACACAAACTGCTGCACTGACGAGCAGAAGGGAAACACCCGGTAACAGCGTCAGGTTCAATTCTTGCGCACCGGCTGAACCAAAAAACACGTCCTGACGACCTGTCTGACTCAACCATTCATCAGAGATCGACAACAGAGATGCTCGAATCGCCGGTGGAAACGAAGATACGACAGCGCTGATCTGGTCTCCGGCGATGTCTCGTACCGACTTACCACCCGGAAGTATCGTTGCGCTTCGATGTGTCAGGCACGAATAGGCGTCCGTGGCGGCAGTAACCTGATATTCGTCCTGTGAACCGATGAACCAGAGAATCGGCGTTGCGGACGACTCGCCAGCAACGAGAGTTCGACGAAAAGATCGCTGATCCCAGAGTGATGATACGTCTCGCAGCGGTTCTCGAGTTCTGATGGTCAGGATCATCGGGGATGATTCGGTGAAACTCTCCGAGGAATCCGTCTTGATCTGCCATCGAATACGCTGGTCGTCCGGGAGTCTCTTCTGCCGAAGTCGGTCAATGACCGTCGATCCGGACGAGGTCAATGATGCTGAACCAAGTGTAATATCTTCCACATCTACATTGATCGGAGTTTCCACCGCAAGCGATTGTGGTGCAGAGTTGCAGACGACGACCGTGGTTGTGACAGCAAACCGGCCCACAATCTGTGTGCGAACAAGTAAAAGGTCTGGCCTGGTGGTCAAATCAAACTGGCGTCGATCCTCCCATCGAACCGGAACAGTGAGCGTCGGTCGAGACGTACCCCACGCCAGCTCAAATGATTCCGAAAATATGGGCTGCCATGCTGAGTTTTCAAGGACTTTGAGTCCGCTGAGTGCTCGCGTTCCGGCGACAAGCGATCGAACCTCACTTCCGGAGTCTTCAAAAAGCGGCATCACAACCGGTACCTGAAACTCGAGAGCTGCGTTTTCCTGATCGGGTGGCGGAACCGGCCACAGATAGCTGACTTCGATATTCAGATTTCCACGACGAGTCTCCGGCAGGCGAAACCGCCAGTTGGATGATTCGATGGTTCCACGAAGCGGTTCCGACTGTCCCGGAATCCGAACTGTTGGACGCAAGCCCTCCGGTACCTGAAGTGATAACTCAGCGAGGTCGCGATGTTCAATGTCAAATCGAATGGACTCCACGACATCGATTCCGTACTCCCTTGGCAGCAATCCCAGTGTGATCTCCGCCTGCACCGATGGAAACTGTTCTCGCAATTCCAGTCGGATGGGTGCCGAAGGATCATCATGGATCCATCTTTCTGAACGCAGGCGGCTGATCGCGTTGGCTCGATCGGGGATCGCAACGCCTGGTGCGACCTTGAGTGACTCCCCAGTTCCCATATTGACCGGCAGAATCGAAAACTGATCCGACTCGGTTGTGATCAATTCGATTCCACGACCTTTGCGAGATTTAATCTCAGGGCAGCGAAGCTGTGTCTTGCCACTACGCACATCCGCGAGGGCGGCAAATGCATCAAACTCAATGACAAATTCCCCAGACTGACGCTCGGGAAAAGTCAGTTGCAGAACATCCTGCTCACTTTCCGAGGGCTGAATCGCCAGCGGGATCTGAGACTTATCATTGATCAGACGCAATGTCTTCGGAAGAATCTGCCATTCGCCTGTGGACCAGCCCGGCCAATCGATTTCCATATCCAGCATCGAACCCTTCAGAACGCTGATTGGAAAACGCATCTTCATGATGACGTTATTATTGTCAGGCGTTAACGTGATTTCCGGGGAGACACCGAACTGTGCTTCTGTCTCTTCGACATGCAGGACGATCTGTGACTCCGGAGATCTCATTCGATACGCCGTTGTGGCGACGCTGAGGTCTGCCTCTGATGTGACGCGGATTCTCTGAGTGTCCTTGAGTTCAGTGTGCTGCACAAGAAGTCCGGTCGGGAACAGCAGATCAAGATCGCCCGGCTGAAAGTTTGCGTCCCGGACGACTGGGCTGACCAGACGGATGTCCTGCGGAAACTGGCGATTCATCAATTCCATTTCAAAAGACATTGTCAATTGTCCGTCGATCGCTGACGTGAGCAGCACTGCGAGCGTGAGCGGCTCCGACGAAGTTGGAGGAATTCGAAACGGCTTGATCACCGACGCTCCGGACGGATTGCGGGCATCAAGTTCCAGAAGCTGAAAGCCAGGCGGAAATGTGACCGTCAGTTCATTGACAGCACTCCCGGAGATGGTCAGCGTCTGCGTTCCGCTCATGGTCACGGGAATTGTTGTCAGATCGAGTTTCAATCTTGACTGCGATTGAATCACTGGCTTCTGAGCGATTGGCGCGACCACCTCGGACCACGTCAGAGAGAAGTTGTTCGCCAGCCAGAACTCGGCTTCCTGAATTCCCCGTAAACCTTCACCAGCAGATTTCGTACGTGAAACAGCCCCAGTGGGCAGTTTCTGTAGATCCACCGGTGCCGCAAATTTCAAAACTGCATGTGCTGACGTTGATCTCGGGAGGTTAAGTGTGAGTTGCGACACTCCGGGAGAAACCATCCGGGATTTACCCACGAAGTCCATCTTCAGAGTATGAACACCCTGCCCCTGAATATGCCACTGACGGTTGTTTTGTTCCGCCGTCGTCAGGATTGCACGACCTTCGTCGGGAGAGGTGCTTGTGAAGCCGGTAACAAATACATCTCCGAGAGCAATCGGAATCGTTACCCATTCAGATTTCGGTTCGATCTTAACCTGCATATCCATGGTCAATCGAACTTCATCACGCTGAATCTCACCGGACAGTTCAATCCGATCTATTGTAAAACGCGGCACGGTACGCTGCTCCAGAGATCGCTGCAGCAACTCCTCGACGAGTCCTTGACCAAGCAGATCCTCGAGAGGGATCATTTCACCGGAATCTGTCCGAAAAATCATTCGGCCTTTTAGGGGATCAGAGCTCGGTGTTCCAGGCGTGGAACTCCCGTTGGCTACTCCGGGAGGAAGCGGAGTGGGAATCGTCTGGGCTGATGCCAAATTACCGATCAGCGACCACGCAGCCAAGGACATCATCACGAGGAACAGACGGCAACGGGTGCCAACAGTTGGTTGGATCAACATGCCGTCTCCTTTCTGCCATTCTCGATCAGATGCATCAGGTCTCCGTGACGAAATTCGTCAACACGATCCTGTCTGGGTAGTCTAGGTGGGATTTGGCGGCTGGTGAAGCCGTTGAAGAAAATCATCGCAGTGCAGTTGCGAGATCCTGAGCGAGATTTGCAGTACTGGCAGCCAACACACTTGGCACGAATAAATCGAATGTGTCGCCTTGCAGGTTTGTAACGGATCCTCCGGCCTCCTGAACGATCAAGGCACCTGCAGCCACGTCCCACGGATGAAGGCTCGACGACCAGAACGCATCGACTCGGCCGCACCCGATATACGCCATATTCAGTGCTGCTGATCCTGTTCGCTGGACCGTTTGCAGTTGGGTCAGACCAGTAAGAAATCGCTTGACCGCGGGGTTGTCTGGGTCGGTCGCAACAGGCAGGCTGGCGATCGCCATCGCCGATTTTAGATTCGATTCGCCACTTGTTCGAATCGGCAGACCGTTGCAGAACGCACCTTTCGTTCGGGCAGCTGTGAATACCTCATCGCGATTCGGGTCGTAGATCACTCCGATTTCCAGCAGGCCTCGATATGCAAGGGCAATCGAAACGCAGTAGTAGGGAAAGCCGTGAACGTAGTTCGTCGTGCCGTCAAGAGGATCGATGATCCAGCATGCGACGCTCTCGTTCGATCGATCGTTCAGGCTTTCCTCGCCAAGGAAGCCGTGCTCCGGAAATTGTCCTTTGAGACAGTTCAAAATGGCTGACTGTGAGGCTTCATCAGCTTCCGTGACGAGGTTCGCACGGCTTTTTTCCCGGACTGAAAATCGTCCTTTCCACTCCTGCAGGACGCAGCCTCCCATTTTTGCAGCTTCAATAGCCGCACGAAGCCACATATTTCGTTCGATATCCGAATCTTCATTCCCCAACATGACGGCGGCCGACTTTAGCGAAAAATTGCTTTATACAACGTGCACAGATTGTGCGAACTCCAGCGGAAATATCAATCGTCGTGGCTGCGAGTGGAGTGTCAACACTATGAACTATGGAATGAGGAGAAAAGACATCATTTGAAGCGTTTCTGCGGTTAACAATTTGTCACGTGCCCCTGACGGACAGAGGTCGACCAGTATTTGATACGTTGCTGACCTTTTAGAGATGACTTCCATGGCGGAACTCACACCTTCTCAGATCATATTTCTGATTGCCGTTCTCATCTTTACTGCTGTAGCGGCCGCTTCGGATATTCGGACTCGAAAGATTCCGAACAAGATGACAGTCCCGATGTGTTTTGCTGGATTACTCTATCAACTGATCTTTTTTCAGTGGGATGGACTTTGGGCGGCTTTATCGGGATTTGGCGCAGGCTTTGGGCTCTTCTTTCTGCTCTGGATGGTTGGTTCAGCCGGTGGTGGCGACGTCAAACTGATGGGTGCACTTGGGCCATGGATGGGTGGTCAACTGATGTTGAAGGTGATGTTAGTGTCGCTTATTTTCGTCGCAATTGGCACCTTTTCGATTGTGGTCTGGTCAGTGCTCTTGAAGGGGCTGAGTCGCACGAAATCTCAGTATTTGAAGAACGGGAGTCCGGTCGAAACATCGGATGCTCGCCAGAAACGACGAGTCATGGCCTTCGCCGCTCCGGTGGCTCTTGCGACATGGAGCGTTGTTGCCGTCCAGCTTCTGACAGGCCGCGGAATCTGATTCTGATCAGCGTTCGCCCAGGCGCAGTTAAAATCTTTCCGTGGCCGGGGAAACTGAATCACAAACCCAGACAGCACGAAACTTCGGCAAATTTTTCATGTCAGACATCTTCAGCGGTCGAAAACACCGAAACTTGTGGACGTCGCGCCCGCAGCCTGACGAGTTTCCGTTTGAACTCTTCTCCAGAATCTATTTGCGTGACAGAGCTTGTCTCAACGGATCTGAAGTTGATCAGAGGGTGATTCCAATGAAGATCGGCGAGGCCAGAACAGCAAGTCGCAGAGGAGCGATCCTCTCGATGGAACTAGTTCTGGTTCTTCCGCTTTTCCTGCTGCTGGTATTCTCCATCGTTGAATTTTCCCTCCTGATGTCGGCCCAGACGCGAATTGCGAATGCGTGTCAAAGTGGGGCGAGAATGATGAGCCTCACTGGCGCGTCAGCAGAAGAAATTCAATCCCAAGTTCTTTCGCTTCTGGGCCCGAATCTGGCGAAGGATTGCCAGATTGATGTCCAGCCAGCGGCCCATCCAGGGGAGATTGGTCATGTATCTGTTCGTCTGCCCATGAAGAATGCGAGTCCTGATCTGTTGTGGATTGCCGGCTATGGACTCGCTGGAAGAACGATGGATTCATCGGCTTCGATGGTGATGGAAAGGTGCAGAGAAGCTTCTGTGGAATTTCAGACGTATTAAGATTTCATGGATGCGTCAAATTCCTGCGAGTAACTCTCCAACAAACAACCGGGAGATTCCAGATATGGTTCAACTGGTGCGGTGGAGTGCGGTGGGTTCGCCGAGCCACGGTCTCCGTCATAAGTTCAGCGAAGAGATGTTTTGGTGAGAATGAATGATGTCGGGAAGAGTGCGCTCACAATCCTGACCAACTTCTGTCTTGATTCCCTGTGTTGATTTGACTGGAGAGTCGTTGTGAAACTCACCCCGTGGATGTTGACCGTCGCCGCGTTTGGAGTAATCGCCCTGCTGGCGGTCGGGTTTCTTGCCAAGAAACTGCTCGCAACCTCCGTGGTCGAAGTGAAACCGCCAGAACCCCGAGTCCTGCCGATGGCAATCACAGCGATCGAACCGGGAACGGTCATCACCAGAGCCCACATTGGTAACGGCCGTGCTCTGCCCGGACAGGAATTAGCCAAAGATACGTTTACTTCAGTTGATGGCGTGATTGGTCGAATTGCCAGACAGCCTATCGAAGCCGCAGTGCCGTTGCAGGGATCCATGTTCTACGCGGTTGGTGATCATCCTGGATTAACAGTCTCTGAAGGTAAGCAGGCGGTTGTCGTTCGAGTGAGTGAGACGTCTGCGGTCTTGAACCAGAAGTTGAAGCCGAATCAATTCGTTGACGTTCTGCTGACAATTGACTCCGCGGCAAATGGCGGAGGACGGACACGTCTTCAGTCGACTGGCGGAAGTGCGAGGCAGAATTCGGCGGCCTACAGCGACACGATGACCGCAACGCTCTTCGAGGGCGTCAAACTCCTGTCGGTGAACCGCGGTTACACGACAACCGCTCTCCAGAGCGGCGAGTCGAGCAGCGTGACATTGGAATTAGATAAGCGTCAGGCTCAGGTTGTGACGCTGGCTCAGAAGAAAGGCGAAATTGATCTCGTGTACAACGAGACTGGACCGGGAAGCGGCGGTCTGTCCATCGAGGGAACTGACAAGGATCGTATCACGCTGCAGGAGATTCTTGGCATCCGGCCACCAGAGGAAGAGAAGAAGCCGTTCCGAACAGAGCACTACCGAGGCAGCGGCGGTTCTACGGTTTATTTCGATGAATACGGCGATCGACTCTATGGAGTCGGTTCGGGCGGTGATAATTCCGGTGACCGACTGCAGAGCACCGGAGGATCGGGGGGCGGCTGGTCAACAGACGCCAAACCTGCTGAACAAAAAAATAATCTGGCACGCACCGAAAGTGGAGCAGAGTCCTGAAGGCTCCCCGATGTGCAAACAGGGTGGCTCAGAATTCCTTGGAAGCCCGGTTGCGACAGCCCGGGCTTTCTTCACAAACAGAATTTCATTTTCGACAGGAGTCGATGTGTGAAGCGCGCGAAAACACAGACCAGACGCAGCCGCCTCACGAAATCATCGCATCGTGCCGGTGTGATCATGGTGTGGACACTCTGGATCATGCTGGCCGCGTGTTTCATCGCTGGCAGCCTGATGAACGTTGTGTATGTTTCAGGGATCCGGTCCGAAGCTCAGAATTGCGCGTCCTCATCGGCACTTGCGGCTGGTCACGGTTATCTGACTGATGACCTGCTGCGATTACATCAGGAGGCTTTTGAGGTTGACGGACGAGCGACAAGATGTCGTCAGCAGGCTTTAAGGATTTCAGAAGAGCATCGTCGGGCTAGTCGAATTCCCATGCTGACAGAAGACGACATCGAGTTGCTCGTTCCCGAATTAACCGGGCCGACCAGCGACGCTTGTGCATATGTTCCGACCGAAGTGAAGGTCGCTTTCAAGGGGCGAGGCCGACATGGGCTGCCGCTGTTCTTCGCCGGGTTGACGGGACTCGATCGAGTGAATCTCGGAGTTCAGGCCTGCGTGAAGATTGAGCACAGCCCGATTGCATTTCGTCCGGGCCGCAGCCTGTCGGTTCCAATACTTCCCTTTGCGATCTGTGATGAAATGATCTCAGGCGACGCAGAAACGGACTCATTGTCCAGTGATGCCAGTGATGACGAACCGACGTCTGAGTTTTCCGGATACTGGACATCCAATATTGAGTCTGGAAGAGGCCGCGATGAATTCGGTTGGAACAGCGAGACTCATCGCTTCGAGAATGGTCCGGATGGTCTTCCGGAGTTGACCGTCACGATCTACTCGACATCATCCGCAGGTCATGAAGATGCGTTCATTCCGATGCCGTTCGGCCCGAACGGATCGCTCGGTACCGGAGCCTACGCTGTGTGGATACAGAACGGTCTCACAATCGAGGAACTGGAAGGATCCGGAGAGTCAGAGATTCGTTACCCAGGCAGCATGAACGTCGGTATCATTGCACCGACAGATCTTGCCGCATGCAGGTCATCGCTGGAATCAAAGATCGGGGAACCCTGCATCATCAGTCTGTGTTCGTTGAGTCCTTCAAACAGCGAATCATCGGTAATGACTCTGAAACGTCCCGTGAGCGCAAGAGTTGTTCAGGTCACAACCGCGGCAGCTGGATCCCTGAAGGTCGTCCTTCAGCCCTGCGTGATGATCACTTCAACCGCCGTGACTGCACCATCACCGTCTGCTGGTCTCAACCGTTATATTTACAGTGTTCGCCTCTGCGAATGATGCCGAGCCGTTCTGATTGTGATCGGGATATCCGTGGAGTTGCCCATCCTTTGCTCGTTCTGATGAATCTTTGATTTTCAGGTCGCCAGCTTTACCTTCTGACAGCGTCTTTTGTGGCGTGAGTTTTATGGCTCTCGAGGCTTGCCTCGATGCTCGACGTAAGGGTGGCTCAGTAGTTCAGGTGTTCTCGTCGCGACGGGCGAGTTGTCATCATGAGTCTGTCTGCTGGAGCCTAATCGTGTTGTTGTTTTCTACGTTGTTCAGGTCGTCAACAACCGCCACGAGTCGTTGGACATTTCGTCCCTTGGCTGCTTTGCTGGTTGCGGGACTGCTGGCTGCCGGGGCCTCTTGCGATGCTCAGGATGGGGACTGGAAACTGGTCTGGAGCGACGAGTTCAGCGGCGAATCGCTGGACTACAGCAAGTGGGAGATCGAGGTCAACGCATTTGGCGGTGGCAATCATGAACTGCAGTTATACACAGACTCCCCCAGAAATGTGCGACTTGAGAGCGGCAATCTGGTTCTCGAAGCTCACAAAGAACGAGCAGACATTCTTGGGACCGTTCGCGATTATTCTTCCGGAAAAATTCGCAGCAAGCGTCGCGGTGATTGGACGTATGGCAGGTTTGAAATGCGAGCGAGGCTGCCAGCAGGTCAGGGCGTCTGGCCCGCGTTTTGGATGATGCCAACGGATAGCGTCTACGGCACCTGGGCCTCAAGCGGCGAAATCGACATTATGGAGTTCAAAGGCCAGGAGCCGAATGTGATCTGGGGGACTTTGCATCATGGTTCACCATGGCCCAATAATAAGCACACCGGAACTCAGTACCGCCCTGATGGTGTTGATTACACCAAAGATTTCCACACTTACGCACTGGAGTGGGAGAAGGGCAAGATGACATGGCTTGTGGATAGCAATGCGTATCAGACTCAGACAGAATGGAGTTCTTCAGGAGGCCCCTACCCTGCTCCGTTTGATCAACGCTTTCATCTGATTCTGAACCTGGCCATTGGCGGTGGCTTTGTCGGTGACGTCGATGCTTCGACGCCGTTCCCTCGGCAGTATCTCGTTGACTACGTGCGTGTTTATCAGAAAGAAGGCAACAGGTAGGCAAGTGTGGTGGGCGTGAATATTGATACACACCGACACATTTGTTCGACTGCTCTCCGGAGCAGCTTTGTTCAGTCGCAACGTTCACCGATTGGAAAAGGCCGGGTGAAGGGGGGAAGTCGTTGCAGACTCCTTTCGTGGTCTGGGGGCTACTCGAGCGGGCATTTCCACAGTGTCTGCAGCATTTGATACATGATGGGATCGTGCTCTCGGAGTTCTTCGCGATTGAATGGGTAGAAGTCGTTTGTTGAGAAGAACGATTCAGAGCACTCCGCGAAGTACTCCATGGGGTTGGTCATCGCATAAGCCTCACCGTTCGAAGATCGACCATCACCATGACGCTGTTCGACATTTTCATAACTCTGTTCATTCTTTGCATTTTCGAATGCGGCTTTGACGTCCGAGTTCTCATAGCCATCACGAAGGAAGCGGTCGTGGTACGCATGGGCCAATTCATGTAATGCAAAATTTGGCATCCGCCTCGTTTCTTGCTCGAAGATCCGGATGTTCGAGAACTCCACCGATTTTGCCATCTTTGGATTGCGTTTGTTTTCCTTCAGCCAGTCTTCACTCGGATGATACTCGGCTCCTGGGGGGATTCCGGCATACTCCGACGAAAACCAAAGAGGCACCGATCGAAGTTGTCCGACTACGTCCTTCGGAACGACCTTGACAACTTCTTGCAGCTGAAGAATCAGCAACTGGACCGCCTTATCCGTCGCTGCCTTGTCCGACTCAATCAGTTGTTCACTGATATGAAGCGTCCAGCCCTCAACTTTGACGGACTTGTATTTCCAAGCCGGGTCTTCAGCCTTTGATGTGCCGAGCAGCATCGTCAAAAAGACCACGAGGGGCATCAATCGCAGTAACATGGGAAACCTCAAAGAAGCGGGTGACGTGAGCGGGCCGAAAACTTCATTCGACCCATGACAGAGCGGTTCTGCTCAACTGCTCGTCAATGATTGCAACACTCGTTCTATATCGCAGCCTTGTCCCCCTGCTGCTTTTCCCCGGGGCCTGTTCCGCTTCTCTTGTTCCTGACGCCGCCAGTCCCAGGGAGCCACCGGTTCCCCTTCAGACCACAGGCCGGCTTTTTTTTGCCGAGCGTCTTTTTCGGCGCCGGCCAGTTCCTGATTATCAGGAGCGTATCTGACGAAATGCCATGCGAGTCCCTGCTCGACCATATTCACGTTCAGAAACACCTCAGGATCAGTCTCCTCGGCATCTTTTTCGCGAAAGTAGACATCGCCGATGATCTGCCCGACTCGATCCTCACCCTGTGTCACGACGCGAACAGACTGCCCGCCAACGAGCGACTCCAGTTGTTCCTGAACCTTGTCGCCAAACGCTTGTTGCAATTCCGGCGCATCAATGCCATTCAAGCGAACTCGAATCAGTTGGTTATCGGTCGTTCTGACCAGCAACACATCAGCATCCGGAACGTCTGCTACCTTGCCCTTCAACTCCGCGCCTTTGGGAAGTTCTTTTCGATACTCCACAAGATAATGAGTCGTCCCGGATTCTGATTTGAACTGACTCGGAAACTCGCGACCAGTGACGTCATAGCAGACTCGCATTCGATCTGAAGTTGTGAATTCAAAAATGGCCAGCAGCGTCTTTCCCTGATTTGGACCAACCGTCCCCGTGATCGTCATCCTTGCAGGCTTAGCGGCCATATCGATTTCGCAGGTCCCTTTGTCCGGAGTCCCGTTGACCGTCACCGAATATTGTTGACCTTCGAGCTTCAGCACAATTCCCTCGCGAGTATTCTCATCCATCTCCTGCCCACCCAGAACGGCCGTAATCGGATGCCAGATGCCGTCGGTTTCACGCTGCTGCTTTGAGTCATCCTGGGCGAAAATGGCTGATGACTGGAATGTCATGAAACTCAACAACGCAACGACCTTCATTTTCGACGCATCATTCATTTCAGTCTCCGGGTTGAGTGGGCCAGCAAGACGAGGATTCTCCAGAGAAGAAGACTTCAGTTCATTCACTGAATGAGCTTCCGGAACTTAAGTCTATGTTGATTGTCAAAGTATGCGAGCGAGTCCGATCTGTTCAGCAGTGCGAATGCATGACATTGTCCGAGACCCGTGCAACTCTCCATCTCGGCAACCGCTGCTATGCCTCGACCTGAATCACGCAGTTGTCAGAGTATCGAATCACCGTTCTCGTTACCGTCAGGAGATTTTTGCTGTCACTGTTGAACGAAGTGAAGACCGGAAACGAGTTGCCAACGCAGGACTGCCTGTTCCTTTTGCACCTCGATCCGCTGACCTTTGGTCATCGCCCAGATCATTCTCGCTGCGGGCCGAGCGTGATCGGCCCACCGGGGAATCACCGGCCCGATCATAATGGTCGGCCTTGCAGATATGCACCGTTGCCGGTGTCGACCTGGGAAAAGATCATCGCTCAGACCGAAGGGATGGGGACTGATCTTTGCCGGGTGAATCCATCTGGAGTTCGGGTCGCACGCGGTCACTTGCGAAAAATGGCAGACTTTGCGAGGCCTAGTTTGTTCAGCCAGAACTGAAGCATGACCCAGAGAGTCAGTAAGCCGTAGCGAGTGCTGCGGCGGAAGTTGATGCTGGAGGCTTCGGCGAAGTAGCGGACGGGGACGGGGATATCTCCGAGTCTGAAGCCGAAGTAAACGGCTTGAGCAAGAAACTGAGTGTCGAAGACGAAGTCGTTGGAATTCTCCAGCCACGGCACAGTTTCAAGAACCTCGCGACGATAGGCTCGAAAGCCGCTGTGGAAATCACCGAGGTTCTGTCCCAGCGCAATGTTTTCGAACGTCGTCAGCATTCGATTGGCAACGTACTTCCAGACCGGCATGCCGCCCTGCAACGCTTCAGCCCGAGTTCGGATGCGTGATCCGAGGATCACATCGCAATTCCCCAGACGAATCAATTCCGCAGCGACGGGAATGACTCGGCTGTCGTACTGATAGTCAGGATGAATCATCACCACAATATCCGCACCGCGTTCGAGGGCTGTCGTGTAGCAAGTCTTCTGATTGCCGCCGTAGCCTGTATTTCGTTCATGTGTGATCACGGTCAGGCCAAGCGACCGAGCCAGTTCGACGGTGCGATCCTTGCTGCAGTCATCGACAAGGATGATCTCGTCGACAGTGCCTGGCGGAATGTCTTTGAGTGTCCGTTCAAGAGTCGACTCGGCGTTGTAGGCCGGCATAACTGCAATGATGCGAGGCTTCGCGGTGATGCTCATTGAATTCTTTCCTGAATCGCCATCGCGAAATAACACTGACTCAAGGGGAATGATGGGCGTCAATCGTCAGGAGATTGACGCGCTTCGCCTGCCAGACAGGTATTTACAGTCGTGCTGCCGCGAATTCTCTCAGCGTGTAAACCAGTCGGTTGACCTCTTCGACAGTGTTGTAGTGCAACGCGCCTGCTCGAATTGTTCCGCCCGGTTCAAGTCCGGCTGTTTCCGTAAACGGCAATGCATAGTGATTTCCATTCCAGACATACAATCCGCGGTCTGCCAGCCATTCAGTGACATCGCGGGGTTGAATATCCGCGAACGTGAACGAAAGAGTCGGCACACGTTCATGAAGTCGTGAGCGGTCGGTAATTCCCCAGATTTTCACACCCGAAACTTCGCCTAATCCTCGAAGGAAAGCGTCAGAAAGAGTCCGTTCGTAGTCGGTTATTCGCTGAAAGACTCGGTCGAGTCTGGCAGATCTGGACTGATCGCTATGTTCGGTGGATTCCGAGGGCGATGACCAGACATCGAGTGAGGCCAGATAGTCCACTGCCGCTGCGGCCCCCGCGATGCCTTCATGGCATTGAGTCCCTGTCATCCACCTGCCTGGCAGCGACTCCGGCGACGGCCGCAGCTTGTATGGACGAATCTGTTCCAGCAGCCGACGTCGCCCCCAAAGCACACCGACATGCGGTCCGAAGAACTTGTACGCGGAACATGCCAGAAAGTCACAGTTCAGCTCGTTGATGAGAATGCGCCCGTGGGGCGCGTAGTGAACAGCATCGACGAAAACGAGAGCCCCTCGATCATGAGCCCAATCCGTCATCTGCTGCACCGGGTTCACTGTGCCAGTTGCATTGGACGCCATGCCGACGGCAACCAGTCGAGTACGATCTGACAACAGGCTGCGATAGTGATCCAGATCCAATGTCCAGTCGGATGAATTCAGTTCCACATGCCGAACCGTCACGCCTCGATCTCGCGCCACGAGTACCCACGGTGTCACGTTGGCATCATGATCAAGTCGCGTCACGATGATCTCATCGCCAGGTTGCCATGATTTGCTGATGGCCCGGCTCAGTGCCAATGTCTGGCTGGTCATATTCGCGCCGAAGCTGATCTCTGCAGGATCGGAGGCTCCGACGAAGTCCGCCAGCGTGACGTGGGCGGCTTCAAGGATCGCGTCGGATTCCTTCGCTGTGGCAAACGCCGCACCACGGTTGCAGTTCGTATGACGCAGGTATTGGCTGACAGCGTTGACGACAACTTCGGGCACCTGGCTTCCGGCCGGCCCATCAAAGAACGCAACAGTCTGATCGTTCTGCTGCCGCTGCAAACCCAAAAACTGAGATCGAATCGACTGAATGGGCCACATCTGAACTCTGAAACTCCGCGGTATCGGCGTCTCAATGGGGTGAAATCCCCTGGATCAAACAGGTCGATCGCAGGGACTATTGACAATCAGCGCAAAAGAAAACGAGACAGGGGAGCCCCTGCCTCGCATGCATGTTATCTGACATTTCCCGTGACGAAATCAGCTCACAGTCCAGGAACCGTAATCTTTGTCACTTTCACTCGAGTGTATTTTTGACGGTGGCCAGTATGACGACGAGAGTTCTTGCGTCGACGCAACTTCTGAATCTCCAACTTTGGTCCTTTTTCCGTCGCAATCACAACTTCAGCAACCACCGACGCCCCGGAAATTGTTGGAGCACCAATAACGCTGGAACCGCCACCGTTCGCCAACAAGACCTGATCAAACGTGATCGAAGAGCCCGGCTGGACCTCTGAGCCACGATAGTCAACGGAAAGGAACGAGCCTTCCTGAACACGATGCTGACGATTTCCGTCTACAATCACAGCAAACATCGAACAACCACCCTTAAACCAGCTCTGCAAACTTCAGAAGTTAATCAGCGCACTGAGCATTTGTTCATGCTTTGCGGGCGCTTTTCGGAAAGAGTCGCGAAGTGTAGCGATGAACTTCGGAATCTTCGAGTCGGAAATACAGCAAGTTTCTGACTTGAGACAAGGAATTTTTTTGGCGGGCGCACAGAGTCTCGCCTTGCCGCAGGAAAATCGGACCAGTGACTGTGTTTCAAGGCCCGACTTGTCGATCCACCGCGTTTCTTATGGCTGCACGTTGAGGGCTCCTCCATCCTGCTGGAATCGTCGCAAATCCAGTTGAGGCTGCTGATCCAGACTTCGCACGGCGTTCTGACGATCCTGCTGCAGGACTTCGGCCTGATTGTTGAAGAAGTCTGACATCTGAACGATTGCCGGTCCAAGCAGAAACAGAAAGACGGATGGCATCAGAAACAAGGCCACAGGAAACAGGAGTTTAAACGAAGCGGCATTGGCTCTTGCGTCCGCTCGCTCCTTGAGTGTGGCGCGAATGCTGTCACTGTAATCCGTCAGGGCCCTGGCGATACTGGTTCCCGTCGTTTCCGACTGAACGAGCAGAGACGTGAACGAGTTGACTTCGGTAGATTCGATTCGCTGGGCGAAGCTGCGCAGAGCATGCGACAGATTGCCAACCTGAGCCTGCTGATTGACGATATGCAATTCTGCCGACAAAGCTGGATGAGCTTCTGAAATCTCGTGACTGATTCGACGCAGAGACTGGGGGACGGTCAGACCCTGGCTGATACCCATGTTCATCATGTCAAGCACATCCGGTAGTCCGCGCTCGATGTCAATTTTCCGCTCAGCAGCCTGAAAGCTGACAACCAGCGGCGGCAATGCCCACATAAATAGTGGCGCCATCACAAGCAGCCCGAGAAGCCAAGGTTCAATGGCCGGCGGGGCAGCAATCAGCCAGAGGCCGACAACAACCAGCGACAAAAATGAAAGTGCAAATCGAATAGCGCTCAAGTTCAGCCACGCGGCTCGCGAGTGGTAGCCTGCTCCGATTAGGGCTTTTCTTTGAACTTCGCGTCGGGATTCGGATTCCGGAAGCAGTTGTGCAATCGATGGGGTCAGCGAGCCGAACACGAAGTCTTCGTTTGCAATCGGAAGTTCTTCCGGAGCTGGCAGCGATACTGCTTCCGTATCGTCACTCAGAATGCCTCGAAATTCCGAAAATAATTTACGGTCATTCCACGTTGATCGACGATTCGACAAAGTTGGCTTCATGGTCGCGGTGCTGGTTAAGGTCTCCGCAGTCAGACCATTCTGCTCACGGTTGTGGCTCGAAAACGATACGGACTTGTTCTGAACTCGCTGCGAATCCGGGAGTTCACCTGCGATTTTCATTAAGCCGGCTTCGGCGCGTTCACGTTCGGACATTTCCGACGATGAACTTTCCGGCGGGAAGACTCGCCCCTGATGAAATGGACTGAGAATTCGTTTCTGACGAGTCGAAAGAAGTCTGCGAAGTCCAAAGACAATCGCCAGAACTCCAGCGGCGAGGAGCAGATACATCGAGTTCATGTCGAGTTGTTCCTGGACCAGAACCTGAAATCTGTTGTTGAATCGCTCGAGTCGCCGACAACCTCAACACGCAGCCCCCAACAGAGAAATCGCTGGCGTCGGGATTAAAAACACGGTTCGGTGCTGCGCAAAGAACGATGACCAGCCCGTAGCAGATTCTTCAGAAGCGAGCACTGCGACTCAGGATTCGGAAGACCAGCAGGCAGCCAATCATCTGAAGAATCACTCCCAGCCACAACGATAGTCGTCCCCAAAAGGAACTCAGAAGGTTGTTGAAGTAACCGGGATCGCGGAACAAATAAAAGCCCATTACCAGAATCGGGATCACGACCATCATGATTGCTCCCATGCGACTGGCGATCGTCGCTGCTCGTTGTCGTGAAACGAAGTGCAATCGGTCGCGTACGGCAGTTGCCAGTCGTTCCATCACAGAGATGAGATCTCCGCCAGTGTCCTGATGGACTGACAGAGCAGATGAAAACATTGTCAGAGTCGACACGCCCGTTCTTGCAGCCAGATCCCTGACCGCGCTCCCGACGTCGAGGCCCATCTCAATCCGACGTGCGCTGATTCGAAGTTCATCGCCGAGTGGTGCAGGAGTATCGCCGGCAACGAGTCTGAAAGCATGCTCGAGGTTTCGACCAGATCGCGCCAGGCGCGCCAGTTCATCGGCCATACCGGGGAGTTGATCCATGATCTGATTTTGACGACGGCTGCGGACAGCCTGCGCGATGCCAACTGGAAGCAGTATCCCGGCAATTGCACCGATTGCGGTCACCACGGGGCGTTCTGTGACAACAAAGCTCAACCCCCCGATTGCGATCGATGAAAGGAGGCATAGACCGAGCCAGAGTCCTGGAGGTGTGCGAATTCCGGATTGAATCATCAGGCGATCGAATCCGCCGTTGACTGCTTCCCCGACCCCAGCCGACCGTCCACTGGCAAACTGTGTATCTTCTTTCAACAGGCCGGAGAATTCCGGACGTCGGTCGATCGTTGTGATAAGTGGATGCGGGGCAATCATGATCGTGTCCGACTTGGAATCGATACGGAAAGAGTCTTTCGACACTCGCTCGGGACTTTCATTACAACTCGATCCGATGCTCTATTCCATCTTCAATTCCCGAGCATCGAACAGCGGCTTGTACTGTTCAATGCTGGCTCCGGTCAGCGCGAGTCGTCGCAGGGCCACTGGCACATACCCCGTGGCAAAAAAACTGCCTTGTGGCTGACCGTCTTTGTCTTCGCCATTGATGCGATAAACAAAGATGTCATCCATGCGGTACTCGCCATCCTTCAGACCGGACACTTCTGAGATTCGCGAGATACGGCGCTGACCGGTGTGAAGACGGGTGACGTGGATCACAATGTCGATCGCATTGGCGATGTATTGTCGGGCAATTCGAGATGGCAGATCGGCTCCTGACAGTGCGACCATCAGTTCCAGACGGTCCAGTGTTTCTCGAGTGTCATTTGCATGGATCGTGCTCATGGAACCATCGTGGCCAGTATTCATCGCCTGAAGCATCTCCAGCACTTCCGCACCTCGTGCTTCACCGACAATGATTCGGTCAGGACGCATACGCAGCGCGTTTCTCAACAGATCTCGCTGAGTCACTGCGCCTTTACCCTCCATGTTTGGCAGACGAGTCTCGAGGGGGATCACATCCCGCTGCTGCAGACTGAGTTCGGCGGTTTCTTCAATCGTTACCACTCGTTGAGTATCCGGGATGAAGCGACTGATGCAGTTCAGCAGAGTTGTTTTTCCAGCACCTGTACCACCGCTGACAATCACATTCATGCGTCCGCGAATGGCGAGAATCAGGAAGTCGGCCATGGCAGGAGCCAGTGAACCGAATTTGATCATGTCCTCGATCTGAAGTCGTCGGTTGCCGAATCGACGAATCGAAACCGTAGGACCGCACAGGGCCAGTGGAGGAATGACTGCGTTGAATCGAGATCCGTCCGGCAGACGAGCATCAACCATCGGGCTGGATTCGTCAATACGTCGTCCTGCGCGTCCAACGAGTCGGTGGATGAACTGCATCAGGTGGAAGGAATCAGCGAACCGTATATTTGTGGATTCCAGAATACCGCGGCGTTCAACAAGAACACGATCCGGACCGTTGATCATGATGTCAGTGACTTCCGGATCAACCATCAGGGATTCGATCGGACCGAAGCCATAGATTTCGTCCATGATCTCCGCCACCATGGTGTCACGCTGTTCGTGACTCATCGGGACGGACTGGCGAGAACACAAGTACTCTGCCAGTGATTTCAACTGCGATCGCAGTTCACCTTCCGTCATCGACTCGGCTTTGCTGAAGTCGATCACGTCAACAATCTGTCGATGCAGGGACGTTTTCAGTCGCTGGAAGTCTCGAACGGAGTTGTCCATTGTTTCAGCGGCATGGGTGACCATCACACGTTTCCAAATCAGATTTCATTGCAAAACAGGTCACAATGTGACTGGTCAATGCGTGTAGTAAGTGCGTGCACGATCCAAAGCACCGTTGTCAGTATCGAGTGCCCACTCGTCGGGAATCCAGAATGTCGGAAACAGACGTCACAGGCAGAATTGTCAGCACTTCACCAACTGCCGGCAGATTCGTTGATGGTCTTAAACGGCGCATGCATGACTCATACAGTTGGCAAAGTCAGGACAGTCTGGCGGCATCTTGGGACTTGTGCTGAATGCACTGAGACATACAACAAGAGGTCTTTCATGGGTTTTGTCTGCAGATCGACCACGGGGGCTGTTTCAAGCTTCGTGCCACCGGGTGACACAAGAGCCTCAGGCGGTGTCGGATTGGTCGGTCTCGTTTTGGGGGTGAGGGTGATCAATCATGTGACAAACCTGTATGACAATTGTGTGTGCGTTGGTTTTGATGCGAGGTGATCACAGGTTTTTCAGTCAAGAATCAGCTCTGATGGCCGGTGCTGGCTAACATGATCGCGACTCCGCCGAGTTCATTTTGTGAACCGTGCCGTAAAACTGACGCGTGGTTTCTCCCTATCGACGGCGGAATTCGGAAAAGCCTTTCATTTTTCGCGACCGGTGCAAATGGAAGTACCATCCACACTCCATCCGGTGAAGCAGACTATCGAGAGTTGTCGTTGATGTGCCCCGGTAAAATCTCAAATACGCCCTTGTTTGCTGCGGTCTCCTTTTCTTACGTGGGCGGGCCGAAAAAGTCTTCACTTGTCGGTGTGACGGACTTCTTAATGCTGCGTGTGTTTCTGTTCTGCCTGTGAACAGGCATCGCAGGAAACGACTGCGTTTTTATGCAGATAGATAAAGTAGTTCGACTCAATCCGGAGATGGGATCGGTCATCCTTTTGGATGAGTCGAATGCAGAGAATTCAAAGTGGAGGTGCAGATCGGCTGGAGGAAGGGCATTCCTTACGTGGAGTGTGAGCGGCCTGTTCCTGGCGGATGCGGAGTTGTGTTTGACACCTGGCAGTCCAGTGTCCTGTCGTTGGGTGGTGAGACAGCTGAAATGCTGCAGCGAGTGGGAATGGTGCCTTTGTCCCGCCTCTGGTATGGGGGTTGATTGGCCTGCGTCCAGAGAACTCCTCGTTTCGGCCCTCGATGACAGCTGTCCGGTGAGAGCCGTCGAGGTCCAGGTTGGTGATCGAATCGTGACTCTGAACCAGAAGACACCGATTGAGTGATCCCGGCATGATATTCGTGGGACTTCCTCTGACACAACACAGCGGGTTTCGCAGCAGATTGAGAAAAATCCTAAAGCGCTGGGTATGAAATCTCAGCCACATTTTCCATCACGGTGGCAGCCCTTGTGGAAGCCTGATCCGCCACCGTTCGATCCCGGCGAATCAATCATCAGCCGCTTTTTTTTCGGAATTTCAACTGCAGGTCTCATCAGTCTGTCAGAGACAAACAATGCATGTAAAGCGATATGGTGACTTCAAAACGAGACCTCACATGTTGTCTGCTCAACAGTCAGATTCAACGAAGCCCTTTGATCTCCGATGATGATGCTTGCCATATTGAGTTGGCCTGCGAGGACGTCAGTGAGAATGCGATTTGCGAGGGTGAGTCCTTCAAACGACGACGCTCGTTCCGTCCTCGGAACGAGTTTCAACACTCCCGACGGATCTTTCGAATCTGACCCGGAAGATACTGTTTCGTTGGTCGCCTTAAGAAGTTCGACCTCAAAGTAAACCCAGACGTCGCGAAGTTCCACTTCCATCCCGACCCAGTGGATTCGACATCGATCGTGCAGCTTATCAGTGATCTTGAATCGATTTGTGATGTAATTCTCCAGAATTGTCTCCGCGTCGGCAGTTGTTTCCGTGTTGATGCGACGCTTGTGAATGCGGGAAAGTTCTTCGTCGATCTGCATCCCTGGCAGTTGCAGGGCGACTTCGAAACGATGAGTTTCAGCGTTCCATTCGATCTCAGCAAATGTCGTGTGAAACGGATGGGCCGCGTCGGCGGTTTGCCAGGCGAAGAGCACCAGCACGCATCCGATTAAGAGCAGTCGTGAGCCTGTCGTCAGTGTCGACTTTCGCTCATCGAAGTGAATGCGGTTTTCGCGGAGAACGTTTGAAGCAATCATGGCGACTTGGTCTCCCTGGCTTCAGCAGATACGTCCTTCTTCTCTTCTTTGTTCTCGTCCATCTTTTTGCCAAGGCCAGCCTTTTGCATTTCGTTGCGAGACCGTCCACTGCTCTTGAATGCTTTGAATCGGCTGGAAGGAATTTGTGGCGGGAAGTGATTGTTTGTTCGGTCGACGTCGGCGGTTTCAAGGTGCGGGTCCAGTTCGATGGACGTAATCATCTTTTCACTGATAATCAGCTTTGAAACGCTCACACTGTCCTTCGCCCAGATTTCAGCCGGAATTCGGAGTTCCTTCGTTGAGCCATCGTCGTGATTGAGCTTGAGAATTACGGGCATAACCAGGCCGCCGGTATTCTTCAGGTCGACGATGTAGAAATTGTCTTTCTTTGCCAGCAACTCGCGTTCTTCCGGCTTGAGTTCAGACAGATACTTTTCGAAGTTCTTCTTGTCATCGTCCGAGACATTCAGATCATCAAAAGAGTTGTAAAAGTCTTTCAGATGAGGAAACGTATCCACAAGCTTGGTCAGTGGCTTGTTTCGCTGCATCGATAAAGTCTTCGGTTCCTTGTCACGCTCGGCGCGTTTCGCCTGAGCTTCCTTTGCCGGATCCCCGTCTGAGAGTGTGTAGTGCCTGACACCGGCGATTGCGATGTCGACATGGTCTGTTGTGTAGAACCAACCATGCCAGAACCAATCCAGATCGACTCCGCTGGCATCTTCCATTGTGCGAAACAGATCGGCGGGATTGGGTCGTCGGAACTTCCACCGTCGGGCGTACTCGCGGAATGCAAAGTCGAACAACTCCCGACCCAGAATCGTTTCGCGAAGAATGTTCAGAGCCGTGGCGGGTTTTGCGTACGCATTCTCGCCGAACTGCAGCAGTGACTCCGAATTTGTCATGATCGGAACCTGAGACGTGCTCCGCATGTAGCCGACAATGTCTTTGGGTTCACCTCGATCAGCTGGGTATGTTTCTTCCCATTCCACTTCGGCCAGATACTGCAGAAACGTATTCAGGCCCTCGTCCATCCAGGTCCACTGGCGTTCGTCGGAGTTCACAATCATTGGAAAGTAGTTGTGGCCGACTTCGTGAATTACAACGGAGATCAGTCCGTACTTTGTGCGCGCCGAGTAAGTGCCGTCCTTCTCTGGTCGAGGGCCATTGAAGCAGATCATCGGATATTCCATCCCGCCAACCGGTCCGTTGACAGAAATCGCGATCGGATAGGGATAGTTGAACGTGTACTTCGAATACACATTGAGCGTGTGCACAATTGCTCGAGTAGAGTACTTGCTCCACAGCGGCTCTGCTTCGTTCGGATAAAACGACATGGCCATGACTTTGTTTCCGCCGACATCATGACCGATGGCATCCCAGATGAATTTGCGAGACGTGGCGAAGGCAAAGTCACGGACGTTGTCAGCCTTGTAGATC
>JBKDRW010000140.1:0-2688 GCA_046341255.1 Planctomycetota bacterium
TTCTGAGGCCGCGATGCACTGTTGTTCCTGCCCCAGCATATGCTCGGCAAACACACCCGTCGCATTAATCACCGACCTGCCGGCCAGACGGTACTCGCGATCGTAGTATTCATCTCGCGCGATAACGCCCCTGACCCGTCCATTGTCACACAACAGCCGATCAACCTTCATGTAATTCAGGACGATGGCCCCGTGCTGTGCAGCGGTTCGAGCCAGCGTGATTGCCAGTCGCGAATCATCGAACTGACCGTCCATGTATCGGACGCCGCCTCGAAGGCCTTCCTGACGCACTCCCGGCAGATCGCGTGCAACACTGCGACTGGTGAGACAACGGGCCCGCTCAGACCAGAACTGGCCGGCCAGCATGTCATACAGCCTGAGACCGGCATAAAAGAACTCTCTTTTTCCAAATCGGTAGGTCGGAAGTATGAACTCCAGCGGATGCACCAGATGAGGCGCGTTTCGAAACAGGCGTTGCCGTTCGAGGAGAGACTGTCGGACCATGCCGATCTGCCCCTGACGCAGATATCGCACACCTCCGTGAATCAGTTTTGTCGATCGACTCGACGTGCCTTTTGCAAAATCATGGGATTCCAGCAGCAGCGTGCGATGCCCGCGACTCGCAGCCTCCAGCGCTGCACCGAGTCCCGTCGCGCCACCTCCGATGATAATCACGTCCCAGACTGACGAACCATCCTCCAGAGCTGAGATCATCTGTGAGCGAATCATTATTCTGCGCTGACCGATCGATTGGCAATCAATTGGTACTGATGCCCTGAGTTCCCTGTGGATTCAGCAGTGGCGAATCATTGGCCTCCTCGGTGTTCGGCTCTGTCGGCGTTTCACCGCCTCGCGACGACTCAAGCCGGGATCGATGAGCAAGCACCTGATCTCGATAATCCCGCAGCGGCGTAATCAGAGCAGCGTTCACGAAACGACGACGTCGAAGGAAATCGCCAGGACTGACATGGATGGCAGCAGCAGCCCGCTCCATCTGATCCATCGCCAGATTGACCACACGTACCGACTTTTCCACATCATTCTGGACTCGCAACGCGGACTTCGGTTCCCAGGCGGTGCGAGCTTCCCAGCGTTCGATCAGTTTCTGAACAAGTGAATTCAGCAGGTCATATCGCTCCTGGTCATCCCGCACAAGATCCGGACGATCCACCAACTGATCAAGCGCCGAGATCACAGGACGGACGGATGCATCACGAGGAGTTGTGAAAAACACAATATGCAGTCGGTGACGGAACTCTTCATCCACCGAACTCAGTCTGGCCAGCTCGTGCAAGCGGATGATTTCGAAATGAGCAAAGTGACTCAGCAGTGGTTCCGCAGCTGATGCGAACTTCTGAAGTGCGTCAACCTTCGCACGAACCTGAGCCTGCAGGTTGTCAGCTGAACCCTGAGACGCGGAACTGGCAAGGGTCTGCAGAGCATCACCAAGAGCTATGAAGTATTCTTTTCTCAGCTCATCGAGGGGATGTGGCTCTTTGACAATCTGACCATTCTTTACAACCTCGACAGGCGGACGAGGATCGCGCTGCATCTCCATTCGCAGCGATTTGCGATACGTCCATGGCTGATCCGGCATCCCCGCAAGAATCTCCAGTTGCTGCTGCAGTGATGTCAGGCGACGCTGAGCTTCTCTGAGGTCGTCATTGATCGGGATCGTCGACGCCAGCTGCACCTGATGGGGGGCAAATGCCATCCGTAGTTCGTCACTTTTATCGGCCCGACGAAGAGTGTCCAGCGGCTGACATAATGCAAAGCCGCCGTACCGGACCGAAATCGCCTTCGGCCGTCGATCATTTCGGAAAATACCAATGGGATCTCTCGCATCCACGAATGGCAGCACGGCCACCTGCGCCCAGTCGAGTCCGGTTCGGGCAATCTCCTGCCTGACATGATCACGCTGCATTCGCGACAGGAATTCAGGGTCAACAAGCCCCTTGTCTCGGTTGGTCGCGATCAGAATCAACTCTCCCGGAACAGACTGAATCACACCGACATGTCCGAAGTGCTCCATCAGAGCGGACATCACCTGACTGATCGGTGTGGGCCCCGTCTCTGACTGCGTCAGACGCTGACAGAACACACCGCCATCAGAGTTGAGCCGTTCACGAATGGAGGCATAGAATTCGGTCGTATATTGAAACGCCTGACTGCTGCCTGCAAATTGCGGAAGGGCCGTCACGATCACATCAAACGATTTCAGCGACCGATCTCGTAACGCCACCATTGGAGTGTCATGTCGAATCTGAACACGCGAATCTTCGTCAGCAGCCGTTTCCTGCGAATTCCACGTGTATTTCTGAGCCAGTTTCGTCAGCTCAGATTCGGCCCTCAGTGCCATGATTTCCTGAACCGGAAAATGAGTCACCGAACGAAGACACACGCCCGTGTCGTCGCCACGAAGCAGAACTCGGCCGGGTTGCGGATGACAGGTCAGTCCGAGAATTGATGGCAGCACATCCTCCGCCGGCTGAGGTGTGACTCGCACATCAGAGCTGACTCGGCCAAGTGCCACTCCATTCTGCTGAAATTCAAAGACATGCCCGCCACGGCGCCAGACTGAAATCGTACCCGAGGTCGTCTTCACTGTCTCAATCAGTCGATTGGCATCAGACTGATGAATCAGGTCCCGCGACAAGCCTCTCTGCATGGCAGCAAACGTTCGATGGG
>JBKDRW010000141.1:0-8251 GCA_046341255.1 Planctomycetota bacterium
CGCCGGAGGGAACTGTCACCTTGAGTCCGGATTGCTGAGGTGACATGTACTTTTGCGGAATGATGTAGTGGATCTCGGAGTCCTGTTTTTTCGCTTCCGCATCGCTTGCCGCACTCAGGTTCGACAGCGAGTTTGCATCGACAGGTTGTTCGCCGGCCGGCTTGCTGGCGCCTGCTCCACCAAGTCGCATGACTCCAACGTAATGCTCCCCGACAATCGCCCCGTCGACATCAGGTCCAAACGTCTTAATCTTGTAGTAGCCATCAAAGTCGGTTTCAGCGGTACCCAGCCGGCCTCCGGCCACTGGCTGAAACGTCACAATAGCTCCCGGCATTGGATTTCCATCGAGCGTGACTCGGCCACTTGCCGGTGCCAGGGACGGGCGATCGCCGCAACCGTTGGTCAAAAGAAGAAGAAGGAGACACAAGACACCCGAGGAGGAAGCAGTTCTACATAGCCGGGAGGACATCATGGCATACCGTTCAAAAAACATGATTGCAAAAACAAATACGGCCCGGAGTGACAGAAATCACCCCGGGCGGTTTGATACTGGATCAGCAGGATTTGTCAGTCGCCTGGTACTGTTGCGGTCAGACCGTCAGCCTTGGCGCCGATACGGTTGTAGGTCTCGTGGTCAATGTTTTCGGAGAAAAAGCGAACCGCCCCATCGCCGAGGAGGAACTGTGCACCACCCACATGGCGTGATCGGAATCCGAACTCGTTGGTCCAGTTGTTGACCCATCGGCAGCCGGTTGACATGTCTTCGCTGCAGGTGTCGAGGTTGATTGGGTAGAGCGTGGATGCCATACCCTGGCCGTTGTTCGAAGCGAGCCAGCCCTGCCGCATGTGATTACTGCATTCTGGTCTGACTTCACCGACATAAATTGTGTTCGACAAACCATCTCGACAGTCTCTCATCGAATCACATCGGCTGTTTCGATAAAACGGGCCGGACACTCCGTTTCCGTAGCCAGTGCCCTTTGCGAAAGACAGAAACGCGTCAGGACAAGCAGTTGCTCCGCCTGTGGTGTGACCAGCCGCAGGACTGCCAGCATTTGATGCGCCTTTGCTGCCGGCGTAATTCTGGATCGTGGACACGCCATTGAACCCCAGCGTCACAGTATCTGATGGGCATCGATAGGTTGGAACGCTGAAGACCGTTCTCATCAGGCGGCCATCTGGCAATGTGGCCGCGTTGACATCGAAGCTTCCAGCAGGCGGATTACTGAACGGAATCTGATTGAACATATTGGCCTGCTCGACGTACGGCAGCAGGTGAGTCAGCAGTCCGCCCTGTTGGTAAGTTCGGCCGAGGCTGGCGTTATTCCAGAAACCTCCGGGTGGAAATCGGTTATAGGTGTCGTGGTAGTTGTGGAGTGCGATGCCAATCTGCTTCAGATTGTTTTTGCACTGAGTTCTTCTGGCGGCCTCGCGGGCCTGTTGAACCGCAGGCAGGAGAAGGGCAATCAGAATGGCAATGATGGCGATCACAACCAGAAGTTCAATCAGGGTAAATCCCTGATCGGATCGTGACAGATTTTTCTTCTTCATCGGGCATCCTCTTTGGGCACATGTATTCAAAATAAAAACTGAAAAGCCGGGTGGAAAGTATACTTCCGACGCCAGGGGTGTCAATAAATTTGGCAGACTCGCTTCTTTTGAGTTCTCTGGGATCATTCAAGGGTGTTCTTGTTTACAGGTTGAGCATGTCATGTGAAACGGTCAAATCGATGCTGTCGGACTCGGACTTGTCAACAAATTCGGCAATTTTATCACCATGGAATTTCGCTCGACTGGTTTTGATGCTGTCGCTTTGTGGCTGCAGCCAGCCATCAAAGCCGATGGCGTTGTATCTGGAGGGGAAAGCTGCAGCGGAAGACGGCGACGAGGCAGCCCTGAACCGTTGTCTCGCGGAACTGCCTGAGCTTCCGGAGAACGAGCCTGTCCGGGCCATGTTGAAAGGCCACTTGTATCGGTTGCAGAACCGCCCTCAAAAGGCGATTCGCGAATTCAGTCGGGCAAATCAGGACATTCGAACTCGTGAAGACTCTTATTTCGAAGCCTCGAGGCTGAGTTATCAGTCGAAACAGTTTTCTGACGTGATCAAGCTGCTTCGGCAGGTGATCAAGTGGAATCCAGACCGTATCGAGGCGCATCGATTACTCGCTGCCGCATACTACGATATCGGGGCGATGGAACAGGCGATCAGCAGCCTGGAAGAGGTCGTCCGGATTGCTCCTGATGATTTTCGCCCGCATTACATGAAGGCCACGATTCTCCAGGATTTTGAACGATTCGGAGATGCGGAAGAAGCGTTCAAAGAAGCCGTCTCCAGAGTTCCGGAAGACACTCGTGTCAGTGATGAGGTGCGACTGGGCTGGGGTGACTGCCTTGTTCGACTTCGCAGGTACGATGAGGCTCTCAGGGCTCTTGAAAATGCGGGTGAGTGGCCTGACGTTCTAGCCAGACGTGCTCAGGCAAATTTTGCCCTGCGAAGGTTTGAAGATGCCCGTCTGTCGGCAACAGCTGCGTTGCGTGAGCAACCCCTCCATCTGGATGCCTCTGTCGTGATGGCTCAACTGGAAGAGCGAGATGGAAGTATGGATGAGGCAATTCGCCGACTCAGGGAGGTTTCTGAAAAATATCCGATGGAGTTGCCACCCTTGCTACGACTGGCTGATCTTCTCGCGTCTGCCGGACGAACAGAGGAATCGTTGCAGATTCGAAATCGGTCGGGTGAAATTGCGGAACTGCGAGCACAGTTCTCGAAGGCTCATCAGGAAGTGGTCCGTGACCTTACAAATGTGTCCCTTCGATTGCAGTTGGCACAGCTCGCTGACAAACTGGGCGATCATCAGCTTGCAGCAGGCTGGTACCTTGCTGCAGTCGGAATGGCTCCTCAAGACGCTTCGATCCTGAATCAATGGCACAGCTTTCTAAAGAGACATCCCGACCTGACGCCCTCATCAGAGGTTTCTTCAGAGCCCTCCACGCCGCCGTTCAACGAGTCCGGCAGCGGATCCGGCAACAATTTTTGATGTTTGGCGTGCTTCCGCTGATTTTGTCGGGTTGTGGATCCAGCGGCGAGTTGCCACAACGTCCCGGGGATCAAAGGATGTCTCCTGTCCCGGGGAAAATCGCGGTCGAATTGGACAAGGCGCGTCACGAACCAGAAGCCCATCGGGCGGAAAAACTGCCGTCAGAGCCTGCTCCGACGGATCAGACATCACTTCAGTTTGTATCCCTCGATCAGATGCTGGTTCCATCTGTCATTCCAGAAAATGGAGCAAAGCGAGGATACGCAACAATTCTTGAGTCCCTTGGAAGCGGTCTTGCCGCTGTCGATTTCGATCGGGATGAATTTGAGGATCTGATAATTGCTGGCGGCGGAGATCTGGAGGGAAAGATTATTACGGGGAAGCCGCTGAGTTGTCTGAGAAGCATCCATGGACGATTCCTTGATGTCAGTACGTCGGCACTTGGTAAGACAGAGTCGATTTACAGTCACGGGATAGCGGCGACGGATTTTGATCAGGACGGCTTCATCGACTTCCTGATGACTGGATATGGCGGTGTCCATCTGTTCCGGAATTGTGGCGACGGAACCTTTCAGGACGTCACGTCCATCAGCAATCTTTGCGCATCGCGATGGAATGCATCCGCGGCGTGGGGCGACATCAATCGCGATGGCTCGCCTGATTTGTATGTGACGGGTTACGTGAACTGGTCGTTCGAGAATGATCCGCCCTGCTTCGCGGCGGATGGACAAACACGCGACAACTGTTCTCCCAAATTGTTTGAAGCCGTGGCTGATTCGTTTTTTCTCAGTCATGGAGACGGCAGCTATACGGATGCAACGGCAACATACGGGGTCCGTGCAGACGGAAAGGCTCTTGGGGTTGTAATTGCGGATCTGGATCTAGATGGCTACTCCGATGTGTATGTCGGTAATGACGTGATGATGAATTTTTTGTACCGCAACGAATCGGGCCAGAGATTTTCAGATCACTCGATCTCCAGCGGAACGGGTGTCAGCAGTCGTGGAACTCCGGATGCGAGCATGGGTGTTGAGGTCGCTGACTTCAATCTCGATGGTCTGCCGGATTTGTGGGCGGCCAACTTCGAAATGGAAAGTTTTGCCCTGTATCAGAATCAGGGACGTCTGTTGTTCCGGCATGTCAGTGAGATCACGGGTGTATCCGCGATCGGAGATCAGTTTGTCGGCTGGGGTTCCGTCTTCGGAGATTTCGACAATGATGGCGATGAGGACATCTGTGTCTGTAATGGCAATGTGGTTCAGCATCCGGCACATTCACCGTGGAGACAGCGGATGGTACTACTCGAAAATCGCGAGGCGGAATACTTTCATGATGTTACTCAACTGGCCAGTGAGGACATGATGACGCCTCGACACGGTCGCGGACTGGTGTTGCTCGACTGGAATCGGGATGGCCTGCTCGATCTCGCGTATTCGGCGATTGACAGTCCTGTGGCTGTGCTTGAGAACAAATCCAGGTCTGGCGGAAAATGGGTGAGGCTGAACCTGATCGGAGTGTCATCTGCTCGCCATCCGATCGGAGCGACCGCCATTCTCGAGACGAGCAGGCATAAACATCTTCGTCTGCAGAAGGGAGGTGGCAGTTATCTGTCCTCATCCTCCAGCAGTCTGCATTTTGGAATCGCCGAAGATGAAGAGGTCATCAGGCTTGTGGTCCGTTGGCCGAACGGAGGAATGATGACCATTGAACGGCCGAAAATGAACTCGACGATTGTCATTGTGGAGGGGCGCGAGGCAATCGATCACGTTTTGTTACCCTGAATTCCGGCGATGAAATTCTGCATGCCAATGCAATTCCGGGGCACCGGTCAAAGGGTGGTGACTGCGGGAAGGCAAGGTGTGATTTCCTTCATTCTGCAACGGAGATGTTCAGTCGGTGTTATGGATGATCGAAACTGCGTTCGTCCCGAAGTCGGTTCATCCCGCGAAGTTTCAGACGAAGAGTCGGGCGGCTGAGTCCCAGCAGTTCGGAAGCTTTTGACTGCAATCCTCCGGCAAGGTTCATCGCCTGAGTCAGTACCAGTTCATCAAATCTTTGAATGAGTCTTCGGTACGCATCGCCATGTTCATCGGTCAGAACGTGTTCGACATACTGTCCCAGTTCATGCCACGCATCCCGAGGCAGTGCTGAAGGAGCAGACGCAACCGTGTCTTCTGCCGGGTCTGATCGAACATCAAGCGGGAGGAATTCCGGAAGCAGTGTTGGTCCCGTGGAGACAATCAGGGCTTCACGCAGGACACTTTGCAGTTCTCGGATATTGCCCGGCCATCGATGGGATTGCAGTTTCTCAATCGCCTCACTGGAAATAGACTGGACTGCGGTTCCAAGCTGTCGATTGAATCGGAACATCAGATAGTGGGCAATTTCTGGCAGGTCTTCAAGTCGATCCCGCAGTGGTGGCAGCTGAATCGTGACACCTCGCAGACGGTAATAGAGATCGTGACGGAACCTGCCGTCGGCGATCATGGCTTCAATATTCTGATGGGTTGCAGCGAGTACCCGGACGTCGACCGTCAGTGTTTCATTTCCCCCGATTCGCTGAAACTGGCCATCCTGGAGAAGTCTGAGGATTCGTGTCTGCGTGGACAGTGGCATATCACCAACTTCATCGAGGAAGATTGTGCCACGGTGACACTGCTCAAATTTTCCGATCCGTCGATGGTCTGCTCCGGTAAAGGCCCCTTTCTCATGGCCGAACAGTTCACTTTCCAGTAACGTTTCAGGAATCGCTGCGCAGTTGATCGCCAGAAATGGCATATCGGATCGACGACTATGCTGGTAAATCGCACGGGCGATGAGTTCCTTCCCTGTGCCGCTTTCGCCGAGGATCAGTACGTTGACATCCTGCGGCGCGATCCGACCAATTTGCTTGCAGACAGACTGCATTGAGGGGCCGCTTCCGATGAGCCGATCCGGGTCAGGCTCATCAGCGACTGCGACATCCGTTGCTGTCGGTGCATACATCTGGCGACAGATTCTGCGTGCCTGATCGACCGTGGCGGAAAGCAGATCCAGATCCAGAGGTTTGACAAGATAATCGAAGGCACCCAGTTTCATCGTCTCAATCGCAGTGTCCGCGGTGCCATGTCCTGTGATGAAAATGACAAGGACACGGGGATTCACATGACGCAGTGCGGTAAACAGGTCCAGTCCTGACGAAGTCCCGAGGCGAATGTCAAGCAGAACAATCTGTGGCCTTTCCCGATGCATTACGGCAAGTCCTTCGTCGCAATCTCCGGCGACGAAGACCGCAAGATCATCCGATTGAAGGATGGACTGAATCGCGCTGCGAATCCCCGCTTCGTCATCAATGATCAGCAGTTTTTCCATGCCCTTGCTCTCTTGTTTAAGTTTCTATGCCTGTTTTTGAAGCAAACTCAATGTCTCGAAAAAGGTGTGCGTCAGGAGTCCTCTGATTGGTCGTGTTGATGCATCGCGTCTGTTTGCAGGATCGTCAAAAACCTGCTGTATCTGTTTCTGTCGCCTTACGCTGATGCAACCCGCAGAAGTGGCAGGGAAATAGTGAATGTGGCGCCAGCAGAAGGTTCGCTTGATGCGTGAATGGATCCCTGATGTTCTGAGATAATTCGATGACTGATGGCAAGCCCAAGTCCTGTACCGCGTTCTTTTGTTGTTGAGAACGGTTCGAACATCCGCGACATCATGTCTCCTGAGATTCCAGAACCTGAGTCGCTGACAATGATCTCTGCAGAGTTCTCTGCTGTGCGATACGCGGTAACTTTCAGTTGTCCACCATTCGGCATAGCTTCAATCGAGTTCAGCAGAACATTGACAAAGACCTGATTCAATTGCTCCGAATCACCATCAACGATCAGCGGGTCTTCACTGATTACTGTTGAGACCTCGATTGTTTCCTGACTGAGCCGTCCGTGGACGAGATTCAGGCTTCGATGCAAAGTCTCGCGCAGGTCGTGACGAACTCGATTCACGGCCGGAGTTCTTGCGAAGTCCAGAAGCCCCTGAATGGTGGCTTCCATACGACCGACTTCAGCCAGGACGAGGGGAAGTTTTGCGGTCGGAATCTGTGCGGCTTCCGGCTGGCGAGAAGCATGCTGCAACAACAGCTTTACGGACGTCAGTGGATTTCGAAGTTCATGAGCAACCCCTGCGGCGAGTTCACCCACAGCGGCCAGTCGCTCGGCCTGAATCACCTCTCGCCTCGCGGTCTGAAGCTGGCCAACAACCTGACGCAATCGATCAACCACCCTCTCAGCCTGTCGGCGAACATCTTCGAATGAGCTTTCCCGAGTAATTTCAACGGTAAAATCCGGAAGCCCCAGCTGATCCGGTGGCAGAGTCGATCCGCTGAGAGTGACCGCAATCTTCGCGACGGAGGATTGCAGCCGACGGGCGACTCGCCAACCAAGAAATACTCCGAGCAGAGGCCCGATCAGCAACATGGACATTCGGGTGAGCATGACAATGCCCTGAGTTTCAGACATCCGGTGTCGTGAAGCCTGTATCAGAGCTTCATTAATATTGCGAACTTCTTGCGCAAGGTGGGTGACGGTTGCTGCATGTTCAAAAAGTCGCTGAAGAGATTCGGGGCTTCTCGTTTGTGTGGTTCGCGTGATTGTGCCTTCCACGTCCATGGCTGCACAGATCTGGTTGACTGCTTCCTCCAGTTGTGCCTGCTGCCAACCTTCTTCTTCGGTGTAAACCGTTTCGCGAAGATTTTCCAGAATCTGCTTCATCTGCACACTGTTCTGACTCTGTCGCTCTCGAAGCTGGTTAGCATCAAGTGCTGGATTCGTCCACTCGCTCAACGATCTCCAGACGATCGATTCGAGTTGATTCGAACCCTGAATGGATGCCAGATTCTGACTGAAGACGCGATCATATTCCGCCTCAATCCACCTGATGTACATCGTTGTGCTGAAACTCATGACGATCCAGAGGACAGCCACCACGAGTACAGGTCCAAGAATGACCGTTTGCCATCGTGGCGACGCAGGATTGGCCGCTGGGTCCTCGGGATTCCCCTTTTGACCTGAATGATTCGAAATAGTGTTGGTCTGTTGAGAGTCCATGGTCTCAGAGGCGTACGTGTTGCGACGAAGACCACGAGGCTTCGGCTCTTGTCTGTTGCAGGTTGGCAGTCAGATATCACATGGTTTCAGGCAGGCTATATGAGTGATTCTCAGCCAGCAATTTGGATGCCGACCCTGAGC
>JBKDRW010000142.1:0-8659 GCA_046341255.1 Planctomycetota bacterium
CCTCTGTTCACGATCGATGAGATTCGTCAGGTGAATCCTCAGCGATATGAAATGGAGCAACTGACGGCGATCGTTCATGTGGATCAGTCCCAGCATCTGATTGTGGGCTACAAGCAATTGACGGATCAGGAGTTCTGGATCCGAGGTCACATGCCGAACTATCCGCTGATGCCGGGCGTTGTTCAATGTGAAGCTGCGGCCCAACTGGGTGGCTTTTATGCGCGAAAGTACGATCTGATCGGCGGCGATTATCTCGGTTTCGGCGGCATGGACGAAGTGCGATTTCGGAAGCCCATTTTTCCCGGATCGCGGCTGGATCTCGTCTGCAAGGTCACTCGCGTGATGGCACGGCGGCTCGCTCAGTTCAACTTCCAGGGATACGTCTGCGGTGAACTGATGTTCGAAGGTCAGATGCTGGGTGTGACCGTCAACAAAGCCTGAAGCTGATCGGTGCGATGACATGCAGACTGCTCCCATCAAGCCACTGAAACCATGGTTTCAAACGCTGACAGATATTGGCTCGCATCTGAACTGGAATGAGTTTTTCGGTACCGAGCTGCCGGTTGAACTTGATATCGGATGCGGCCGAGGCTTATTCCTGTTCAACGCTGCCGTTTCGACTCCTCAGACGAACTTCGTCGGCCTTGAGATTGATTTCCGTGAAGGTCGCCGAACGGCCATGCGACTCCTGAAACGCGAACTACCCAACGCTCGCGTCATTGGCGGCGACGGTCGCATCGTACTGTCGCAGATGATTACGCCCGGCACCGTTCAGGCGGCTCATGTCTACTTTCCCGATCCGTGGTGGAAGAAGCGTCATCAGAAACGTCGCATTTTCAATCACGAGTTCACTCTGCTGCTGGCTCGCATTGTGAAAGCGGGCGGACTGGTGCATCACTGGACCGATGTGGCCGATTATTATGAAATGGCCACTTCGCTGATGGATTCCAGCCCATACTTTGAGCGTCGACCAGAACCGACTCAACGTGAGGCAGATCACGATATGGATTACCACACCAGCTTTGAACGGAAGAAACGCAAGCTGGGGCTGCCGATTTATCGAGCCCTCTGGACACGCAACAATGTACCGCTCGACATGGCGTCGCTGGCCGATCTCTATCCGCCCTCGGAATAGCTCTTTATGAATCGCAGACCCGCTTCGCGAAGGTCCTGGCAATCACCGTCGCCATCGGGTACTGCGATCATCATCTTTATCGTCCTTGCCCTGCTGCGCGTGCTGGTTTTTCGACCGGAACTGGATCGGGGCACTGCCGAACTGGTGCAGGCAACCGTTCGGTATGTGATTGATGGGGACACGCTGGATCTTGATGACGGACGTCGTGTTCGGTTGCTCGGGATCGATGCCCCGGAAATGGGATTCGACGGCGGAACAGCAGAGCCGTTCGCTCAGAAGTCAACCGACTGGCTGAAGGATCGTGTTGAGGGCCGACGCGTGCAACTCCGCATTGATTCACCAAAGCTGGATCGCTACCAGCGCACGCTGGCCTGGGTTTTTGATGATCAGGGTCGCCTGGTGAATCGAGACATTTTGCTGGATGGGTACGCGAGACTGTTGGATTCGTTCGGGCTGCCCCAGGACCTCGAGCCGTCGCTCCGTGAAGCCGAAAGCGAAGCCCGTATTCGCCGAGTCGGTCTCTGGCAGCCGAAGCAACAGGGACGATCGCAATGATCGCCACGAGGATCACGATGGGCTCCACACGTTGGAGATGATCAACAGCTGCCCGATCGGATGGACGGTTCGATTTTGTTGGCTGTCCAGCAAGCCACTACTGGCTCGCGTTCACCAGCTTCTGACGGACGGCATCGACCGACACGGCGGAGTCGCTTCGGCTGCGTGATCTGAATCTGTGCCAAACCGCGGCTGAGTTGTATCCGAACGACAGCGATGTCCATCTTGCGTGCAGCGAAGCGTATCTTCAGGTCTGGAAGAACGCTCTTCGTCGCGAGCAACCTGCGCTGGCTGTCGAGAGTCTCAAACAATCGCTCACCTGTGCGCAGGCCGCCGTCAATACATCCCCTCGTTCAATTCGAGTCCGCGATCAGGTGGCCGACCGCATCAAACGACTGATGCGGTTTCAGGCGTCTCGTCAATCGATCTCGCAGTGAACGTAAGCGAGCATCAGATTGAAGGCTGACGCAATTCACAACACCATTCAGTGCAATCATAATCATCGCAGTGGGCCTCGCGATGATCACAACGATCGTATGCGAATATTGCGCCATGAGACCTCGTAAGGGCCGGTGCCCTTGGCAATGCCATGCACCTGCAGACCAATGTGCCCCTTTGGATGCGTCTTGAAGATCTCGTCATGAGTCAGGTCTGCGACAGGGTTTCCGTTCAGAAACGTCTGAATCCGCGGGCCCTTCGCGACGATACGGTATTGGTTCCATTCACCGCTTTTGAAGAACTTGTGACCTTCCGGCTTCGCATTCGGCTCGGGGGATAACCAGCCGTATTTCGTGGATTCACCGTAAATGAAGGCCGCCTGACCGGACTTGGCATCAATCTCCACCTGCGGACCATGGAATACGCCGAGACCTTCGCCATTGGGGCCGGCGTCTTCTTTGGTCTTCCCGCGTGATCGAATCTGCACGCCGGAATTCAGTTCATCCTGAACCTGAACTTCAAATTCCAGCTCGAAGTCGCCGTACTCCTGTTCAGACGCGAGAAATGAGTTCGGACTGCCCTCCGTTGTTGTGCCTCGAATCGTGCCATCGACGACTTCGTACTTTGCCTTGCCGTGTTCGGCCTGCTTCCAGCCATTCAGCGTCTTGCCGTCAAATATGGAGACCCAGCCGTCCTTGTCAGCAGCAAACATCGCGGGAGATGCCGAGATCAGAACGACAACAGCCGCGGAAATGACGGAATGAAAACGCATGAAAGATTCTCCGGAAGAAGGCCAGTGGAACGGGGGAATCAGGGAGCAATGCCTGTCGTTCATCACCCGCAGGGAACGGAATCGTGACGCGTTTTCTGACGAGTTTCAATCGACGACGCACATGGAGTCGGGGACACGTCATTTGTCCGATCGTTCGCCAGACCCGATTCCCGCTCACCTCGCGAAAATCTTCAGAGTGCTGCGTGACTTGGAAAGTGTCCGGAGATCGCGGGAGACCACGAATGAGTTTCAGATTCACCGCAGATTCATTATCGCTTCGATTCTGGTCGAGTGGCGATTCCGATGGACTGCAATGCATGCACTGCGAGTCGGCGAGTGTATTCGTGGTCCTGGTTCGACAGGGACTTCAGCTCAGCGGTGGCAAGTCGAATCATCTCAGGTCCTGCTTCGTCGATCTCCAGCACCGCGGCATGGCGGATGAATTCATTCTGGCTCAGAGCCAGCGGTCGAAGAATTTCGGCCGCTTCGTCAATCAAGCCGGCACGTGCCATTCCTCCGGCGGCCGTGATACGGATCGCCCGATCAGAATGTTGGGCCTCCTGCCTGAGCAACGTGAGTCGATCCTGAACGTCCGCGGCGCGAGCCGCCAGAGCAACCTGCCACCATCGAACGGCCGGGTCTGCATCGAGCTCCGATTGTCTTCGTGGCGCCTTCCCGACCTCCAGCCCAGCGGCTTGTCTGGCCGCATTCAGAATTCGGGCTATGCGAATTCGCCCGTCATCTCCCTGCAGCAGCGACCATCGCTCGCCGTTTGCCTGCTGCGTCTCATCGAGCATGATCTCCGGCAGAAGATGAACGTCCCGCGTCTCAATCTGCCATGCATCCAGCTGGTTCCGGAGGTCTTCGAGCAGAGTCTGATGTTCGGATTCTTCAGCGAGATTATGAAGTTCCCATGGATCCTTCTCGAGATCGTATAATTCTTCGGCAGCTCTCGGGACTTCAAACCACTGCGCGGAGTCCTGTCCGAGTTCACCAGCAGCCCTGAGCCTTCTCATTTCTTTCAGTGTTTCATTGGTCTCGCCATAAGCGACATGCTGCAGTGCAGGACGCCACGGCATAAAGTTGCGAACGTAACGAAATCGGCGATTGCGAACCGTTCGAACCATGTCAAACCGCTCGTCGAGACGATCCCGGGCGCCGAAGACGAAGTCATGACCACCGTGACGACCGGGACCCAGAAAGGGCTTGCCATGCATGAACTCAGGAACCCGAATTCCCGCAAGATTCAGAACGGTCGGCCCGAGATCGAGCAGACTGACCATTCGGAAATCGTCAGCGCCGGGTTCGCCGATACCCGCCATGGCACGAAACGGCTCTGGAACACGAACGATCAGAGGGACATGGGAACCACTGTCGTACGTCCATCGCTTCGCGCGAGGCAGCCCGTTGCCATGGTCGGACCAGAACATGACGATCGTGCTCTCGGAAAGACCTGCGTCATCCAGTTCTCGAAGCAGGCGGCCCACTTCATTGTCCATCACCGTAATCAGGTCGGCGAGTCGAGCGAAGTCTTCTCGCACGGCCGCTGTGTTCGGATACAGCGGAGGAACGACCATTCTGTCCGGCTGGTGGCGGAGACTGACATCCATGTCTTTCACGATCTCACTCCAGCCGCTTGGCCAGACTTTGCTTTCATGAGTCATGGTGAGGTTGAAGACGGAAAAAAACGGTGTCTCCGTGGTCGGACGATTTTTCCAATGGGCCCTCGCCGACGACGCATCCCACGTAGCCCTCTGATCCCACATCAGATTGTAGTCCGTTTTGCTGTTGTTCGTGCAGTAGTAGCCCGCCTCACGCAGCAGCTGTGGGAATAACCGGATGTGGTCCGGCACTCCTGCCTTTGATCGCATGTGATTTGCCCCGAGCGATGTCGGAAACATGCCCGTGATGATTCCCGTACGACTCGGCGCACAAACGCCGTGACAGCTGAAAGCGTGCGTAAATCTCGCTCCCTCGGAGGCCAATCGATCAAGATTCGGCGTTGTTGCCGTGATGTCACCGTAACAGCCCAGCAACGGGCTGATGTCTTCACAGCTGATCCAAAGGATGTTCGGCCGAATCATAGGCTCGTCGCCGGCGTCGGCTGAATCCGTCAGAATTGGCGGCAGGAGAGCGGCGGACAGACAATGGAGGGCCAATCCGATCAATCGCTTCATGATGTTTCCTTAAGCGGCTCCTGCGGAATCAGCGACGTATCATGCGACAAACAGCCCGCAGACGTTCCGAGTGCAGGTTAGCCGAATGCGACTCAATCGAAAACCGGCTGTGATCCCCTTCGCATGTCCCTCGACCGAAATACTTACGGCGATGGTTCCTGATCAAGGATGCACATGCATACCTTCGAGAGTCCATCCACTCCGGTCAGGAGTTGTCAGAGCCATTGTTCAGAATTGCAGGCTGAGCGAACACGCAGCAGAAGGCGAGTCGAGGACGCGACGCTGCAAGTTGAGCGTGAAAGTCGTTCGAGGCGAGCGATCAGGGCGTGCGACGCGGGAGCGTGTCGTCAGGAGCGGGTGAGTTGTCCGCTGGTCTTCCGTTGAAGTCGGAGCCCGCGCGAGCAACCTGCAATCCGTGCGAAAATGACACAGAAGCGTGCCGCCGACAGTCAGGCAGACTGATCTGATGACGCACATCCATTGCGAACAGCCGTAAAGTGCCCGAGCATTTCGGCACATGACGTAAGTTCTGTGCTCCATCCCGGGCAGGGGCTTCTGTTTGGTCGTTGCCACATTCGGCACGGAAGATGCTTGACTCAATGGGCAATGAATTCGTGTGCGGCATATCTTTGTCGGGGATTGTTCCCGGAGATTGCACGCATGTCTGACTGGATCAGAGGGAGTCTTTCAGATGAAAACAAACGTCGGTGTCTGGGTTGATCACAGTGAAGCGATGGTCGTGACACTTGGCGAGGGAGGAGAGACGTCGGAACGGGTCAGATCAAAAGCTGAAAGTCAGATGCGGCGTTCCAGCGATCATCGGACCGGGACGTTCGAACCGCTTGCGGTGCCAGCGGACGATGTGAAAGGAAAGATTTTCGCGGCGGACCTGAACCACTTTTACGATGATGTGTTTACTCGGATCAAAGGTGCCGAGGCACTTCTGATTCTGGGGCCCGGCGAAGCGAAGACGGAACTGAAGAAACGGATCGAAGGCAAGTATGGTGCTCCCCAATCGATCCATGTGGAGACGGCCGATCGCATGTCAGATGCTCAGGTTGCAGCCACCGTCCGAAAGCATTTCCTTCGATGATCGTTGCGTGCCGCGTCATCAATTGGCACTCTTGAGGGTGTCCTCAGTGCCTCGCGTTCGCACAAGCCCGCTAAATAGGCGGGCTATTGTCTCCAGGCGATTCATGCCATGAAGATGCGAGTTCGCAATTCCTTTTTCCGTCTTCGATTCGACGGAAGGAGGGCAGGTTCATGCGTCTGTGGATTGGAGTGAAAGGAGAGCAGGCATCAATATCGGTACGCAGCATTTCCCTGCCGCCGCGTGGAGGCTGTTCACCGCCTGGCGCTCAGTCTGACTGCTGCTCACGCTCGGCAGGCCAACTGTGCGATGGATGTGCGGGCACCTGTTGTTGACATCTGACACGTCGATACGGTCCGTTCCCGGGCTTCGCTCATCTTTGCTCCCCTCCATCTGAGGAGGGCGTGCTGATCATCCCAAACCGTGCAGCGGTCCACCCTTCGCGAACAGACGATCCACTCGGCGAGCGACAGCGGGGTCTGGAATCAAGGGCGGCGCCATATGGGGTTTCAGACGGGCGTCAATGACCAGCGGTCCGTGGCAGCCCCAATGCTTTTGTTCGACAAACGAATGGATGCCGAAGATGTCGGCCGCTGGATTGCTGCGAGTAAAGACCACCCAGAGAAAGTTATTCAGTGTCTCTGCGGTGAAGGGGCCATCGTCACACAGGACAAGCAGAGGAAACCCCGACAGATTGTGCTGCGGAGTATGGCTCATCCAGTTGCAGAAGCGTTCTGCCTGGCCATCATTCTGATGCGGCAGGCCGCCGTGTTTCGGAGCCGTGATTGCAAGGACTCCGGGCATGCAGAGGGAAGGATTGCTGAAGCCTTCCGGCAGGAGAAAGTCCGGGGGAAGTTCCTTCGCCAGTTTGCGTTTCACAGATCCGGCACAAGCGATGACAAGCTTGGATCCTGCGTTCAGCCCGGTGCCGGTGTAGTCGAGCGTATCGATGGTGGTGCGGGTCTGAAAATGCAGATCGCGACTCCAGTCGACTCGCTGCAGAACGTGTTGGAAGAATGCTGCGATGTCGTGAATATCGAGCCCCGGATCATCTTCCCTCGCCGCGATGATCAGATACTTCGCCAGTGAAAGCTGCCCCTGTCCCAGAATCGCATTCGCGTTCGTGAGCAATTCCTGTGGATATCGTGCTCCCGCATAGGGGACATATCGCTCGCTGCCGATCGCCAGCAACAGCGGATGAACTCCCGCGGCGTCAACGGCGTGGACCGCATGGACTCCCGGGAGCACGGCGGGAATTGCGGGGCCGGTCATCTCGTGAATCAACGCTCCGAAGATGGTGTCCTCCTGAGGCGGGCGGCCTACGACGGTAAACGGCCAGACAGCATCTTTTCGATGATAAACAGCATCGACGTTCACGACAGGAAAGTCATGAGTCAGGCTGTAGTAACCGAGGTGATCCCCGAACGGCCCTTCGGGCATCTGTCTGTTCGGGTCGATCGTGCCAGAGATGCAAAAGTCCGCATCGGCGCAAATCATCGGACCTCTGCCATTTCGAACCATCCGAATTGCATGACGCGATAACGCCCCGGCAAATGCGACCTCCGGAATCCCATCCGGCAGAGGCATCACCGCTGAAACGGCCAATGCAGGGGGACCTCCGACAAGGATATTGACACGCAGAGGCTCGCCTTTTGCTATCGCGGCCGCATGATGAAAGCCGATGCTCCGGTGAATCTGATAATGCAGACCAACGTGCCTGTTGGTTTCATACTGATTACCGCTGATCTGAACCCGATACATGCCGAGGTTCGAATGAACGTATCCCGGTCGATCGGGATGCTCCGTGTAAACCTGTGGCAGCGTCACAAACGCTCCGCCATCCATCGGCCAGCATTTCAGCTGAGGCAACTGGCTCAGTGTCGTCTGACATTCCATCACCGGGCCGCCGCTGCGCTTTGCGCATCGCATGGAGAGCAGGGTTCGAAGGGCTCCGGGAAGTCTGCCGGGGTGCTTGAACAGCCACATCGGATCTTTCTTCAACTGCACCAGCGTCTCGATGCTTTGAAGTGCGTCGCGAAAAATAAACTTCGCCCGATCCAGCGTCCCGAACAAATTGCTGACCATCGGAAACTGACAGCCGCTGACATGCTCGAACAGAATTGCAGGGCCGCCGTTGTCACAGACCCGCCGATGAATCTCAGCTGCTTCGAGATCCGCGCTGATTTCTTCCTTCAGGCGAATCAGATGCCCGTGCTTTTCGAGATCTCGAAGACAATCCTGGAGAGTTCGGTAACCCATGGCATCCTGACGGCATCAAAATTGGTGGATCGGTTCTGAGGATCAGAAATGCGGTTGATGAAGCCTCTGGACGACATCTGTCCTGCCTGCTCACCCTGAGCAGCCGGGTCAGCATGAACACTTGTTATCCCCATCCCGCAAGCTGACGGGCTCAGCGGTAACGCATCGGTATTCCCAGTTTTCACCACCTCGACGGAAAAACGTTCATTCACGGACGTCTCAAGGAATGATAG
>JBKDRW010000143.1:0-7975 GCA_046341255.1 Planctomycetota bacterium
CACAATCGCCGCCAACATCCGCGGAGAAACCCGCATCGTGGCCGTTGACCATGTTTTCAAAGGCCCTGCGAAAGAAACCACCAGCAGAGAACAACTTCGTGTGTAACCATAGGGCACCAATCACATTCGCCATTCCAGAACAGATCGGATGCATGACGGTGTCATGCGCGGAGGCGATATTCCAGACCACCCAAATTACCACCTGCTCGCTTTCCCAAGAAATCCGTCGTACAGAGTTACGCAAGTGCAACCTGCTGCCAATCAATTCCGCGTCGGGACGAGAAGCACAGCAATTACCCACAATCTGATTTTGTAAATCACTGCAACTGGAATTCGCCTGCTGTTCTCATGGTGCTCCTGCCACTCCTCAACTGCAAGCCGGGTCTCAGACTCGAATACTGGTCCCACCATCCACGACAATGACCTGCCCCTGAACAAGATCGCTCAGTGAGCTCGACAGAAACAGTACCGTCCCCGCAACATCAACCGGCTGCAGAGTTCGATCTTTCACGAGGATTTGTTCCTGAACGACTCTCAACATAACCTCAGAGCCCGGCAGTGTTCTGATAGCGTCGGTCGCGACGATGCCGGGCATCACAGCATTAAAGTTAATACCGGATCGCCCCAATTCAAATGCCAGATGCCGCACAAGACTCTCCAGTGCAGCCTTTGATGTTCCGATCAGACCGTAGTTTGCGATTCCCCGAATTGATCCATGACTTGAAATCGCGATGACTCGACCGGGATCATTTGACTTCTGAAGCAACGGGAGAGCAGCCTGTGTCAGCCACAAGAGCGGTGCGGTGTTCATGCGCATGATCGAATCGAAGCTTGCTGGTGTTGCCTCCGCCAATGGCCGAAATCCACCAGCAGCGGCGTTGCTGACGATAATATCCAGCTGACCGAACTGCTGTTCGATCACGTCCATCATTGCAGTAACATCATCACGCTGGGACACATCAGCTCGGACAGCAATTGCGCGACCACCGCAACTCTGAATACTGTTGACAACCGCCTTTGCAGCATCCGCCGAATTCAGAAAGTTGACAATGACATCGGCTCCGCACGCCGCGAGCGTCTCCGCGCATGCTCGACCAATCCCGCGCGATGCCCCGGTCACAAGAGCCACTTTTCCGTTCAGATCAATCATGCGCCCTGCAATTCCTGTTACTGTGACCTGTCATAAGGATCTTTGCTTCATCTGCTCACTGATCAGGATGCGGCAAAACCTGACTGGGATTCCCATCCGACTCATTTCATGGATATCTCAGCCATCCGATTCGGTATCCACGGACGGTCAGGATACGATCCCCGTTATACCCCTGCAGGTCGAAATCCCAGAGAGCACCACTGTCATTTGAGTCCAATTCCCTGATGCGAACGAGGCACGGCTCACCGGGATCCGGAAGACGGCCCGGCTCAATCCGATCAAAGAATATCGGCAGACTTGGACGATGATAACGCTGCCACGCGGTGTAACCGATCGCGTATAAGCAAGCATCCATTGTGGAACACGACAGCGAAAACCCGCTCGCCCTTAAGCCTCCGAAAAGTTGCACTGGGGCGGAAGCTGCAATTCGGCCCCAGATGTAGTCTCCGTCGTCCGCGATTTCACGGAGCTCCTGCATTTCCGGACCGTGATAAATCAAGCCATCAGGCGGACCGTATTCAATTCGTTTCCACCTCAGCCCGACCGGCTTTACAAAAAGGAGTGATGCATCGACACTCAAGGTCTGCTGAGGATCAAATGTCGCACGGAAATACTCGCGATCCACTTCGACCACGCGACCATCACGACGACGTACATCGGCCAGCAAGCGACATTCGATTGTCCCATCATCTGCCAATGCGGACTGGACTGTCACCGCCAGGGGATCATTGGTTTCAAAGCGAATGGCCTGCGCCACTCGGGCATTCAGGCAGAAGCCGGCATTATTAAGTCCGGAATGAGCCCTCACCGCTTCGGCCATCAGCTCCACTGCGACTACAAACGGCAGTGTCGGCTTTCCCTGCACTCGATGCTGAGACAGAAACTTATCCGACAGGGGATTAAGTGTCACAACCCTCGAGCAGACTCGTTCATTCTGTTTCTCCACTGTGGGCGGCAGTAACGGAAGACTATGGGCCCTCGGCGAAGTCACCACGCCAGCCGCAGAAACAGACAATCGTTCTGCTGGAAAGAACCTTCGGAAATAGCTTTCATCAGTAATCAGCACCTCAGGTTCGTCTCCACCGAACTCCAGTTCTCGCATGAAGTGAGCGACTCCATCGGACGCTGGCATGAACTCCATATCAATCATTTCCAGAGCCAGCCTCGCTTCCGGTTTCGTTGCCATCCCGATGTCACCCCATGCATGCCAGTGAAACGTGACGCTGCGAACATCCGGTCGTTCCATGCGATAACGATCAACAATCTTTGCCATCATATCATTCGCCAGTGAATAGTCCGTATGACCGTTTGCACCAAAGCGACCGCTGATCGATCCGAACGCAACAAACCATTCCAGTGGATCAGAATTCGTGGCTCGCATCACCGCAAGTGATCCATCAATCTTTGCCTTCAGACACTTCTCAACTTTTTCCGGCCGCTTGCGATCAAATCTCGCATCCTGACCAACTCCGGCCCCGTGGATTACACCGCGTATCGGGCCGGCCCGACGTCGCACTTCGGAAATTATTTTTTCCACCACGTCAAAGTCCGCCACATCGCAACAGTGATAGACCGCAGGAATTGACCTGGCTCGGCATTCACGCAGAGTCGCATCGACTTCGATCGACTTCTCTATCTTTCTCCACGCCTCAACTGGATTCTCTCCGCGGGACGAAGCATCCTGCATGATCCCACGACGCACACCGCTTCGATCCGCAGCAACCTGCGACACGAATTCATCGCTCAACTGTGGCACAGGGGCCGTTCCGAGCAGATGCAGCTTCAGATCATACTGTTTCGCCAGAGTCATCGCGATAACCGCCGTAATGCCGCGACCTCCACCAGTCACGATCCAGGTTCCTCCTCGAGTAATCCGTCCCACATCTGAACCCAAGACCTGACGATCAATCGACATGGACTTCGCGAGTTGCTCAATAACTGATGACGCACGAGCCGTCCCTGACTCGAGCGGCACACCGACGGCCTGCACAGAGTAACGCTCCGGTTCATCTCCTTTCAAAGACGGTCGAAATCCGATCTCCATATCATACGAAGGCACAGCAAGTTCCTGCAGAACACCGCGTGCCACTTCCGCCACGTTCATGGCAGGTGCAACATCGATCACTTTCATCGGAGTCGTCCGGAACCCACGCATCCATGCTTCAATCAGCATCGCCTTGACAAGTCCTCCGATGGCTTCAATCGAACCGATGTGACGACCGCTGAATCCAAAGTCACCCCCAAGTTGAGTCACCGCAATCACGCTCGCATCTTCCATGAGACCGGAGGCGATCATCTGAGCCATCCACAGCTGGCAAATCCGAAACGGGGTTTCAAGTGCCGCAGGGCGACGACCATGCCAGTCCCCTTCACGGAGGCTCTTCTGCGACAAGGCATCAAATGCCATCGTCAGGAACAGATGCGGCGTCGGTGTCTGTCGCCAAAGCTGCTCCAGCGAATTCTCAATCTGGTCAATCGGCACATCCGTATGGACGGTCAATACCGACTGTCCAAGCTCTCGAATTCGTTCCGCCAGCGTTTCGGCAAGCATGTTCGATCCCAGAATCAACGCGGCTCCTTTCAACTCCGGCAGAAGCGGCATCCCGGCTCGACGAGGAGAAGGCAGAACTCGCAGCAGGAATCGATGAGTGCCCGACAGTTCCGGAAAGGTCGATACCGCGGTATGACCATCAGTCGACGTCGTCACCGATTCCGAAGCGGAACTCGTACGGGGCAACTCGGACAAGGAACAACCAACGATCCGAGCGATCGACTCGGGAGCAACACCTGCACCCGCTGCGATACCTCCGATGTGAGCAGCCACTGTTGCACCCGCAGATTGATCATTCCCGATCGAATCCTGCAACTGTCGATTGTTGACCCCTGGACGATAAATCAAAGACCTCAGCGCAGCGCGAATCTTAGAGCGATCCTGTTCGCCCAAGGATCTTGCTGCGACATACACATGATCGGGTTCACCGCTGGACGGTGGCTTCGGAAGTAAACCTGATGACTCGTGAACCGCAGTAGTACCGCGAATGGCTGCTGACTCTCCCGAGTAAGAGAGCATCGTCTCACTGCAGTCCGGACTGAGCGAAGCAGGTCCGGGCAGAAATTCATCATTCCGGAAGTCTTGCGATCCGCGGGACCCGCCCTGACTCTTCAATTCCTGTTCGCTCCCTGCACGAGCTTTCGACCGACCTCCCGCCTGCTGGATCAGAAATTCGCGAATTCCACGCAGCGTTCGGAATCGAGCCTCAGCGATGGACTCCTGTGTCAGTGACTCCAGATGGAATTGCTCGCGCATCTCACCAATCAACTGGGCCAGCTTGATGCTGTCAAGGCCCAGATCCGCTTCAAGGTCCGCATCAAGATCAACGAGGTCGCGACTGTAGCCCGTCTGATCGATAACATAATCAATCAAAAGCCCGTCCAGTTTTTCATCAGGCGGCAGGGCAACGGCCCCTGCATCACCAGAATCACGATCATATTTGATTGACGGTGCCAGCGTTGGACCTGCGACCTGCTGCTCCATTGGCGGGACTTCGCGAGATGTCACCGGAACATTTTCACGGGCCAGTCGCAGCATCTCACGAATCACGTCGTTGAGAGACCTTACGGAATCCAATCGCAGAGAGTCAGGACGAGCCTTGAAGCCGAGCCATTCGCCAAGTTCTCCGAGCACCTGCGCTTTCTTGATGCTGTCGATTCCGAGATCAGCTTCGAGGTCAGCCTCAAAGTCGATGATCTCCGACGAATACCCGGTCAGTTCAACGACGAGGTCCCTGGTAAAGACGCGTAACCGTTCGTCTGATACTGCAAAAGATGACGCCTCAACGACAGGAATCTGCGAGGGCTGCACATTTTTTTGCGGCGGCCGAATCGATGCTGCTTCCCGCTGCGGTGTTGAGGAGGATGCTGCCTCCGACGACAACATGAGAAGACTCGAGGGAGAATGCAGTTCCAGCCCCGTCTGCTGATCAGAGGAATTCACAACAGGTGCCGGTCCAGCATTCTTTGCGCGGCGAGCACGAGTCACATCAAACAGGGACACCTCTCCTGATGAAACGCCAGACTCGATTCGTGAAACACCTTTGATTGATTCCATCCTTGATGGAATAATCTCAGCTTCGGAGTACCTCGTTCCCGTAACACATTCAATTGCCGCGTGAACCAGAGCCAGCCTCTCGTCGAACGGTTGTCCGGGAACATCAAGACTCAGACACAACGCCTGCGAATCCAAGATATCGCGGTTCATACGCGTCAGCACGTCGTTCGGACCGACTTCGAGGAAAACCCGAATACCCTCACCCATCATTCGCTGGATCGACGGCAGATACATCACCGGCTGAGTCAGCTGCCGTACAAGACTCTGACGAATACCGGACGGTTCAGCCAGATACTGCACGAATGTCGCCGACAGGAACCCACAGATCGGTGGCCGCATCGGAACACTGGACGACATCCGTTCGAACGCAACTTCAGCATCAGCCAGTAATGGAGTGTGAAACGGGGCAGGAACAGGAATCAGCATGGCTGCCAGACTTTGCTCATCCATCAAAGCCCTGGCAGCGGCAATACCATCGCGACTTCCCGCGATGACCGTCTGCTTTGGCGAATTCAGGTGTGTGATATAAACCGGCAAAGCAGCTGACTTCAGAATCGTGTCGACTTCATGAACGGCGGCACGAACAGACAACAGACCGCCCGGAGTTCGCATGTGCGAAATCACGGCATGCGCTCGATGCCTTGCCAACTCGATCGTTTCAGAAAGTGTTGTCACATTCGCGGCCAGAGATGCCGTGAATTCTCCGAAACTGTGCCCCAGAACTACGTCCGGTCGCAGCCCCTCAGCCTTCAGAGCAGCAACGAAAGCGGCCGATGCACCGAGGACCCATGCCTGAGCCCACCAGATATCCTCGCCAGGCTTGATTAACGGATTTCCAAAAGCCGAACTCAGACGAGGCAGGTTGTTCGCTGCGTATTCATGATCCACGGCTTCCAGCATTTCCCGAGCATGTTCATTGACAGCAAAGATCGCAGGAGCATCGGAGTAATGAGAACCCTGTCCGGGGAACAACCACGCAACGCGCGCCGGGTCACCAAACGTCTGCCACAGAATGATTCGATCACGATCAAGTACTGCTCGCGTCCGGCCTGCATCGAGCGTCTTCAATGCAACGGCAATACGTGTGCGTAACTGATCAGGATCGGACGCCGCAATCACGACACGAAGAAAATCATCGTCTGCAAACTTCATCCGCGTGGCAGGTCGCGAAGAAAGCGCAGCATTTGAAAGCCGTGCGATGTGAGCATCTGCAAACAGCGCAGCCGGGTTCTGTTGAGTCTGTGATAGAAGCAGCTTCAATTCGGTCACGGTCATGGCGGCGAATCGAAAGACTCTGATGTGTCGACGTGTCTTTAATAGGTCCATGGTTGCAGAGTTTACTGATGCTGGTTTCCGGGAAATCTGAGGCTGGAAAATCACAGGAACGGCCTGACTGAACGGAGGAGATTCCTCGTACCCCACCCCGGCAGATGGATTGCGATTCGAAAGATCGCGTGAACGAGGCGATTCGACATTGCAGCGGGATGCATCGGAATTCAGCCCAAAAGATTTCGTCGCACAAACAAACGGATTCTCAGGGAATTCTCTGCCACCGGTTCTGAGCACTGTCTGCAGTACGACTCCATCATTCGCCCTCGCGGTCACAACCGCATCGCCACCTCGCTGAAGGGTCTCAGCAACCATGCGAATCAATGAATGTGCACCGGCCACGTGACCAATCCGACGAACGATCTCAGAATCAGCAGCATTCACGATTTCGCTAGAGGAATGACCAGCGTCACCTGTCACCTGACACACATCGTCAAACACGCCATAAATCGGTAATTCAAGCCGTCGCGCGTCTGACAATCGGCACAACATCAGTGCCACAACGCCTTCCCCCGGAATGATCTGAGAGCAGTCATCGGGAATGTCTTCGATCCGTCCGGAGCGTACCAGTCGTCCCGCCATATCCAGTGCTTCATATGCAGCGAGACTCATCGAACGCTGAGCAGAGCCGCAGATGATCAGATCCAGAGACCCGGCCTTCAATTGATCAACGGCCACCATCAATCCTGCCAGACCAGACGTATCATCAGCATCCAGCGCCGCCGCGCCACCCATCAGGTCGAATGTCTTGGCGACTCGTGATGCCAGAGTGCTGGCCGTAAAACTTCCCGTTTCATCCAGCAGGGCAGGGCGGTTCTGAAGAACAATTCTTCGGTAATCATCGGCAATCGATCGAGACTTTTCTTCGGACACTCCTCGATGCATCATGGCTTCCACAAGTTGTTCGCAGATTTCCGGCAGCCGCATACCAACCTGAAGTTGGTCCCCGAACTCGCCGCCAAAAATCGTTCCGATCACAACACCAACTCGCTGACGATCAAACGGCCACTGCTCAGCAATACCCATACCGGCGGTGCTGTCCCCGAATCGCGATGAATTCAATTCCGAGAGAGCCTGTGATACAGCATCGATCAGCATCATCTGGGCCGGGTTCGCCTGTTGCACCTGCCTCGGGGGAATACGATACTTCGCGCCATCGAACACAAACTCCTTCACAAATCCCCCGCGGCAATGAGGAGACTTGTGACTGAGCGGCCCGTCATGCGCTTCTACGCCTGCCCGACTGCGCCAACGATCTGACGGAGCATCAACGATCGCGGACCGATCTGACATCATCAGCCCTGCAAACTCGCGGATATTGCCGGCCCCGGCCACAACCAGTCCACGACCAACGATGGCAACAGGATCGTCTGGACGCTCTCTGAATC
>JBKDRW010000144.1:0-4167 GCA_046341255.1 Planctomycetota bacterium
TTAAAGGACCATTCGCCTGGACCGGTGCAGGAGCTTTTGATTCTCCTGGCTCTGCGGCGAGATTGCTTCCGGACGGTCCTGCCTGACTACCAGTTGCTGAATCAGCAGTCGCCGGTGATGCTGATCTGGCATCTGCGGACGTGGCAGAATCGCCAGGTGAAGCAGAGGAAACGGATCCCGAACCTGTCTTCGACGGAGACTTCTCCGCAATCTCTTTGGTGCTCGAAATCGTTTTGGTATTCGGTCGCTGGGCCATATTCTGCTGACGCTGCGAAGGAACCGTTCGCTCAAGATAAATCGTAAGTGCATTGGTCGCATGATAAAGAGGCGAGCAGCTGACGTATTCTTTTCGATTCGCCATCAGATCATTGGCCGTGGCTTCCACCGCGCGCCGCAGCCAGGGTTCACGAAGGGTCCGATCGTCGACAGCCATCATCAGAAACTCAAGCTGATGTCCAGTGCTGGCCATTCGCTTGTCAAAGTCCTGCTTGTAGTCTTTGCCTTTGAAGAAGGCAGACGACAGGGTTCCGTTGGAATTCTGATTATTCTTCGAGACCTGAATGTATTTCTTGATTTTCTGGTCAGCCTGATACCAGACGCCTCGGAGCGGCTTTCCCGTGGACATGTAGATGTTGCGTGCCCGCGCGAGGGCGTAAAGTCCATGAGTTCCGCCGCAGGGCGAAGTCGGACCGCCGACAGGCTTCCCAACTTCCACCTGAACCAGCCGTTCGATGCTCCACTGCTCGCCCTTTGCGTTGACCCATTTTGCGTCGGGTGGAAGATAGGTACAGAGCGCCCAAAGCGTCCATGTAACCTCTTCCTTCTCGTTCACGGTCATCTGGGCGTTCTTGAGCATATCACGCATTGTGATCGGGCCGTCCGGTGTCCCGAATTCGGTATCCAGTGGAAGTTCGCACTGTGACAAAATGGCCAGCGACTGATTGATATGACCTTCAAACCAGTAGGGTTTGTTGAAGGGATGAGCGCGACCACCATGGGCGGTTTTCTGGAACCATGGTTCATTTTGATACATGGGTCCAGTACGAATCCATTCGAGTCCGTTGACAGCAGCTTCGTCGTGGTTGATCAGAAAGTCGTGACGAAGTCCGAGCAGACCGTGCATCATCTGCCACGGAGTATGCTGTGCGGTGGAGAGCAGGCGACGTCGCGTCGCTTCACGAGTATCCCACGCAAGTTTGACCAGAGTATCCGTAGACTGCTGAATTTCCTGGGATGCCATTCGCACAGGAACTTTGTCATGCTGCTCGCGAACGATCACCTGAGGTTCGTCCACTGGCGAATTCAGCTCGTTGGGAAAGGATTCCTGAGCAGTCGCCACAGACGACAAGGCAGCGAGCGCAGCCCCAAGCATCGGCAGGATCTGCAGAAATCGTTTCTGCACTCGGGCAGGACCCATCGTCAACACTCCATGTTGCGCTGCCGCCATGCCATCTGGCTGCAGATTTCCTTCACAAAATTGCTCGCGTTTGAGTTTTTAATCCGGCGGACACCCGTCATTCCTGCAGAAACAAGCCATTCCAGGTTACAATCCCGGTCCGCTGCAGTGAACTTCGGTTTTGATGTGCTGATTCCACACCAATCAAACTCGAGACGTATTGCGATCTTCAGGACGGAATCGCTGAACATCCCAGAAGCATTTTCGACCTTTATCGAACCCACCTTCAATCCATCGGAACCGCATGAAAAGGATTTTCCCTTGATGATCGACCGCTCAAACGTGAAGTGGCTGAATTTTCGATGGAAGATGAGTCAGGTTCTGATGAGCGGGTTTTCCCGATGTCTTTGATCCTTTCCCGCGAACAGGTTCGTCGACTTGATGCAGACGCGGTTTCAGAACTCGGCATTCCCTCGTTGCTGCTGATGGAAAATGCTGCCCGCGGCGCTGCGGAAGTTGTACATCGCCACGGATCGTGGGCATCGATCACGATTCTCTGCGGGCCGGGAAATAATGGAGGTGATGGACTTGCGCTGTCCAGATTGCTGGCATGCGATGGAGTTGATGCGGACACCATCCTGATCCGCGCCAGTAAGGAGCTTTCCGCCGATGCAAAAATCAACTTGCATCTGCTGCAGCGAACAGGAGGCCGCGTTCGCGAAATCGAGGTCGATGCGATTGAACGCCTGCTGCAAACACGGACGAACTCTGATCTCATTGTTGATGCACTTCTGGGGACCGGCATTCGCGGCGATGTAAAGTCTCCATGGCAGGAGATCATCCGCGCGATCAACTCCAGTGCTGCCATGGTCTTTTCTATGGATGTGCCATCGGGGCTTGACTGTGATTCCGGTCAACCGTGCGGGACCGCTGTCGCTGCCGACCTGACTGTCACATTTGCCGCAATCAAGAAAGGCTTTCTGAGGCCGGAGGCGAGGCCATTCGTTGGTGACGTTCGCCTTGCTCATATCGGTCTGCCGAAGAACTGGCTGGAATCCTGGTATCTTCGAATCTCAGGATCCGCGAGGTAATCGATGACAGCGGAAGCCTGCTCGCTTCATCCCATCCTGTGTTTCAGAATGCAATGGTCCAGCAACTCTGACCAAGTGCTCGCTGTGACTTCTCAGGGATGAGCATCGGTCTCGAAATGATGACCGCGGTCAGTAGCTGGAAGAAGCGCAGCATTCGTGTTATCCATCCGCTTCAGATCGCTGAACAGAATCACCGCCGAACTGAAACAATCAGGTGCGTCTGATGCCGAGCAATCCACGGCAATTCCCGAGGCATCGTCAGTTTCCCATTGAACACCCTGATCGCATTCGCTGACCCATATTGATCCATCATGACCGCAACGCTCTCGTCTCGAGCTCCCGAACCATGGCCGTCGGCTGGGAAGCACCTGTTTACCTTTATCGACCTCTTCTCGGGAATCGGTGGTCTTCGGATCGGCCTCGAGTCCGCGGGTGGCTCCTGCGTTTTCTCGTGTGAAATTGATCCACACGCGCGAAAGACTTACGAGGCATGGTTTGGTGATGAGCCCGCAAAAGACATCATGGACTATGTCTCGGGTATCGATGTACCACGTCACGATGTCCTCGCCGCCGGTTTTCCATGTCAACCATTTTCCATTGCCGGGGTTTCGAAGAAGAACAGTCTCGGGCGGGCCCATGGATTCGAAGACAAAGCTCAGGGAACACTGTTTTTTCACCTCACATCAATCATCAAAAACTGCGAGCCCCCGGTTCTGTTCCTCGAAAATGTCAAGAACCTGAAGTCACACAATAAAGGCGACACCTGGCGGACAATCTCAGATCGATTGCAGGAACTCGGCTACACGCTTTTTTCTCAGGTCATTGATGCGAAGTATTGGGTCCCTCAGCACCGCGAACGAATTTTTATCATTGGCTTTCGCAAAGATATTTTCGGCGACTCTCCGCCGTTCGCGTTTCCGGCGTTGCCGCTGACCTCGCCAAGACTCGCGGACATCCTGCAATCTGAAGATGACGTCGATCCGAGGTATATCCTCACAAACGGTCTCTGGCAGTACCTGCAGGCTTACGCCCGAAAGCACCAGGCGAGAGGAAACGGCTTTGGCTTTGGCATGGCGGATCGCAACGGTATTACCAGAACCCTGAGCGCGCGATACTATAAGGATGGATCTGAAATCCTGATTCCTCGAGGTCCGCGACGACGTCCTCGGCGACTTACGATTCGGGAAGCGGGGCGTCTGATGGGCTTTCCGGAACATTTCCTTGATCAGATTGTCGTGTCCGACACACAGGCGTACCGACAGTTTGGGAATGCTGTTGTTCCGAAAGTTGCCGCGGCAATTGCAGACGAAGTTGTCGCCATCATGCGATGGCAGCTTCTGCGGCAAAACGAGGGATGCCTGCTGGCGAAGCGAGGATGAGCCTGCAGACGTGACGTTTGCCGGGAATCAGACATCGCTGCTGGAAGTCCGGAGGTTGATCGTGCAGAATCCTGACAGAGACTCGACTGAAAGCAGAAGCACCGAGAAACGTTGTGGGAAAAAAAGCAGCCAGTGCAAAAAGCAGGGCGTCGGCCGAAGACCTGATTGAAGAACGAAAGCAGCGAGTCAGGTCCATCATCCGGGAACTGAAGCGATTGTTCCCTGTCGCCGAATGCGCCCTGAAGCATGAGTCCGCATTTCAGCTTCTCGTGGCAACCATCCTTTCCGCACAGTGCACGGA
>JBKDRW010000145.1:0-6119 GCA_046341255.1 Planctomycetota bacterium
GATGACGGGTGTCATCCATCTCCGTCGCAATTCGCCTCGATCCGGATAAACAAAAGCCGTTTCAGAAAGTTTCATTTCTTCGGCGATGTTCTGCATCCACGAATTCTCGCGTTCTTCGTTCAACAACACGACGGCTGCAGGATTACCTGTAAACGGCGCGCGCGCAAATGCCGAAACGTGAAAAAGGGGAATACTTCCGGTGCTCGAATTCATCTCGGCTCGCTGATGGAATGAAGAAGTCAAAGAGAAAATCCGCGTTCGATCGTGTGATTGATCCCGTCTGTTTGATCCCTCAGTCTCAGGAAGATCTGCTTCAAGGGATTTCGGGACGCCGGCTTACGCGAGAATCTCATGAACCACGTTTCCAGCCACGTCTGTCAGTCGATAATCGCGCCCGGAGTGTCGATAGGTGAGTCTCTCATGGTCCAGCCCCATCAGGTGCAGAATAGTGGCGTGGAAATCATGAACATGGACCGTGTCACGCCCGACGTTGATGCCGTAATCATCCGATTCGCCCCAGACCATGCCGGGCCTCACGCCAGCCCCGGCGAGCCACGAAGAAAAGACCCAGTGATGATGTTCTCGTCCGGCCGCGCCCGCGGCAGAATTGAACGGAGTTCGCCCAAACTCGGTGGTCCAGACGACCAGAGTGTCTTCAAACATGCCACGACGCTTCAGGTCCTTCAGCAGTCCCGCAATGGCCTGATCAACGTTTTTTGCCAATGGAGTGTGCGTCATCATGTCCCCATGAGCATCCCAGTTGCTGGATGAGCCAACATCGATGAGTTCAACAAATCGCACGCCTTTCTCGGCAAGCCGTCGCGCAATCAGACATTGCCAGGCAAAGCCATTCGTACTGCCTCGAGGCAGACCGTACATCTCCAGTGTGGCGTCGTCTTCTTCCGACAGATCGAACACGTCCGGCATTTCAGACTGCATGCCGAACGCCGTCTCGAACGACTTGATCCGGGCTGACAGCAGCGGATCATTCTTCCGCGTTTCAAGATGCTGCTGATTGCGTCTGGCCATGGCCTGCAGTTCCAGCTCCTGCAGACGGCTTGTCGCTGCACGTCGTTGAATGTTGGCCACGGGTTCCGGTCCCGGAACAACAAGCGTGCCCTGGTGGGCTCCGGGAAGAAAATCACTGCCCCAGACCTGCCCGCCGGCATAAGGCGAATGCGGTGCGATGACGACGAACGATGGCAGATTCTGATTCATCGTCCCGAGTCCGTAGCTCAGCCATGCTCCGAGACTCGGTCGAGCAAACGTGAATGAGCCGGTATGAATCCCAAGTGTGGCCTCATAGTGATTGGTGTGATCGGACTTCATCGAACGAATCACACAGAGATCATCGACACATTCAGCCATGTGAGGAAAGAGCGAACTGACCTCGATTCCGGACTGTCCGCGTTTCTGAAACTCCCATTGCGGTGGTTTCAGGTACATCTGGAAGTCGCCTTTTCGCCCCTGAAACTCATTCACAGGGATCGTTTTGCCAGCGTCCGCAATGAGCTTCGGTTTGTAATCCCACGAATCCACATGCGAGACGCCGCCGCTCATGTACAGGAAAATCACTCGCCTGGCTTTCGCCGGGAAATGAGTCTGTTTCGGAGCCAGCGGATCCGTGGCGGTTCCTGAATCCTCTGCCAACAACTGTGACCACAGGGCCGGCATCAGCATTGAGCCGCCCACCATCGAGCGCAATAATCCGCGTCGTGCATGGATCGACATTGGTTTCAGACTCCGACGACAGGAGAAGGATTTCACCGATGCGGTGGAACCGAAGGTGAGGTCAGTATCTATTTCGTCACGTGCTTCAGCATCCCAGTTTCCTGTGCGAAAAGCAATCTTTGATGCCGCCAATCAACAACAGAAACCAGTCTCCAACGGGTCATGATTTGTTCTGCAAGCCTCGGTCCTTTGCTCAATAGAACCGCGGGAACAGCATCGTCTTCGGGATCGTGCGGCCGATCTGCCCGTCCCATCCCAGGGACTTGGTGAGACCTTCCACCGTTCATCGAACGGTGGTGAACTCATGCTGCCTTTTTTCAGCAATCTCACACTTCATGCGGCCGGATTCAGGCGGCAAGAGACTGGCTGGCTTCATCCGTGGGATCGCCTTGTGCCGCAAACCCCGCCCATCGACTGAAAATCCCAAGTCGACCGCTCGTCAGAAGAATCAGCAGCGATGGTACCATAATCGGGCGAATCACAAAGGTGTCCAGCATAACACCCAATGCGAGCGCGAATCCGAGTTGATCCATGCCGACGAGGCTGCCTGCCATCAGCGATGAAAACGTGCCAGCCATAATGATTCCGCAGCTGGAAATGATGCTTCCCGTGCGTTCGAGCGCAACCGTGATCCCCTTAAGTGGTCCGAATTCCTTCTGCTCTTCTTCGATTCGAGCCATCAGGAAGATGTTGTAGTCCTCGCCCACCGCAATCAGGATCGTGAAGAGGAACATCGGGACCTTCCAGTCCAGACCCGCGAACCCCTGGGGGTCCATTGCCCAGAACGCAAGGTAAGTAATCCCCAATGTCGCCAGATAGCTGTAAAACACTGTAAACATCAGGTACGCGCAGATACCAGGGCGACGCAGCAGAGCCACAAGGATCAGATAAACTCCCAGCAGCACCAGAGCATCGATGCGAATCTGATCCGAATCGGTGACGTCCTTCAGGTCACTGATATCCGCTGTGTTGCCGACGAATGACAGTGAAGCGCCTTTCAGGCCCTCCGGAAGATGTTCGTAAATCTCGTCGCGAAGTGTTCGGAAGTCGCTGATGCTGGTTCGCGAAAACGGGTCATTGACGAATACCAGATCAACCCGAGTCACCGCCGGATTTGTCGAGCTGACGAAATAATTGCGAGCGTGATTCTTCTGGGCCGCGATCGCAACGCGGCTCAGTTTTGCCTGTGGCCTCTGTCCCTTCGGAGCACTCAGGGATCGTACCGAATAGAGCCCAAGCTCTTCCTTGTTTTTGACCAGTCGCTCTGTGAATTCCTTCACGAGCTGATACGAGTCCCCCTGGACCGGACTGAAGTCCATCACCGGAGCCGTCAATGTCCCAGACCAGATCTTCAGATCGTCGTTCATTGCCATCGTCATCGCATACGAACGCTCATCCTGAACCCACTCACCCTGATATTCCTGAGTCTTTGCCACCTTCTTTGCCGAATAGGTGGCCTTCTTCTGGGGTACGGAGAATCTCAGTTCCTCATCATTCATCAGAAAGTCAGACAACAGGTAGACGTCATTGCCTTCATTGACACTGGTGACCTGCCATTCACCGGGAACCCGTTCACTGAGTCGGAATTCAAAGCGTTGACTTCCGGCGTCGACCAGAACGCACAGCGGGGCCACCTCACCGGCCGGAAAATGCCCCTGAACCGCCTCGGCGCCACGGACGCTTGCTGCTTCTTTGGGAAGTTCAGACAGCAGGCCGTAACTCAGATCGCCAAAAAAGATGATACCGACGATGGTGAACGGGAGCATCAGAGCGAGGCTGCCGAGAAATGTCGCCCACGATCGACGTTCAATCAGACTGCCAACCCAGTGCCAGCCGGCCGTCAGCAGGTTCTTCTTCTGCAGACGCGCCACCAGATCGGTACTGGTTGGGAACCCGACAGCCCGTGCTGATCCGATCGTGGTGCGCGTGGGCCAGAAGGCCCATTTGCCAATGAGCCGAAGGATGGCAGGTGTTAACGTGAGCGAAGCCAGCAGACACACGGCCAGACCGAAGGTAATCGCCAGTCCTGCCTGACGAAATTTGCCGAATTCGGCGAACACCAGCATCCCGATTCCGCACATCACCGTTCCTGCACTGGCAGTCAGAGCAGCGCCGATACGATGCAGAGTTCCGGAGATGGCTTCCTCAATGGTCTCTCCTCCATCAAGTTCTTCACGGTAACGAGAAATCAGAAACAGACAGTAATCCACTCCTGCGCCGTAGATCAGCACCGTGACATACGTTTCAATCCCATTGAAAAGGCTGATGATGCCCATCCGCGCACCGATTGCCAGCACACACAGTGATACCGATGTCGCTACCGCCACGGTCACCAGAGGAATCATCGCCAGTGCTGGAGCGCGGTAGATCATGATCAGCAGGCCGACCACGAGGATCACAGTCCATTTCTCTGTCGACTTGGCGCTGTTATGGGCCTCGCGAATCATGTCGCGGCCAAACGTCGCGCTTCCACTGACGGAAATATCGAGGCCGCCCGGAAGTGACGTGTCTTCACTGGCGTGAGTCAGGGACAACTGCCTGACGAACTTTTCCACTCGGTCAACCAGGGCAATGTTGGCTTGATCGAGAAACTCGGTCTTCAGGCCGAGAACAATCGTCGTCGCCTTCTTGTCTTCGCTGACAAGAAGATCGCCGATCTTGGTGTCATCAAACCATGTAATGCGTTCCACAAGTCCAGGAATCGCCGGTGCGCCGTTCTGCGCGGGATCAGTCTCATTTGCCTGGGTGGTCTGAATACCCGCTTGAGCATCTCGTGCATCTTCAGGCATTGTCAGCCCGGCGATCCGATGGAGTTCCGGAATCACTCGCTGCCGGAGAAACGCATAATCCGAATCCAGCAGACCCTCAGTGCCGCTGGTTCTGCGGGCCAGAAGCACCATGTTGCTGGCGAGCATATCGTTCGGGAACGCTTCACGAAATCCTTCCGTGGCAATTCGGCTGGGTGCATCTTCCGGGAGAAATGCAAACTCACCGTTCTGAACCACCTCATGCCACCGCGGAGCGATCAGCTGAGTGGCAATCAACACGCCGAGCCACACCAGGATGATGGCCGTGGCGTGCTTCGCTGTGATGTCTCCAAGACGTTTAAACAGCATGAACAAACAACCAGAACGAGGATTTCGGGATGACCGTCACATTCTGACATCCGAGCGTCGAATTTCGGCAGAATCCGCGGGTTCCACCATCGCTCGAAAATCGATGACATCCAGTCGCCAAACGGTCACCAGCGTGGGATTACCCTAGCCATTCGAGGCTTACAATTCAATTCCAGGTCTCAGAATCAGGGTAATCGTGGGCAGCTTTCCGAGGGGCAACGCTACAAATTCTCAGAGAGTGTGACAAAACCACTCTGTTTATGTGATCGGCAATCCTGGGGAACCTCACAACGAGAATTGTTATTTCCGAGCGGTTTCGTGACGCATGGTCCTGCCATTCGAGCCATTCAGGCATGCAAATCCGACGTACGATGAGCCGTGAGTTCTCCCTGCAGCGGTGGCCAATTTTGCAATTTCAGATCGTCTGACAGGCCGTCCTGAGCCGAGAGACCACGCTTTTCATATTGGCGATTGCAGTCGGTCAGAAAACGGATACCAATTTCAGGACCGTGAAGCCTCAACAACGGTCTGTCTCGATTTCAAAATGCTCCATACCGCGCCGCACAAAGACAACCCGGCCAGACCACTTCGGCTCGACGACCGGCCGTCCCACTCCGATTGCAGGAAAGCCGTCGACATCGGTCTACCCAAGCATGGCGAGAAAACCCGACATTTCTCCCGCGGCGTGCGAGTTGCCCTGCTGATTCGCCAATTGGATTCCCCTGAGATACGTTGCTTTCGCATCCGAGGTGCGATCAAGTCTGGTGAGCAGTTGCCCGGCCATCAAGAATGCGGGCACATACGGAACCGGAGCATGCATCAGCAACCCAAACTGCTGTAAACACGCTTCGTAACTGGACTCTTTCTCCAGTTCCATTGCCAGCATGTATCGGAGCAGTTGATCGTTGGGGTCGCTCTGCAACATGTTTTCCAGTTTTTCACGACGACTTGGCATGAGAACAATCGACTCCGGTGTTTGATCACATTCCCGCATCGCAAACAGACGCGGCCTCAGCAACCTTCTGGTCAGCGTTCGATCGTCTGGAGATGGCCAGTCACCGGAAGCATCGATGACTCAGCGACCCACTCGCCGACATCAGTTGTGCTCTCTGCACTGCATGAGTGTGACGAATGGTGTACCCGTAATCAAACCGTTCGGTGTGTATTCGCGATCATCAGACTGCCTCAGGGATGCAGGCTTATGATTCCGGACGGCTGTCCGTTGAAACGGGGGCGCACGATTCCTACTGTCCGCTTTGGTTCGGAATGTTA
>JBKDRW010000146.1:0-35048 GCA_046341255.1 Planctomycetota bacterium
TCTTCAGGCACTCTATCTGAATCACGGTTTCCATTATTTCGCACCTCAGCCCGGCAGCAGCAATCTGGTATCGTGGACCGTCACGAAAAAGGATGGGACCGCTGTCTCCGGCCGCTTCCCCAACTTTGATATCAAGCCTCGTCTGTTTTATCACCGGCACTTTATGATGTCGGAGTTCCTGGGCAACTCGCCTCCCGAACTTCAGGCGGCCATTTCCAGGTCTTACGCCCGCAACCTGTGTCGTGTGCATGATGGGGAAACCGTTTCTCTCTCCATCGTCCGTCATGACCTTCCCACCATGGAGCGTGTTCGCGCAGGAGGCAAGCTTAATGACAGCGACCTGTACGAGGAATCGCCGCTCGGATACTTCACGAAGGAGGATCTGAAATGAGCACTGCTGTCCTCCTCCCAGAACCACATTCTTCTGCAGATCGCGCCGGACTGCTCCGGCGATTTCTGAATTCCGTGCTGGCCCCGATTCGAATGCTGGCTGCCGGCTGGAATACTTTTTTCTACACGCCTGCTGATCCAGCTGTCCTGTCTTTCATTCGAGTCCTTTCCGGCGGCATGCTGTTTTACACCCACATCGTCTGGGGGCTTGATCTTCCAGCCCTGTTCGGTTCCCAGGGCTGGAACGGAACCGACGCTGTTGCGGTCGTTGCCGAAGGCCGTATGGCACCGTCTTTCTGGTGGTACGTTCCGGACACGATGTTGCTTCCAGTCCATTGCCTGTGCCTCGGCGTGATCTTTCTGTACTGGATTGGATTTGCCACGCGAATCACGTCTGTGCTGTCGATGGCTATCACGATTTCCTACTCGTACCGCGCCCATATGGCCAACTTTGGCCTCGATCAGATCAACGCCATTCTGACGCTCTACATGTGTATCGGTCCGAGCGGTGCCGCATTATCAGTGGACCGGTGGCTGGCCGTTCGCCGGGCACGAAAGAAAGCTGAGGCTGCCGGACGTGCTTTCACTCTTCCGCCACTAAAGAAAAGCATCACCGCCAATCTGGCGATTCGGCTCATTCAACTACACTTCTGTGTGATCTACACGTACGCTGGATTATCGAAACTGCAGGGCGATGCGTGGTGGAGTGGCGAGGCGATCTGGATGGCCTTCGCCAATCTCGAATACCAGTCTGTCGACATGACGTGGATTGCGTGGTACCCGTGGATCAGTGACATCTTCACACATGGCACAATCATCTGGGAAGTGTCGTTCCCGTTTGCAATCTGGGTGAAGCCTCTGCGTCCTTATATGCTGTTCGTCGGCTTTCTGATGCACGCAGGTATCGGTGGGCTGATGGGCTTGTGGACCTTCGGGATCATCATGATATTTGGTCATGTTGCGTTCTGGCAGAACGAAGAAGTTCGCCGACTTCTGTCACGTATCCCGTTTCGCGAAATGCTGCTTGGCCCAGTACCTCAGATAAAACAGCTCTCCGACAACGGGACATCTGGTGCAGCAGGCGTTGTCAAAGGCGTATTCAAAGCCCCCCGACCGGCCGTGCTGTTTGTTTCTCCGGAGGCGAGGCAGCGGTCTCTCGGATTCACGTACTTCTGGAAGCGAGGCTTTCCATGTGTCGCCATCAGAGACCTCAGCGAAGCCCGCAGGGCGCGATCTGTGGTTCCTGCGGGGGCGACCGTGTTTATCGCTACCGACGCGAATGACGAAGAAATCACCCAGTTTCATGATGATCACAAACGGACGGCGGGCAGCAGCCCGCTGATTATGGTGCTGACCGAGGAGCAGTCAGAACGATTGAACGGACGCATCCACACTCATGGCAGCTATGTCCTGACCGGAAAAGTGAGTTACGGCACTCTGCGGCGCGAGATTGAAGAACTTCTCTTCAATGCCGAAGGGACCGTTTCCAGCATGTCGCGGCAGGTACAGCAAGCTGTAGGAGCCAACTGACATGAAGCGTTTGATTGTTCTGGATCGTCTGGCCCTTGCTTCTCTGGCATCGTTTGTCGCACTCAGCAGTCTGCTGATTTTCGGCGGCTGCGCGGAAAAGCTGGATTCTCCGGAGGAGTTCGTTCAGCTTGCCTATCGACATGAACGTGCGGGGGAGTTTCCTGAAGCCGTTGCAGCCTACCAAAAATCGCTCGAACTGGATCCACAGCAGCCAACAACATGGTATGACCTTGGCGTATCATATGCGGCGATGGACAGAATGCCTGAAGCCATCGACGCATACACGAAGTCCATCGAGATCGATCCGTCGTCTGCTCGTCCGTTCAACAACCGCGCAACCGCGTATGCCCGACTCAAACAGTATGACAAAGCCATAGCAGACTGCGATCGAGCGATTGAACTGGATGGAAACGATTTCCTGGCGTGGCGAAATCGGGGCCTCGCAAAACATGACAAAGGCGACCTGGCATCTGCAATCACCGACTACGACGAGTCGATCCGAATCAACGGTAAAGTGGCGGAGACATATCACTATCGTGGCAATGTCTTGCTCGACCAGAAAAATTATGCACGTGCACTCGAAGACTTCGACCAGGCGATTCACCAGGATGACCGCATGGCGGCCGCATACCTGAGTCGCGCCATCGCGCTGGCACGACTTGGACGCGAAAAGGACGCGGAGCTCGCTCGCAGCAGGGCTCAGGAACTTGGAGGCAAAGTCGATGATGTTGTGATTGCCAGCCTCCTGCCATCTGCGGCAATCCGTTCCGACGTTGATCATCATGTGGCAGCCGTGGCATTTGTTCGAAGCGAACTGTCAAAGGCCGGTGTGGATATTGCTTCAGGAGCAGAGCCTTTCGACCTGCAGTCCGGCAATGAAACCAGTCAGACCCGCTACATTGTGCGAACAGTGCTCGCCTCAGACAAAGATGCATCGGTCAGCTTCACAGCCTCGGAACTCAATCAGATCGGAGCTCAGGGCTCTTCCACAACGCTGATGATCGTTCAGATCACTGTTCCTGAATCCAAAGAGGGTGCAGCTGCTGCTCCGTCATTCGCTGTGTTGAATACCATGGAGAAATGGACGCCTAATCTTGCTCAGATGCAGCCTGTTGCCTGGGCCTTGCCCGTGTCAATCGCTGCCAATCCTGTGGCATCAGCCGAATCGGCCCCGTGAGTATCCCTGAGACCAGACGGCTGCATCCGGTGCACACCTCTCTGAATGCAAAGTCCGCGTGATTGACGCCGCCCTGCGGCAAATTCACCCGACACCCCCCGCAGGGCCCGGCTTTTCCCCAAAAGCCGGGCCTTTTTTCGACTCGTGTTGAAAACTGCCCGCTCCAGCTGTACCAGTTCTGATCCCTGACGGACAGACAATCCTTGTCGAGCTGATCGACGTTCCGGTATCTCAGCAGTCTTTCTTTTCCTGCGGCTCCTGCGATCGTCCCGGCCGAAAATCGGGCAGATTCTTGCCCCGCGGCTGGTCTCTCCGCCCACTGCGGAACCGGGTCCCTGCCACCAGCGGGGACGTTCGCCGGGGCAACGGTCTCACACTGGGCGTCACTTCGTCTTTGAAACGGAAGACTGCCCACGCTCAGACATTCCGACCCTCAATCCCGCTGACCATCTCTGCGGACACAGCCGCACTGTTGATCGCCGAAAAACCGAAAGCAGAATTCGTTGCGCGCGAAAAATCCGACGTGGTCTCCGGAGTGCTTCACTTTTGCATGATCGTCAGCTGTGCTTTGTGATGTTTCTTGGCCATTTGAGTTATCATGAAACCGGTCCGGTCCCTGTCCAGCAACGCCGTGGAATCATATGTCTCCTTCACCAGTATCAGGTTCGACGGAAGTTACCCCGCAAGCATCTGTCTTTGTGCTCTACACCGGTGGCACGATCGGGATGGCGCCGAGGGAGGCGGGGCGAGCGGGGAGTCCACTGGTCCCGAAGCCCCTCGAGGAATTGCTGGCATACGTTCCGGCGTTCAGCTCGGTCAGGATTGAACTGGGATTTGCTGCGTTCACGCAGCCGCGAGACTCATCGGACCTTGGCCCCGACGACTGGCTTCGCATGGCGGAATACATCGAGGCCGTGTACGACCAATACGATGGCTTCGTGATTCTGCACGGTACGGACACCTTGTCCTATACGGCATCAGCCCTGTCGTTTCTGTTCGACAATCTCGCCAAGCCTGTCGTTATCACGGGCGCACAACTGCCGATTTCGGATGTGCGCAGCGATGCCGTGATGAACCTCGTCAATTCCATTTACGTTGCAGGATATCGCGCCACCGGGTTGCCATGCATTCCGGAAGTGGTGGTGGTTTTTGCTGACAGAATTCTGCGAGGCTGCCGGACTCGGAAGATCAGCACGCAATCCTGGGCTGGTTTTGATTCGCCCAACTGCCCTTCGCTGGGTCACATCGGCGAGAATATCGAGATCCGTGAGCACCTTCTGCGACCAGCTCCCAATCCCGATCGGCCTTTCCGGGTTTTCCGCTCATTGGCTGCGCAGGTCATTGATATCGCCCTGTTCCCGGGCTTCCAGGCATCGCATCTTAAACGCATGGTGCTCGATGGGCCTGATACGAAAGCCGTTCTGATGCGGACCTACGGTGCGGGCAATGCACCCGGGGCAGATGAATTCCTTTCGGCCATCGACAGCATCATCAACGAACATGGTCGAACGATTCTGAACGTTACGCAGTGTCTTGAGGGCACCGTGGAAATGGGGCTGTATCAGGCCAGCTCAGCGCTGCTTGAACGGGGCGTCATTTCCGGGATGGACATGACACCCGAGGCCGCGCTGGCGAAGCTGATGTGGACACTCGGCAATTTCCCATGCGAGCAGATTGCTTCAAGGATGCAGACCTCGCAGCGTGGTGAGCAGTCGGAAAATCTGTTTGACCTGAGATTCGGCGGCAGCGGTTCAGGCGGCCAGCCGATCAGCACCGTGACGTACTCCGCGAATATTGATACTCGTTTCAGGCCGAATCGACTGTCCCGCGCGACCATTCGACTGACTGGAGTGAGATTTCCCGGACTATCGGCGGGGCGAAGTGTACAGATTCGACTGCGGCTGGTGCCGACCATCGATGAAACAACCACCCGCGACGACGACAATGTGCTCACGGAACTGCTTTTGACCGAAATGGCGTTAGTCTGGGATGGCGTCTTGTGGCAAACGAACCAGTCTCTTGACTGTGCTTTGCTCCGTGCCTGGCTGACGCAATCCCGTTCGACTCTCACACTTCTTTGCGACAGCAGTGAAACATTGACATTTCAAAGTCTCTCCCTGGCCCTGTTTGCTCGAGCGGACTGGTGATGCAATGACGCGTGCCTCAACAGATGCAATGGACATTTTTCGCTGTTGTGTCATCCGCAGGTCCAACGAGGGCCATGTGTCGGCATCCATTGAGGAACAGCCGCTGCCAGAGCTGCCTCAGGATCATGTGCGAATTCGCGTGCAACGATCGTCTCTCAATTACAAGGATGCGTTGGCAGTGAGCGGGCATCCTGGAGTTGTGCGATCGTTTCCGCACGTGCCCGGAATCGATGCGGCTGGCGTTGTTATGGAATCGCCTGATCCTTCTGTTCCAGTCGGCAGTTCGGTCCTCACGACCGGGCATGAACTCGGAGTGGAGCGCTGGGGTGGCTGGGCTGAATTCATTCAGGTTCCCGTTTCCTGGGTGTTGCCTCTTCCTCCGGGGCTCACAATCGACGAAGCCATGGCGATCGGCACAGCCGGGTTCACCGCTGCTCAGTGTGTGGAAGCCCTGCTTCGTCATGAGGTGCATCCCAACTCCGGCGAAGTGCTGGTCACTGGAGCAACGGGCGGAGTTGCATCCCTGGCCATTCAGATTCTATCACAGCTTGGCTATCAGGTTGTCGCCTTGACAGGTAAAGCTGATCACGAAAATTGGCTGCGTCGCATCGGGGCCGCTCGAGTCCTGCATCGTGACGAACTGCTGAAGGCTCCAGACCGTCCGCTGCTGAAAGCTGGATTCGCCGGCGCTATTGATACGGTGGGTGGCGATGTGCTGTCCGCCGCCCTGAGGATGATTCAACACCGAGGATGTGTGGCCGCCTGCGGAGTCGCTGGTGGTGCGAATCTGGCGATCACCGTTTATCCATTCATTCTGCGTGGGATAACGCTGGCCGGGATTGATTCGGCCTGGTGCCCGGACGACTCCCGGCCGGCTCTCTGGCAAAAGCTGGCCGGCGAATGGAAGCCACATGCTTTGACAGAAAGCGTTCTCCACGTCACGCTCGATCAGGTGATCCCTGTGGCACATCGCATGCTGGAGGGACTGACGACTGGACGAACGGTCGTTTCGATCGAAGTCGTTGATGCACTTCCGTCAAGGCCCGATGCGGGGATCGTGACGTCATCCCAGGCCTCTGAGCGTGTCTCTCATCCCGAGGAACAATGAATTGCCGGACCGATCGTTCACTGAGAAGAGCAGACTGCAACAGTGGCTTCGATTCGGACTCTTGCTGAAGAATGTCAACAGGAAGACTGCAGACCAAAACGGTCTGCAGCGACTGTTCCGCGACGTCGGACATGTGATGAGACATGGATAAACATACTTGTCACACGTGAGCAGCAGGCGTATCCTCCTGACAGAGATCACCCCCTTTTTTGCTGCATTGCACGGTGCTCGCGAATCGCGATGCACACAAATCGTCCGAATCCAGCAGACATCCCGCCTCAGGCATACCTGCCATGTCATATCGAATCGCGTCAGCCCTTGTGTTGCTCGTCGGCATTGTTGAAACGCGACCTCTGTCTGCGGATGAGCCCGAAGCATCTGCTGCCAGAGCAGAGTTCTTCGAAAAGGAGGTTGTTGGCATTCTGGAGGCCAACTGCCTCAAGTGCCATTCCGGTGAAAAACCGAAGGGTGGTCTGGACCTGACCAGTCGCGAAGGCTTTTTGAAAGGCGGCGAGTCAGGCCCGGCCGTGGATCTGACAACGCCGGCGGAGAGTCTGCTGCTCAGGGCGGTTAACTATGATGGCTACGAGATGCCGCCAACGGGCCAGTTGTCTCCAAAGCAGATAGACATGCTGACAAGGTGGGTCTCGGAAGGACTGGCATGGTCCGCCGACGGAACGCCACTTCATTTTGAATCTCCGAAAGAAGCACCAAAGGTGAACGAGGAGACAAAGAAGCACTGGTCTTTTCAACCCGTTCGAAAGTCGGACGTTCCCAAGGTGGATGGTGACTGGGTTCACAATGAGATCGATGCGTTTATTCTCAATCAGCTGCAGTCCAATGGACTAACCCCAAATCCGCGCGCGGAGCCTCGAGAGCTCATTCGACGCGCGTATTACGATCTGACAGGCCTGCCTCCCTCTCCCGATGCTGTCAAAAAGTTTGCAGAGGATCCTTCTCCGAAGGCCTGGTCGAAGCTGATCGACGATCTTCTGGAGTCTCCTCATTATGGCGAGCAATGGGGTCGACACTGGCTGGATCTGGTGCGTTATGCTGAAACCAACAGTTACGAACGTGACGGAGCGAAGCCGTTTGTCTGGCGATATCGTGACTATGTCATTCAGGCGATCAACAGCGACATACCCTACGATCGCTTTTTGACGGAACAACTGGCAGGCGATGAACTGCCTGATCGAACTCCGGAGTCCATCATCGCCACCGGATTTTATCGACTTGGCCGCTGGGACGATGAACCAGCCGATCCGGAACTCGCCTACTACGATGATCTGGACGACATTGTGACCACCACGGGCCAGTCACTGCTCGGCCTGTCCATCAACTGCGCGCGATGTCATGATCACAAGATTGATCCTGTTCCGCAGTCCGATTACTACAGCCTTGTCGCGTTCTTTCGAGGTGTAAAACGCTATGGCCAGCGATCGCACGAATCGGTCCTTGATGCTTCGGTGGTGGAGATTTCAAGGCCTGAAAACGCTGATCTCTATAAAGCCGCTGTCGAGCGACATGCCAACGAACTCAGGAACGTGGAACGCGATCTGACGGATATCGAAAAGAAGGTGACTTCGGACTTCAATGGTGTTGAAAAAGATGACTTTCAGGATGAAGTCAACCGCGTCCGCCTGATCGAAAAACGCAAGGGTGGTTTACTGACCGAGAAAGACGTGAATCGTTATCGACATCTGACAAATCGCCGCAACCAGCTTCGTGACAACCCGCCGTCGGGTCTGGCTCAGGCGTTGTGTGTGAAGGAAGATGTGGCCGGAATGAAGCCGACCCATATCCTGCTGAGAGGAAATCCGGGATCGCCGGGTGATGAAGTTCCACCGGCGTTTCCATCCGTACTTTCTCCGCCGACTCCGGAAATCGTGGCGCCAGCAAACGGTACCTCGAGTGGTCGCCGCACAGCTTTGGCGAAGTGGATCACAAGTCCGGAGAATCCGCTGACATCGCGAGTCATGGTGAACCGTCTGTGGCACTACCACTTCGGCCGCGGCATCGTACGATCCACAAGTGACTTCGGCTTTCAGGGCACCAGACCGACTCATCCGGAACTGCTGGACTGGCTCGCGGCGACTTTCATCGAAAAAGGCTGGTCCATGAAATCGCTGCATCGTCTGATCATGACTTCCGCGACTTATCAGATGAGCTCGCGCGGTCGCGAAAATGCTCTGGCGATTGATGCCACCAATGACCACTTCTGGCGCTACGATATGCGACGTCTGTCGGCAGAAGAAGTTCGCGACAGTATCCTGTGGGCAAATGAGACGCTGACGGCCGATCGGATGTTTGGGCCATCGATTTACACAAAGATCCCGGACGAAGTGAAGGCTGGCCAGTCACAACCCGGGTCCGGCTGGGGTGTCTCCGCGCCGGAGGATGCCGCCCGTCGCAGCATCTACATCCACGTCAAGCGATCACTGCTCGATCAGATCCTTGAGAGCTTCGACATGGCAGACACAGATCAGACCTGTCCAGCCCGTTTCGTGACAACTCAACCGACTCAGGCCCTGGGCCTGCTCAACAGTCAGTTCATCCTGGAACAATCGGACTTATTCGCGAGGATGGTCGCCAAAAAACATCCGGAATCGGTAGAAGCTCAGGTCCGCCTCGCATTGCAGCGAGTCTGTCAGCGTCAGCCATCGGCGGATGAGGTCGCTCGGGGACTGGATCTGATCGAGAAACTTCAGAAGGAGAACGGACTCAATTCAGATCAGGCACGCAGGTATTTCTGCCTGATGTCACTGAACCTGAATGAGTTCCTGTATCTCGACTGAGCCTTGCTCTGCAGATTGCCGATCCCAGTCCGAACTCAACCGCGTTCTGCAGCTCGCTCCTGTCGACGCTGTCTCCAGAGCCTTCACAAGACATCCGGCGGCTGGGAAGGTCGTTGCCAGAGGAACCGCGTGAACGTCACAGGCTCACACCGATGCGGCGATATGCAGTTGATGCGGTCGCGCCATGAGCCGATCACGCTGTACATTGACGAGCTTTGTTCAACCTTCAGTGACGCCGCCACCGATGATCCGATCACCACCGTTCGGACCATGAACTGCACGTGCCGTATCGAGGTATCGCGCCCATGCTCTTCATGTAACAGCCGCCCGGTATGACGCGCGCACAACCAGCGAGTCCGATCTCAGGAATTCGAGGCAGGTCCTCGCGAATTCAGGCACCAGCAGTTTTATGGCCTCATGAGCGAACTGGGCCGTCGTTCAACATCCTTCCCGGCACATTATGAGTTGTCACCAGACGCACGATGCCAGCGCTACAGATTGAAATCATTGTCCGCCATCGGACTGTAGTTCTCAAAACGCATGTATTCCTTTCGCCATGTCAGACGCACGATGCCGGTCGGACCGCTTCGATGCTTGGCAATCACGATTTCTGCTTCGCCCGGTCGATCTTCGGGGTCATATGCGTCAGGACGATGCAGGAACATCACCATGTCGGCATCCTGCTCAATCGCACCGCTTTCACGAAGATCCGCCAGCCGAGGACGTTTATCCTCGCGAAGCTCGACACCTCGATTCAACTGCGCCAGCGCAATAACGGGCACACGAAGTTCCTTTGCAAGAAACTTCAATCGTCGTGAAATCTGTGCAATCTGCTGTTCGCGGGGGGAGTTCTTGTCGTCAGGTTCGATCAGCTGCAGATAGTCGATGATGATCACACCGAGCGGCGAGCGACGATGAATTCGGCGGGACAAGGCAGCGACCTGACTCATTGTTCGCCCGGGCTTGTCATCAATAAACAGAGGCAGCCGAGACAGATCGTCCGATGCTTTCACCAGTTGGTCATGCTGAGCATCGGTCAGGTTTCCTGCTCGCAGGTCATGTCCATTGATTCGCGCGGTGATGGCAATGAATCGTTCTGCGAGCTCCAGATTGGACTGTTCCAGACTGAACAGCAACACCGCCTGACCAGATTTCCTGGCAACAGCTTCTGCAATATTGCAGACCAGGGCTGTTTTGCCCATGGATGGACGAGCCGCCAGAATGATAAGTTCCGTGGGCTGGAACCCTGTTGTCTGGTGGTCCAGATCCACGAAACCCGAAGTGATACCCGTGACATCGCCGACTTTACCGCGGCGTTCCTCAATACGATCAAAGGCTTCCATCAGAATGTCGCTGATGGCGATGCTGGCTCCTCCACCCTGCTCTTCGAGAATACTGAAGATTCGGCGTTCTGCGCTCTGCAATAGGTCTTCGACGTTCTCCGCAGCCTCGTAGCACTCGCTCAAAATCTCCGTACACGCATAAATCAGACTGCGTTGCATCCATTTTTCACGCACGATGCTCGCGTAATATCGCACGTGCGCGGCGTGTGGCACAGATTCGATGATCTCACCGAGGTAAGCGACACCTCCTGCAGCCTCCAGATCGCCTTTTCTGGCCATCTCTTCAGCCAGCGTCACGGGGTCGATTCCTCGAACACCGTTCTCATAGAGTCGCTGAATCGCGGCATAAATCTTCTGGTGCGCGTCGCTGTAGAAATGGTCCGCCTTGAGTGATTCCCCGACTTCATCAATCGCTTCATTCATCAGCAGAATACTGCCAAGCACACCACGCTCAGCGTCCAGATTCTGCGGTGGAAGTCGGATCTTGTCGTCAAGACCCTTTTGTGAATCAAACGTTCTGCGTTCAAATGGTCGTTTCTCTTGTGCCATGACAGCAGCCCGTCGCTTCAGAAAAGTACTCTGGGAGTTCAGCAGACCGGCATCAGGACCGGGACGAGGCAAGCCTCGGTTTTGCCAGCGTCCTGAGCAGAAAAAATCCTCAGACAATATCTGCCTGAGGATTCAGAGTAGTACCAGATCGACGCAGCCGAATGGCTCCGCCTTTGAATGCCCGTATCAGCCGCTTGTGGCCGATGGCACAACCCAGACTTTGACTTCGGTCTGAACTTTTTCATGGAACTTCAGCTTCACTGTGTACATGCCCAGCTCTTTGATCGGTCCATCGAGACGAACGTGCTCGGCTTCCACCGGATGACCGGCCGTCTTCAGTGCCTCACTGATATCACGGGCAACCACCGAACCGTACAGATGGTTGTCTGCCGTAGCATGAGCTTCGATCGTTGCACTGTACTTGCTGACCGCTTCGGCGATCTTCTGGAACTGCTTGACGCGTGCTGCTTCAATTGCAGCGAGCTTTTCCTTGTGCTTTTCGACCATTCGCTTGTTCTGAGCCGTAGCGATTGTCGCCTTGCCCTGAGGAAGAAGATAATTGCGTGCATAGCCGGGCTTGACGCGAACAATCTCTCCCCGATGTCCAAGGTTCTCCACATCGTGAACAAGCAACACTTCAACGTTTCGGGAAGTGGTTGGCTGAGTTGTGTTAGCCATCGAACCGAATTCCTTAATGAACCTGTTGTCCAGGACGAGATCTCGTCAGATCGAAACCCCGCCAAATCATTAAAATCTTGTGTGCCTCAGCTGAATCACTTCAGAAAGGTACGTCATCACCACCTGGCGGCATATCGTCATAGAATGTCTGATCCGGAGTTCGGTCAGATGCCGCATCAACAAACGTGTCGCCGCCTTTGGAATTCGGCCGCGGTGACGCAGCACGGGGGGGACCGCCTGCATTTCCTCCGCCAGAATTTCCTTCCGGTCGACCACCCAAAAGCTGCATTCCGTCCGCAATAACTTTCAGTTTCGAACGCTTCTGTCCGGTCTCTTTGTCGTCCCAGCGATCCTGCTGGAGCCGGCCTTCTATCAGGACTGGACGGCCTTTGGCGAGATACTCTCCAGCGATCTCCGCGGTTCTACCCCACAGTGTCACTTCAATGAATGACACTTCTTCTTTTCTCTCATTGGTTCGGCGATCCGTCCAGTTGTAACTCACCGCGAGAGAAATGTCGCAAACTGCGGAGCCCCCGGTCGTATATCTCACTTCGGGATCCCGGGTCAGATTTCCCATGAGAATAACTTTGTTAAAGGAAGCCATGCTGAAATGCTCCGACAATGACTTTCAATAAAAAGCGCTTCCCTGGCGTCCTGAGGGATCACTCGTCATCCAGGGCACTAATTCCATCCTCAGCAACCCCCGGCTCCACGGTTTGGGGGGCCGTTCCGCTGATCGCCGCCACAGTTGCATCGAAGATCGTCTGGGGATGATTAATAATCATCTGACGAACAATGGTCTCACTTAACGAGCACTGACGGACGAGAGTCTTCATTCCGCTGCCCGGCATCGTGAAACACACAATGTAATGAAGACCCTTCTTCATTCCTTCGATCTCATAAGCCAATTTACCGTCCTGCCACGGACGATGAGCCACCACAGTCGCTCCAGCACGCTTCAGAACCGCAAGAATGTCGTTGGTAACGGCATCCGGATCCATCGCGAATTTACCGCTGTCGACCAGGAACATGCCTTCATACAAGTGCTCACGCACGGGTTTTTCAGTAACAACGGACACGCAAAGCTCCCAATGAACAACATCCGGACCCGAGTCGGGCCCGATCTAAAATCAATCTGTCAGTCCCCGGATGAACGATTGTATCGATTCATCACGCTGACTAAACCCTCTTTGATCCACAGGTCCACGGAATCTGCCGCAAGCACCGTCATCAACTCAACATCCGCTCTTTCATCCGGACGGAACTTTGACAGAACCCAGTCAGCCGGATCAATCTGACCCGGCGGACGCCCAACTCCCATGCGGAGCCGAGGCACATTTTCCGAACCCAACTTCTGCAAAATATCGGACAGCCCCTTTTGACCACCTGACGAGCCAGACCCACGCCAGCGAAGCTTTCCAGCAGGCAGATTCATATCGTCACAGATCACGACGATATCATCTGCAGCGACCTGATAGAACTTCACAACCTGCCGAACCGCTTCACCACTGCGATTCATGAATGTTTGCGGGGCAATCAAGAGGACTTTTTCGCCACCAACAAACGATTCGTACACTTCCGAGTGAAATCTTGACTGAGGCCTTCCCGGAATCAGCCTCCGCACAAGTTCCGCAACAACCTCAAAACCTATGTTGTGACGAGTCCCTTTATACTGGGAACCCGGGTTCCCCAGACCCACCACCAACTTCATTCATAACACCCTGCAGAAATCACACTTTGCGTGGATCGTAAAGTTCAATCAGAACCTCAGCAGCGGACGTTACCAAAGTCGCATGTTCGGGCAATTGCAGATCACCAGCCTTCACAGAGTCACCAACCTGCAAACCACCAATACGAACGACAATCGACTTCGGTATGCGATAGTCAGGACAGTTGATTGACACCTTCTTGTGGAGCTGACGAAGAACTCCCCCATCCTTCAGTCCAACCGGCTCGCCTCGAAATTCCAGAGACACCTCGACAGTCGCCCGGCCATCGGGATCAACTCGACGAAGGTCTACATGCTGAACTGCCGTAGTGAACACGTCCCACTGCAACTCCTGAACAACCGCCTTGTTGACCTTGCCATCCACTTCCACATCAACAACCGACGATCGAGTGGCAACCAGCTTTTCGACTGCCTCACTGCAAACCGAAACAGCTTCCGCAGCCTGACCCAAACCGTAAATGTTCGCAGGCACACGACCAGAAGCCCGCAGACGCTTCGTGTCGACTGAACCCAGTTTCGAGCGTCGCTCGGCCTTCAACAACAAGTCTTCTGACATCTGAACAGACCCTGAATCCAAACATGAACGCGCCCATTGATGAATGCCATCCAGAATGACAGCATTCAGCAGCAAAAGCTGCCGAAAACCAGGCGCAGGCATTCGCGATGCCAAAGTGTCGACCGAAACCGGGCATTTCCCGAAGCATTTTCCGTGTTATCCACTGAAAACGTCCGGACTAGCGAGTCTCTTGCGGTCAATAAGGACCACACATGACCCCCCGTTGACGCAGCAAAACCGGCCACTTTTGGCGAAACGGGGCAGCATATCGCCGGGAGAGAGCCTCTTCAACACCAGATCGATGCTGTTCCTGAGATTCCGATTGATCCTCGACTGCCTGCCTCCGCTGAAGTCCAGCAGCACCGGGGGTGATCAGGTGATTCCGTTCCACAAGAATTTTCCGTGGCCACGATCGCGAGGAGTGTATTTGAATTCGGGATTGCTAGATTGATCTCGGCGGATCATACCGGAGCGGAAAGCGACCACGATTTCGTACGGCAGCATGGCTGTCTTGGGTACGTGGTCTTCCGCCCGAACGTAGCGCCACAGAATTTCGACCATGTGTTAGAAGTGCATTTGATTGTTCGGCCCCTGCGTTCATTGGGCTCGCAGCGGGTCATAAATCTCCCCTGATCAGAGAATACTCGGAGTCACTCATGAAGAACTTTGGATTCGCAGCTTTTTTGTCAGCATTGTGCCTCGTTCAGGTTGGCTGTGGAGAACCTGCCACTGAAACAACGACAACACCATCATCTGCGCCTCCGGCCGCTGCTGCTCCTGCGGAAGCCGCTGCTCCTGCTGCTGCACCAGCGGGCGACGCCGCTGCTCCTGCCGGTGATGCTGCTGCTCCGGCTGCCGCTGGCGATGCCGCTGCTCCTGCCACCGAAGAGAAGAAGTAATCGACTCCTGGTCCTGAACTGAAACAGAAGAGCCTGCCAAACTCTGGCAGGCTCTTCTCGTTTCATAGAACACACAGCTGATGATGGGTGACGTGTCTGTCCTGCGGATACCCCTTCGCCCGTCGGGATTCCTTGAGCACCCGGGAATCAGAAGATCGGGCCTGGCATCCAGGGGCAGAATTCTTCGTCGCCAATACCCTGTTGCTCGCTCAGGGTTTTCTCACCACTCGCTGTGGCAATGATCCTTTCAAAGATTTCCCGACCGACTTCTTCAACACTTGCACCCTCGAGGATGCGGCCGGCATTGATATCCATGTCATCTCGCATGCGGTGATAGATGGGGGAATTCGTCGCCACTTTGATGGTCGGAGACGGCTTGCATCCAAAGCAACTGCCTCGACCCGTCGTAAACACGATCACCTGACACCCGCCTGCAACAAGTCCCGTGACTGAAATTGGGTCGTAGCCTGGCGTATCCATGAACGTAAAGCCTTTTTCCGTGACAGGCTCAGCAAACTCGTAAACCGCTCGCAGCGGAGCTGTGCCGCCTTTTGCGACGGCCCCGAGAGACTTTTCGATAATTGTCGTCAGGCCCCCCTGTTTGTTGCCATACGATGGATTATTATCGATCGATGCGTTGTTGTGACGGGCGTAATCTTCCCACCAGCGAATTCGTTCCAGCAATCGATCAGCCACCTTGCGGTTGATCGAACGCCGCGTCAGCAGCTGCTCCGCACCATAGACTTCCGGAGTCTCCGCCAGCACTGAGCCTGCTCCGTGAGCTACCAGCAGATCGCTTGCATATCCCAGAGCCGGATTCGCTGTAATTCCGCTGGCTCCGTCGCTGCCGCCGCACTGAAGTCCAAGGATCAACTCCGAAAGAGGCATCGGTTCACGCCGTGCGGAATCAGCATGCCCCAGCAGTTCGCGAAGAACCCCGACGGCTCGATCAACGGTCTTTCGAACTCCGCCGACTTCCTGAATGTTCAGAATCATCGGGAGAGTCGGATCTGGTTCCTTCCTGCCGAAGCCTGTCAGCTGAACCAGCCCCTGAGTCTCCTGCAGATGGCCCGCCTGAGCCGTCTCACAACCGAGCCCCAGCACGAGGCACGCAGCGATGTTCGGATGACGTGCGAATCCCGCGAGCGTTCGATTCAGAAGATGATGATCCGTACTGTTGTAAGCGAACGCGCAGCCACTTTTGTGGACGACCGGGATGACACCATCGATGTTTGGATAACGACTCAGATCGGACTTCGCCAATTCCTGAGCCACATACCGCGACGTTGTTGCCGAACAATTCACCGTGCTGATTACCGCGATGTAGTTTCGAGTTCCCGCTTTGCCATCTGGACGCCGAAATCCCATAAACGTTCGCGCTGATGGCGTCGGAAATTCGATCAGATCCGTTGAGTACTCGTACTCCGCTCGTTCCCGTTCGATGCTGACGTTATGAACGTGAATCCATTGCCCCGGCTGAATGTCATTCAGGGCTGAGCCGATCGGCTGGCCGAACTTACGAATGGTTTTTCCCGCAGCAATCGGAACGATCGCAACTTTATGGTTCGCTGGAATTGCTTCCGCAGTCTCTATCGTCTGACCGCCTGCGGGAATCAACTCGCCTGCCTTTAATGCTCGCCGGGCCACGGCAAGGTTGTCGGACGGATGAAGCAGCAGCAATGGTTCAGGAGTTGTCACATTTTCTTCCGCATAATTAGCCAACATGGGGCAGCAGGAGTCCAATCCGATTGACTGCCACGAAAACGGTGTCATTGTTGTCGGCGATCTGAGGGAAGTCACGTGAGCGGCCCGGTGGCCATCATTTCAAATCCACCAGTTTCAATGCCAGATGTGTTCCAGTTTCAGCCGCGGACGAACCTGCACCTCCAGACCCCTCCAAAAGCCCGTGAAGTCCGCGATCGTCTTCTGCATTCCCTGGGACTTCAGCAGTGCAAACCGCGATTCCCCGGTTTCTGGCTGTCCACCTCCAGCTTCGTACACAGGACGCTGGCTGATCATCGCTGACAGGAGCCCGCTTTTGGTTGCATCCGCCCGGAATCGTGTTAGTTTGGCCTCCTCTCCGGCACTCGGCTGATCGCCCGGAGCAGAGATCTCAAATCGATCTCTCTGATTCCTCACCCCCCTCTTCTGTAACGTCACCCACCGAGCTTCTTTCCATGCGTTGCTTCACTGCGTTTTTGTCGTTTTTGTGTTGTCTGTCGTTGTGCCCGCCGACAAATTCGTCGCTCATCGCGCAGGAGTCTGCGACAAAGGTTGATCGTCCGATTCACGCTTTGCTGGTCACGGGAGGATGCTGCCACGATTACGATCGCCAGAAGCTCATTCTGACTCGCGGAATCAGCGCGCGAGCCGACGTGCGGTGGACCGTCGTGCATCAGGGCGGGACGTCAACAGACACAAAGATCCCGCTCTACGATGATCCGAACTGGGCGGATGGTTTCGACATCGTGGTTCACAATGAATGCTTCGCACACGTCAACGACAAGGAGTTTGTGGATCGCATTCTGAAGCCTCATCGTGAGGGTCTGCCAGCCATCCTGATTCATTGCGCAATGCACTGTTATCGAGTTGGTGATGATCGCTGGTTCGAATTCTGCGGTGTGCAGTCTCCCGGTCACGGTCCCCATTATTCGTACACGATCAACAACCTCAAACCTGACCATCCGATCATGGATGGATTCGGCGAACGTTTCGTCGTGCCCAAAGGCGAGCTTTACCACGCCGCCAAAGTCTTTGATACGGCAACTCCCCTGGCTGTTGCCAATCGACAGGACAATAACGAACCTCAGGTCTGCATCTGGACGAACGATTATCGAGGAACAAAGGTCTTCGCGACAACGGTTGGTCACTACAACGAAACGATGGTCGAACCCACCTATCTGGATATGGTCACCAAAGGACTGCTGTGGGCAGTCGGTTGCGATCCTGTGAAAGACTTCACTCCCATCACCGTTCAGCAGGATGAGGAGATTCGTGCACTGGCCACGGCGAAGATCGAAAAAAACAGCCCGGTGCTGACTCAGGGCTGCTGCGGCGAAGGCAATCTGGTCTTCAACAAGACGGCCAAAGCCAGCAGCGAAGAAACCGGAAAAAACAACTTCGCAAAGAACGCCGTCGACGGACGCCTCGACACTCGCTGGTGTGCGGCGGGGCCGAACTCAGGCGAATCAATTACCATCGACATGGAAAAGCCACAGTCTGTTCGCAACGTGCGGCTGCATTGGGAATCGAGTAACACGGCTTACCAGTACACAATTGAATCCTCAGCCGACGGCAACGACTGGACCATGCTGGCTGATCGCTCGGACAACAAAGAACGAAACGGGCTGTCCGTTGATGAAGTCAAAACCGACGATGCTCGTTATCTGAAGATCACCTTCAGGGGATCCAACGGAGGTGGCTGGGGCAGCATCTGGGAAATCGAAGTGTATCCCGGGGACCTTCCTCCTTTGCCCGAAGGTGTCTCCGCAGGAAGGGAATCCTCAGCCAGTGTCGAAGATGTCAAAGCACCGAAAGGCTTCGACGTCCGCATCTTCGCCGGTCCGCCGCAGGTGACTTATCCGGTCTGCATTACAACATCAGTCGACGGAGAAGTGTTCGTCGGCGTCGATGAACAGGGTTCGCTCGGAAAAGATCCCGGTCGAGGCAAAGTGGTGCGATGCATTGACACCGATGGCGATGGCAAGGCCGACAAGTTTAACGACTTCGCAAAGATGGATCATCCCCGCGGACTGATGTACGACAACGGTTCTCTGTGGGTTCTTCATCCGCCGTTTCTGTCCGTCTTTCATGATGTTGACGGCGATGGCACATCAGACAAGAGCGAAGTTCTGATTGAAGGCATCAGTACCGATGAAGTGAACAAGCGAGGAGCTGACCACACAACCAACGGAATTCGCATGGGCATCGACGGCTGGATCTACATCGCTGTCGGCGACTTTGGATTCAACAAGGCCATCGCGAAGGACGGCACGGTACTCAGCAAGCGAGGAGGCGGTGTCGTTCGAATTCGCCCGGACGGTACCGAAATGGAGGTCTTCTCCTGGGGCCAGCGTAACATTGTCGATGTGGCGATTGATCCCGCGATGAATCTGTTCACTCGAGACAACACCAACGACGGCGGCGGCTGGGACATTCGTCTGTCGCACGTCATGCAGATGGCCAACTATGGTTACCCGTCTCAGTACATCAACTTTACCGAAGAGATTATGCCGGCGCTGGCTGACTACGGTGGAGGATCCGGCTGCGGCGCACTGTACTTTCAGGATGATCGCTGGCCATCACCTTATAATGACATGCTGCTGACGTGTGACTGGGGACGCAGTGAAGTCTTCAGTCACCGATTGCCGCGCCACGGTGCCACGTTTGATGCTCAGCAGGATGCGTTCCTAACGATTCCGCGCCCGACCGACGCCGACGCCGACGCCAGCGGTCGTTTGTTTGTCACAAGCTGGAAGAACGGCGGTTTTTCTTTTGAACGCCCTGATGTTGGTTTTGTGGCAATGGTGACGCCTGAAAATTATGTGGCTCATCCTGCGGCGAATTTGAAGAACCTCAATGATGGGGCGACAGTGCAATTACTGCGAAGTCCATCCGATGCTCTGCGCCAGTCTGCCAGTCGGGCGTTAGTTGTTCGATCCGGCTCGTCTCAGATTGCTGACGGCCTCGTGGCACTCGCGAAGGATCACACGGCTTCCGTAAATTCTCGCATCGCTGCAGTCTGGACATTACGACAGGTCAGTTGGGATGCCTTCAAGGCCGCCTTTACGACTTTGTTAATCGATGCCGAATTGCGCGAGCAGGTGATTCGAGCCGCAGCGGATCGGAAGACGCAGATCGATAAGAGCCTGATAGCCCCTGTATTCTCCAAACTGGATGACAGCAATCCCCGTGTCGTCGCGGCGGCTGTGATTGCCGTCGGGCGGATGGGTGATGTTCGATCCGCAAAGAAGCTGCTGGAGCTTGCGTCGCCAGCGTCACATCAGGCGGCCGTCACCGGGACGATTGTTCTGGATGGCCGGAAACTGGACGCTGGTGTGATCGAGCTGCAAAACAACGGTACTACGGCGACAGCGGCAACGATTCAGGCCGGTTCGTTCAAGGCGAAAGTCGCTCCCGGATCCTATGCAATCAGAATCGGTGCTACCGAACCCAAAGGCACTGAATCTGTTGACGCATGGCGTCTTCCTGATCCCGATCGTGTCATCCCGCATCTGGCAGTCAAAGCGATCGTGCAGCTCAATGCGATCGAAGCCTGTCTTGAAGCACTCAAAACCCCTCATCGAGCTGGTGCGGTTGCGGCGTTGAAGCATCTGCATGATCCGAAGACGGTTGATGGTCTCTTCAAAGTTCTCAGCACCAGTCGAGACGATTCTCTGCGTCGCGATGTCTGGACGACGCTCATTCGTTTGTATCATCGCGAGGGCGAATTCACCGTCGACAGCCCGAAGTGGTGGGGAACTCGTCCGGACACCACCGGCCCGTACTATGATCGCCAAAAGTGGAGTGATTCCAACCGCATCGCCGACGCGATCAAAGTGGCCATGACCGAAGCCGACGATTCACTGAATGCACATCTGACAGAACAGCTGAAGAAGCACGTCGTGAATCTCGATGGACTTTCAGCAGACGTCGCGATGAAGGCAGAGGAAAAGGCCATCGTCCTTCCGAAAGCCGATCCCAACGATCCCAATGTCATCGCAAATCTTGCGTTCGACATGATCGCTCAGCGAGCTGCGGCGACTCCTGGCGACCCGGAAAAAGGCAAGGCTCTGTTCAAACAGCAGTCATGCATCAACTGCCATACGTTTGCGAACGGCCAGCAGCCCAAAGGCCCGCACCTCGTTGATATCGGCAGACGCTACAAGCGAGCCGAGCTGATTGAATCCATTGTCCAACCAGGCAAAAAGATCGCTCAGGGATTCGACACCTGGGCTTTCGCAATGGCCGATGGAAAGGTCTATACCGGCTTCGTGGTCCTCGAAAGCGCAGAGACCGTCACCTTGCGCGACGCCACCGGCATCTCCCGCGACCTGATTCAGGACGACATCGACGATCGCGTGAAGCAGGAACTCTCGATGATGCCGAATGGCATCGTCGGCAACCTGTCTCCGGAACAACTGGCCGATCTGATTGCCTATCTGGAGAGTCTGCGATAGCGGCCAGATCAGGGCTTATCGAAGTCGTCCATCGCGCGGTGTTCACAATCGACGCTGCAGCCGCGGCTGACTGGAATTCGGCTCTTTCATGGCAATGAAGAACGACCGCTTGAACATGAAGCAACGCACGCGATCGGCATGAAAAGGCTCATCACCAGACGGCAATGCTGCTGTATCTGACCGTGTCGTCAGCTCGCGCTCAGTCAAACATGCGGACGACCAGGTCGTAAGTGCCTGGCAGCAGATCTCGCAAAAACAGTAACAAACCGCTACTTTCCGTGAACCCGCGCATGCTGGCGTGTTCTCATCGGCCACGGAAAGGAAGCAGATGTCCATTCTTGATGTTCGTTGTCCTCAGTGCCGAAATGCGGTTCCCGCCGCTGACGTCAACGTTGTCACTATGCTGGCGAAATGCAGCTTCTGCGAAGTGGTTTTCACGATCGACTCGCCGGCTGTATCCGCAACCAACAGTTCTGCCATCTCAACGGACACTGAAACAGCTCCCTCACGGCCTGGCGGGATCACCGAAGAAGAAGGCTCGATGGGCGAACGCATCATTCGCCGCCGATGGTTTCACGCGTTTATGATCGGTTTGCTTTTCTTTTGCATCGCATGGGACGGCTTTCTGGTCTTCTGGTACTGGCTGGCTCTGTCTGGAAAAGGAAATCAAGGTCCCTTCGAGTGGTTTGCCGTTCTCTTTCCCATTGGACACGTCGCCATAGGCCTCGCGATGACTTATTACGTGATGGCAGGGCTGCTGAACTCCACAAAGATCATTCTCGACATGGATACGCTGCGTATCCGACACTCACCCATACCGTGGTGGGGGAACTATCGCCTTGGCCGCGAAGAGATCAAGGCCATTGAGCTGGAATTCGGACCCGTCTCTTCTGGCCGTACAGGTCTTTCGAAAACGATCAGTGTTCACCATCTGGATGATCGCAAAGTGATTCTGATGACCGGATTACCATCCCAGCAGGCTGAGTACATTGCGTGGCATCTGGCAAACACGATGAAAGTCCCCCTGAATCGCAGGGACATCTTCGAGATGGGGTCGATGCCGATTCCTGCGTGGCTGGAGAGATTTCTCCCGCGGCAGTAGTTCTCTGGCGCTACGATCCGTCGGCCGGCCGTCTGAGTGCAACAGGCCGAGGATGAAATGGACTGCTTTCAGGAACCGGCATTTTATGCTCCAGATCCTTGTCCTGCGGCACGAAAAGAATTCATCCCTCGCCATTGCCACACAACTCGCCACAGGATGCGGATTCATCGACGCGGTTTTCGCCATCCGCAAACAGCTCTCTCATTTCTTCTGCAGTCTTTTGTCGAATATGTCAGAGCAGTGGTTCCCGCTGCTGCTCAACGCAAGCCTTTCCGCTGACCGGACAACCGGAGGCTGGAGACGATTCCTTCGTTACGGACGATCTACGGAATCTGCTCCCTGTCCCATCGTCATGGAAGACGAAGGAAATGCCTCAATTCCGTGAATTCTGCCTGCACCGAGGGCTCCTGCTGAGCCTCACCGTCGCCCTGATCGCGGTTGAGTCAACGCCGGCTGGCCAAGTCTCTGCATCGGTGGACCCAGGACCGAACACTGGTCCCAGCGAGTTCGTTTCGGCAAAGTTTGGCGACGCCAGCCCGTTCCTGGCCATGGAAGAACAAATCCCCGATGGCCCTGTGGCATCGCCGATTTTCTTTGATGAGATGCCGGACCAGGATGCGGCGCCCCCAGTTCACGGAGGAACTGAGACTTTTGAAAAGCAACTCGCGAAGCTCCAGCAGCGAATAGACCAGCTTGAGTCGACTGACAAGAAGCAAGTCGAGTCGGAAAAGAAGAAGCGGGACGACGACGCGAAGAAGGCTGAAGGCTGGCAGGATCTGTCGACGGACAAGTGGACCGTCAAACTTGGCGGTCACGTTCAATTGGATTACATCAACTGGGCCAACGCTGACCCGGCGATTGCCGATACGAATGATTACTTTGAATTCCGTCGTTTGCGACTTGTGGCCGACGGCACCGGTTATGGTCAGCTGGATTTTCGCCTGCAGATGACTCTGGAACCAGAATCCGTGGGCGCGAGTCCGGCGGGCATTGTCACATCACCTGATGTGAAGGATGCGTACTTCTCGATCAACGAAACTCCCATCGGGCGACTTCGCATCGGCAACTTCTTCGTACCATTCGGTCTTGAACAGGTCACCAACGATACCAACAACATCTTTCTGGAGCGGTCCATTCCGACTCAAGGCATCTTCTGTGCGGATCGTGAAGTCGGTTTGGCGCTTTACAACTGCACCGATGACCAGAATGTTGGCTGGGCGACGGGCGTATTTTTCGACAGCATCAGTGAAGGGCTGAAGGAGCGCGTCGACGACAACCAGGGCTGCCGAGTCTCCGGTCGGCTGACGTGGACACCCTTCTACGACGAACCCTCCAACGGACGATATCTGATCCACACAGGCGTTGGCATTCTGCACACGCAGGATCAGGATGGCTCTGTGAGTTTCCGAGCCCGACCGCAGATCCGCGAGGGAACCCGACTGATCAGCAGCGGCAACATCACGGCCGATCAATACACCATCGGCAACGTGGAATTTGCTGCCGTGATGGGTCCGGTGACGCTGCAGGGTGAAGGATTTCTCTGCAGCGTTGATTCCCAGACCGGACCCGAATCGCTGAGTGGTGCCTATGCACATCTGAGCTATTTCCTGACTGGTGAAAATCGAGTCTATGATCGCTTCGGCCAGCACGGTGCGCAGTTCGGTCGCAATGTTCCGATCTCCAACTTTTTCTGGACGCCCGGGGCCTTCAGTCCCGGTGCTCTTGAATTGAAAACTCGCTACTCGAACCTGAATCTGGATCAACTCAATCGAGGCCAGTACAACGACCTGACGACTGGCTTCAACTGGTACTGGAACGATCGAACTCGCCTGATGTTCGACTGGATTCATCCTGTCACAACCGCTCAGACAACTTTTGGGGCAACTGAATCTGATCTGCTGGCCATGCGATTCGATTTCAACTGGTGATCCATTCATACCATGCTCAACGAACAACAGCGCATTGCCGAATGCGAGCGAATCTCGTCCGGTGCTGTCGGCTCAACGAAGTCAGATCTCTTGAACGCTCTGCTGGGAAAGAATTCTGAAATGACAAACAGCGACCCTGTGCCCACGCTGACTCGTCGCCACATGTTTGGCTCGGCTCTCGCTGCGCTTACCATGGCAAAGTGCGCTTCGTCTGCAAAAGCAGAACAGGGTGGCTGCCGTCGATGCGGATGCGCAGCCACTCGATGCCGCAAGGTTTGTCGGCTGGAGAAGTCCGAAAAGAAAATCACCACCACCTGCTGGGGCGTGGAGCTTGAAGACATCTGCCTGCCCGGCCCCAGTACACCAGAATGCAGACACTGCGAAACCATCTGCTGCGAGCATGAGAGTGACCGAAACATCATGACTCAACCAAAGCAGCTTGTCTGGCTTTCGTGGGTTCCCGGCTGTCGCGCGGATCTGTTTACGAAGCGAAAACTCATGAGGAAGACGGTGACCAGGACTGTCCCCTCCTTCAAGTGGGTTGTGGAATATCTTTGCAGCGATTGCGTTGCAGCAATCGAACCCGTCGTGGTTCCATCCGGAACAAAACTTCCTCACCCGCCCGATGGGAAAGACCTGCTGGTTCTTGAATGGACAGAAGAGCCCTCCGCCGGGGAGATATCGCACGGCTGACGCCCGAAAGCATGAGCCGATCGCGTTCATCCTTCGTCAGCTGAGGTCGAAGGCTGACTGCCTCGAAACATCGATCGCACCTTGTCCCACAGAGTCGTGACATGAGAAGGGTCCAGAACCTGCTCTGTCCACGTCTTTCTCGATGACGTGAAATTACTCCACGCCATCTCCACGTAGGGACCGCAGGAATCCCTGACAGACGACCAGATTCCCTGCCGATGAATGGTCGCCAGCGCGGAGATGTAGTGACTGAAGATGTTACGATTCACAATCTTCCCCGCCACAAACAGCCCGGTCAGCGTTCCCTGAGAAACACCTCGGATAGACTCCACCGCCTGCATGGCGACAGCGCCGGAAACGCCGAGAAGGCTGATGTTCTCCCGAGTCGCCAGTTGCTTCATGTCGTCCCAGTAACGTCGGATTTCCGATTCCGGAATCAGTAACGTCGGATCCACTTCGTTCAAAGCCGCACGTGTCTGATGGATACTTTCTTTCAGCTCACTCAGAGACAACGGCGGCTGATCGAACTGACTGGCGGCCTTACCGCTGGCGTTCTGAACGGCGGCAAACAAATCGTCGACCTTGTGAATGGTTGAGCTGTCGTCGATCAGTCCCTGCTTCTGCAACTCGGAAGCCAACTCGGACAGATATGTCTTCGTTCCATAAGCCGCGTCGCTGACAATCGCCAGAATCCAGAGCGGTGACACATGCAGCGTGGTCAGTCCGGCGATATCAATGAAATTGCCGACTGCTTTTTTTGCGATAAACCGACCCGGATCCATCGAGGCCGGATCAGCAGGTCCCTCCGCGGGACCCACGGTATTCGAAACGGTTGCATCCGGTACAACAGAATCCGACGTCGCGATCCCGTTCGACTCTGACACGGTAGCAACCGTTGAGATCAGAAAGTTCAGAGAGTTTCGAACGGCCACCTCATAACTTTTTGACGACTGAAACGCCTGCGGGACGACAAACTCCGCGATTTCCTTCGCTGTCCCCGCCGTGATTCCCACTGCGCTGCGGACGAGCCGCTCTGGCAACGACAATCCAAACAACAGTCCACTCAGCATCTGCTCTGGAATGCTTCGGTCCTCGCCATGCATCCGTAAGTCCGTCGTAACTTCACCAGAAGATTGAGCTTCCTGATCTGACATGGGGATCTGCATTCACAAAGAAAATGGTTTCGACGAGCCGCCTCGGCGGCGACTGTTCGCCGCCCGCTGCCGTCTATTCGAAATTTCGTCTCAGCGAGTTATATTTTTTCCTGACTTCAGATGCCAAGGCTGCCAGTTCGCTACAACCAACACTACGGCCGACAAAAGGGCACATGTCGTTCACGGACGTCGACGTCTGCCGTCACAGCAAACAGGAACCCGTCAGATGCGTCGGCCGGCACATCGGATCGGCATGCGGAACCGCTTCCAGAGATCCGAATCCGTTGAGGCCCGCGTCCCTCGAGGAAACACCGGGGCATGACATCAAACACCAGCCGCCGGGCATCATCTTATTCGAGACCACAGCCCTCATTCACGGAACTGATCTCGTTTGAAACACCTCCGGGCCTCGCGGGATACTGGCCGGGACTATCGTGTGCATAATGGGTCGCAATCACTCGCTTCCAGTCGCTGCCATGACGAACGGCAATGAAGGCAGCCCGGACATTGTCAGAGTCCGGATGCCATCCGGAATAGTGAATACAAAATTTTCGCAGCTGCTTCGAAGCCTGATCTTCGGGCAAAATCTGTTCGGCCAGTCGAAAGTGTTCACACAGAACATCGCGTTGCTCATGAATCGTGGGAGGTGCGGGAAGGGGCTCGCCTCGCAGGAGTGCTGCCGACTGCACGAAAATCCACGGATTTCCGATGGCTCCGCGGGCGGCCGTAACTCCGTTGACTCCAGTTTCTCGGAGCATGCGAACACAGTCTTCCGCCGTAAACAAATCGCCGCTCCCCAGCAACGTTCGATCGGGGAACCGCGCGCGGACCTCTTTCAGGAACGACCATCGACTCGGACCGACATACTTCTGAACAACCGTTCGACCATGCACTGTGACCGCAGCAATGCCGAGATCAAATGCCGCTTCGATGATACGAAAAAAGTTATCGCGGCTCTGATCCGTATCATCCAGCCCCCGTCGCATCTTCACTGTGACCGGAATGTCTCGAGGCACTGCACCGCGCACTTTCTGCAGGATTTGAATCGCAACGTTCGGCTGCCCCAGATGATACCCGCCCCGACATCGCCCGGACGCTCTCTTCGCCGGACAACCAAAATTGATGTCAATCACATCAAAACCAGCTTCAACCAGCCTCCCTGCCGCGGGTGGAAACTCCTCCGGATCAGCACCCATCAACTGAGCACCTGCCGGATGATCGGTGGCTTCAAGATACAGATGATGTCGCGTCTTCGCTCGGTCTTTCAGCGAATTGACAAACGAATCAATCATCACCTCGCATAGTGTGTAGGGGGCTCCCATCCTTCTCGCCAACGCGCGCATCGGCCAGTCGCTGTAACCACTCAACGCAGCCAGCACGACAGGTTGACACAATTCGATGGCACCAATCCTGAGCACGTTTTAATTTCTGGGTGAAGAACTTTTCAAAATGGCGTACAACGAGCAGAGTCGCGCGAAGTCGACGAAAAGAGCCGACTCTGCGCTCACAATTGCAGTTCATGGATCAGTGACTCCCCTGATGGCTTCGTTCACTCGAACACCACGGGGCACATCACACCACTACATCGCGTCCAGAATGGCCGCCAGCCGAGCGCGGGTTTCGGGGCGGTTCAGTTCCGCTTTGCCAAAGCCATACGCGGCTCCCATCTGAACGGCTTTCTCCTGCCAGTCGGGGTAGTTCGACACGAGCATCACTGGCACATCACGTTTCGAGGATCCGGATCGAATTGACTTCAGGATCTCAAGTCCATCGCTCATGTCGATGTCAAGCTTGCGGTTGATCAGAACCAGATCAATCGGACTGGACTCCAGCGCGGCAAGCGCCTGGTCCGGCAGATCGACAGCAATCACAGTCGCTCCGAAATTCGTTTTCATATAATGCGAGATGGCGGCGCCATCCGGACGACATTGGCCAACGCTCAGCACGGTTTTTGACACGATTCAGCTCCGGAATAACCAAGTCGGGAAAACATAAACTCAGGCGAGGTCGAGAAAATTGCAGGTCTGACGCGTCGATTTCCACTACAGGCTGCAAAATCAGCACAACCAACAGGAACTTGTACCAGTCCCAGGGGTGGGCCTGATTCTTTGGAATATCTGCGGAATCGTACTGGGGTGGCTGAAAACAATCCCCGCCGCTGTTCCGCTATTGTCTCCATCGAGGGGGCTCCCGTGAAGGATCCTGTTTCCATTGGTTTGAAGAATCTCGCGACCGGTCTGCGACCCTATGTGTCAGCCCGGATTCGCTGCATGCTGCGTGATGAGCTGCTGGCCTCAGAAAGTCAGATGTGGGACGCCCAGGGACTGCTGGTCTTCATGTGGGATCACTGGAACGATCTGTTTCGTAATGAGTTGACTTTCGTCGAACGAAGTTTGGTCAGTGAACTTCGCGACTTCCGAAATCGCTGGGCTCATCAGAATCAACTGAACGAACGAGATGTGTACCGCGTTCTGGAAAACATCGAACGCCTGCTGACCGCGATTCGCAGTCCGGAAGTCACGGCCGTCACTGTTCTTCGCAGAGAATCGCTTGGTCGACTGTGGTCGGCCGAATGCGCAACGAACGAAAAGCACGAACGTGTTCGGAAGATCTGGCCCTATCTCATTTGCGGAGCCAGTGCTTGTGCTCTGACCGCAGCGCTGCTGAGGTTCGGCGAGGCTCCCTGGTCGTGGATGCTGTCGCTGCTGTTGTTTCTCGCCATGATGCGAGTCGCGTGGCTTCAGGTCAAACGGGAACAACGACATAGCCACGGGCCGCGTGAGTGTTCACGATGCGGACGAATCGTTTATTCCGTTGATTGCCCATATTGTCAGCCTCGCACCACTCCCGAACCTCGGGATGAAATCAGTGGCACCATGCTCAGGCAGAGCGGATCATGGCCCGGAAGTCGTGTGGTCGATTTATTATCGAAGGTGGAAACTGCGGGAAAATAGCCCGGTGTTTCTCTCAGCCGACGACGAGTGGTTGCACCGGCTGAGTCGGCAGAAGTGTCCTTCAATTGCAAAAGGCGCTCACGACGCAATCACCGCGGGAACTCTTTGAATCAGACGGACATGCGTTCGACTTGTATCTGCCGAAGACTCAATGGGAACTAACGCCCTGCAGCGATCATGGATGTCATCTGCTCTTCCAGGCGAACGGCGTTCAATCGGGCATCCTCCAGAGGCAGCCCTGCCGGTGTTCCTGGACGTTTGTGACCGATGTGACTCAGCCAGGCATCGTGTAGAACCGTACCTCGCTGGGCCGCCAGTCTTTCAAGTTCGTCCGGGACATTCTCTTTTGGTGAAACACCCCACGCCCTGAGAATGACTTCTGACAGAATCATGTGGCCCTCGGCATTGAAGTGAACTCCGTCTCCTGCCAGCGCATATTTTGTATCCGTCTTCCGCTTTTCCGTCGCGAAGTCCAGCAGAGCCGTATGAGCGTCAATGACGGACTCGACTCGATCTTTCTGACTCATAATCCACTGGGCGTATCGGGTCATGACGTCGTCGTAGTCTTCATAGATGGCGAAGTAAGCATACTGATCCCGACCGGCAGGCAGCAGTTTGTCGGTCCCTTTCAGAGGCGTTGGATCGAAAGGGGGCGGCGTGATCAGGATCAGTTTCGCGTTCGCCGCATGAACTTTTTCGATCAACCCGTTGATTCCCGCCTGATACTTCAGAAAGCGTTCCTCGCTGAACGGATAATAGATGCCATCGTTCATCCCGTAACAGGCAACCACGACATCGGGCCTCACCTTCTCCAGAGCTCGATCCAGTCGCTCGTGAACATCCGGTCGGGGAAATGGATGATGGGGTTCGGACAACCCCGTACATGTTTCGCTCGCGAGGCCAGCATTGATGATTTCTGGCAGAGGTTCGACGTTCTGCAGTCGCAACTGCAGATCAATGCGATTGACGTAGCCCCCGGCATGCGTGTTGGAATCCCCCAGAAACAGGATTCGCTTTGCCTTCAGTGGGAAGGCCACATCCTGAGCCTGAGCCAACACGCTCTGGCTCCCAAAGATGAGCAAACCGGCTGCCAGGGAAATGACGGCCCGAAACCGCATCGCATTGAGACAGGAAACCTTCATGTGAGATTCCGAAAAAAGTTTGAATCACTGCCCCGGACTGCTTCTGACATTCGTCATTCACAAATGACGTCCGGTTGCCCGTCATTCTAGCCAAGGATTTCTTTGACCACATGCCCATGCACATCCGTCAGACGACGATCAATCCCGTTCTGCCGAAAAGTCAGTTGTGTATGATCGATGCCCATCAGATGCAGAATCGTGGCGTGCAGGTCGTAACAGTACGTTTTTCCATCGACTGCCTGATAACCCCAGTCATCACTTTGACCGTGCGCGGTGCCCGCTTTGATTCCCGCACCCCAGAGCCACGTCACGAAGCTTCCGCCATTATGGTCGCGACCGACGCCGCTTTGAGCAAACGGTGTTCGACCAAACTCGGTCGTCCAGACGACCAGAGTGTCCTTGTCGAGCCCTCGCGATTTCAGATCTCGAAGCAGTCCGGAGATCGGTTTATCGACACTCAGCGCCATCGGGGGAAGCTCGGCGGGTATGCTTCCATGGTTGTCCCAGTTGCCCGTGGCTCCCTGAGGACCGCTCCAGATCTGCACGAAACGCACACCTCGTTCCGCCAGTCGAGCCGCCAGCAGACATCGACGGCCAAAATCATCGGTAGCCGGCTCATCAATGCCATAACTTCGGCGAACTACATCCGATTCGCGACTGATCTCAAAAGCCTCTGGTGCCGACAGCTGCATCTTTGCGGCGAGTTCGTAGCCCGCGATTCGGGCTTCCAGCCGTGAATCCTCCGATCGAGACTGCAGATGCTGACGATTGATCTCGTTCAGAAGCTGAAGCCCGTTATTCTGCGCATCGCGGGCCGCGCTGGCGAACCTGCTCGACGCGAACAGGTCAGGTACAGGAGAATCTGCATCCGAGCTGATCACCGTACCCTGGTGAACGGCTGGAAGAAACCCTGATGAGAAACAACCACGCTGATTGTATGGCAGTCCCTTCGGATCAGGCAGAACGACAAACGTCGGGAGATTGTCACGCAGACTACCCAGCGCGTACGAAATCCAGGCGCCCATGCAGGGGAACCCGGGCAGCAGAAAGCCACTGTTCATCATGTATGTGCCTGGCCCGTGCACATTAGTCCTGGTGGTCATGGCCATCAGAAACGCCATCTCGTCAACCAGCTTTGCCTGTTCGGGAAACACGCTGCTGACCCATCGTCCGGATTCACCATGTTGAGCGAAGTCAAAAGGACTTTTCATCATGGCCCCGGCTGGAGCAGTGAATCCTTCAGGCTTTTCTTTGGGACCCAGCATTTGTCCATGGAGTCGTTCGAGCTCTGGTTTGTAGTCAAACGTATCCATCGGGCTCGCACCGCCCGTCATAAAAAGCTGAATGATCCGACGAACTTTGGGCTCATGATGAATCCGGACGACTTCCGAGGGATCGGCCGAAGAGGCCTCCGCCAGCATGTGTGCCAGTGCGATGCTCCCAAACCCCCCTCCGGCTCGAGCCAGCCAATTGCGGCGAGTGGGTGAACAATCCACCGGTTTTCCTTGATGTCTTCGCATGGTTGGATTCGTTCTGGTTCACAGTCCGTTCGACCAAACAACCTTTCTCTGTCCTTCCGCTGCTCCGGCAACGGATCGTGTCGGCTCAATCCACAAACAGAAATTCGTTCGAATTCAGAAGCACTCGACACAAATTCGGCAGGCCGGCCTGCTCTGCAAACAGCACGAAGCGGTCCCGTTCCACGGGTGATGGATTGCGAAGCCAGACCTGTCGAACAACGGAGGTGACCTGGTCATCCAGGGTCGTCTGCTGTTGCTGGACCTGCCTGGCCATCTGTTCGGCGTGATAAAGCACGAAGTTGTTGTTGTATAATGCCAGTGACTGCAGTGAAGACGCAGAAAAACTTCGGGTTGGCGCGAGCAGACCCAGATCCGGAAAGTCGAGTGCTTCCATCAACGGATCCGGAATACCGCGCCAGACACAGCGATAAATACTGCGTCGATTGGCACCGGGTGTGGACCAGTCATATGAGACATAGTCGAGGCGAGGTGTAGACTGTGGTCCTTTGCTCTGATGAAAGTTCTGAATCGCCGGACCACCCATTTTCAGGTCCAGCGTACCGGCCGCAACCATTGTGAAATCACGAAAGCCATCCGCATCCAGTCGCTGCCGATTCTGTCGCCATAGCAACCGATTCTCACTGTCAACAGCCTGTGCCTGTCTCACCGCATTGTCATCCGTCACAAACGATCGTTGGCGATAAGTGCGACTTGTCACGATCAATCGATGCAGATTTTTGAGCGACCCATGAGCGTCATCGCGAAACCACACCGCCAGCCAGTCCAGCAGCTCCGGATGTGAAGGAATCCCGCCCATACGTCCAAAGTCACTCGGTGTGTCACACAATCCACGACCAAAGTGATAATGCCAGATTCGATTAACCACGCTTCGCCACGTCAGTGGATTGTCCCGATGCGCCAGCCAGTCCGCGAGCGAGGCTCGGCGAGAGGCTTCCGTAACAGCAGGCGTTGACAAAAACCGCGCAGGAGCATGCGTCAGCATGGACAACGCTCCCGGTTCAACGGCCGCTCCGGGCTTCTGAAAGTCCCCTCGATGAAGAACGTGAACGGTCTTCGGAATTGCGATGGCGTGCGACTGCAAAGAACCATTACCCGCTGGCACCATCACGGCCGACGCCGCCGCAAACACCGTGGACTGAGCTGGCAGCGATTTCAATTCCGCTTCCGACTTCCGTCGACAGACAAACGCGGCCAGTGCCAGCTGCTGCTCGGGAGACCGCTGGTCTCGCGGAAGCGTCATCGCAGTTTCGACATCTGTGGGTATTGCAATTGCATCGCCCAGGTTCGCATCTGTCACAAACAATCGGAACGCTCCGATCACATGCGAACCTCCATGCAGTTGTCGCAGCATCACGGCAATTCGTGACGTTGCAGAAACCATCTGCGGTTCAGCAAATTCAAACACCGCCTGATGCGGCCGACCTTCTTCTGGATGAATACCCCACGCCGTTTTAAGATTGCCATCCAGGCTTTTGTCGATCGACCAGTCGGTCTGATTGAAGTCGGCCGTCGCTTGTCTGATTACCACCGGACGGCCGGAGGTCGAGCCTTCATTGAAAATCTGCACGGTCACTTCCGATAGATGCAGATTGCCGTTCTGGCATCGCCCCGGGCCGTTCATCGGCAGCGACTCATGAGGCAGTACATCCAGCCGGACTCCGGTGACCTTCGAAAGCGAGGTACGTCCGGTGATGACATATGTGTCGACATCCGGTGATGGTCCGCTCGCCAGAACAAAGCCTTCGGGCTGCTTCGCGAGCGTTGCACCGTCGGTAGAGACGCATGTCTCAACAGTCAGGTCGTGCCACGCAGCGAGGCCTTGATGAGCCTGCACCCATTGCTCAACATCTGCAACCACGTCATCTCTCAGCAGAATATTGGCATTTCTCCGGTCAGCCGCTGCGATCAGATTCTGCAGTTCCAGACGTCTGCGACCAACCTTCGGGTCGTCATCATATGACACATCGCCCTTCAGAATGCCCGAGAAGACAGCCTGCAGCGAGTAATAATCTTCCTGTGAAATCGGATCGAACTTATGCGCGTGGCAACGGGCACAGTTTGCAGTTGTGCTGACAAATGCCGACATCGTCTGAGTCACCAGATCATCTCGATCCAGATAATCAAACGTGACAGGTCCCGTACTGAATGTGCTCAGATCAAACGTCCCCGCACCAAGAAAACCAAGTGCTGGTATCAACTGTGTCTGGTCCGGGAAGAAATGGTCCACAGCCAGTTGCTCCCGAATGAAACGATCCCATGGCGTATCCCTGTTCAGCGCCTGGATCAGATAATCTCGATAACGCCAGGCGTTGTCTCGTCCGACGTCATGTTCGTATCCATGCGAATCGGCAAAGTGAATTGTATCCATCCAATGTCGCGCCCAGCGTTCACCGTACTGTGGCGATGCCAGCAGTTCATCAACGATTGTTTCGTAAGCTGTCGCATCGCCGCGTTCGAATTGCTCAATCTGATCATACGTCGGTGGCAGGCCCGTCAGATCAAAAGTGAGCCGACGCAGCAGACTTCGACGATCGGCCTCCGGCGAAGACGACAGGTTCTGATCGTCCAGTTTCGCGGCGATGAATGTGTCGATTGGATTCTTTTCTTTTGAATCAGCAGGCAACAATGGCGCGACGAGTGGTTTCAGCGACCACCAGTCCAGCGCGTTGTCACGCGAAACTCCTGCCGGCGTTCCAGTGCGATCATCAAATGCACCATCGTTGATCCATTGCATGATCGCTGCGATGTCGCTGTCCGACAGTTTGTCTTCCGGCATTTTCAGCTCTGCATCACCGTGCTGAATCGCCTTGACGAGCAGGCTCTTTTCCGAGTCGCCCGGAATCACGGCAGGACCTCGGCCGCCACCCTGCTCCCAGCCGCTTCTCCAGTCCAGCGCTAACCCACCTTCCATCTCCTGAGCGGCATGCGAATGGCATGAGAAACACCGACGCTCAAAAATGGGCAACACGGCTTTCTGAAAGTGCTCGCGCTGTCGTTCATCGTCAGCCTGAGTCCTTCCCTGTGAAAGCGACGCGAACACAAGCAGGACTGTCAGCAATCGTCGTGGCATGTGAGATTTCGATGCAGGCAGGAAGCTCAGAGCGGGCACTTCGCCGGAAGGAATCTCATGGTACCGCACCCGTCTGCTTTGTCCAGAACGCTGCTCGTCTCCCACGCTCGAATCGCACGCTTCACCTGCCCTGCCGTCTTCCCGCGATGTTGCTGACACAACGTGAATGACGAGGTTTTCATCACAAAAATCTCGAGGTTCCCGCAGCGGCTGCCTGGACCGCCGATCCGGAAACACGTGAACCACTCGGTTTTTTTTCCCAGTGCTCTGTCTCCCGCGGCAGATCGGCTCACAGACCACGTGCAATCTCTCCACCTCAATTCTCCCGCGTCAGTGGCATCACGCAGCGACTCGCCTTTTGCTCGCTGAACATTACATTGAGGA
>JBKDRW010000147.1:0-10910 GCA_046341255.1 Planctomycetota bacterium
CTTCGTTCCACAGAGACAACGGCATCCTGGTCGCCATGAATGAGCCAGATCGGGAGCTTCTGAATCGATCCCACCTTTTTCGGATCGGCGGCGCCACAAACCGGGGCCACAGCCGCGAACCAATCCGGCCTGCGAATCGCCAGATCAAACGATCCGAACCCACCCATCGACAGGCCCGTCAGATAAACTCGAGAAGGGTCAACCTGCTCCTCGGACAATGTCTTTTCGATCATCGACATGACCGTCTGCAGTTGGGGGCTCGGCGATTCCGGCATGGTCGGATCGTTCGGATTCGACCAGTCAACTTCCACCCATTTCCGATCGTTCCGGCACTGGGGAGCCAGCAGGTAACATGGAAATTTCTCTCGCCACTCGGGCTGTGCCATCTGAGTTGGAAAGTAGAGCAATTGCAGTTTGTTATCGCGGCCTCGCTCGCCCGCCCCATGAAGAAAAATCACCAGCGGATACTTCTTGTCCTGTTCGACAACCGGCGGTCTCATCAGCCGATACTCGAACGTCTCGTCCGTGTACTTTTCTCCCGTAAACTGGATGGACTTGACCTCAAACACGGTGACAGGATCCACGGCATCTTCTCCGGCCCGCATGGCGGAGGCACCAATCGTCGTCAGACAGATCAAGACAGCACAGCGTAAAGCGATTTGAAAACACCAGGGCGAAGTCATACAGAAACACCACTCAACGGGATCAACAGGCAAATTCCTGAACGAAATAACGTCTGCTTCAAGAATACCAAACGCTCTCCACAACGTGAATTGACGGCCCGATGAATTCGGACTTGACCGCATACCTGAAAGATCGGTCTCTGATCGCTTCACTTGTCGCATCCTTCTTCACTTCGTTCTGCTATCTGACTGGGCTCGATTCGATGATGGATTTATCCTGGCAGTTTCCAGGCCTTGACACGTCCAGTGTTGCCCCTGACACCCGAATCGCAGACGCGGAATGGCCCTCCGTCTTCTCGGTGAACCCTCGGACACTGCTTGACGTGAGCCTGTTCTATGCGCCGCCGACATGCCCAGCGTCGAAACGGCGAACTTCAAATCGCCGGTTTAACCGGAACGCTCTATCCCGCATCTGCAACGCAAAAACGGGGCAGGTCCCACCGTGCGATGAGAGCAGCCCCGTCAGCAGACTTCTGTTTCCTGCGCGTCGAACCATCACTTCGCCGACGTGAACCGGTATAACCTTCCGAAAGGAGTCGTGAAGTAGATGTCGCCCGGTTCATCACAGCCAAAACTCATGACGGGAAGTTTCTCGCCTTCCAGAGAGTAATTTGCGATCACTTTGCCAGCCTTCTCGTCATACTCAAGCGCCCACAGCAGCCCGGTCACATAATCGGCGTAGATATATTTTCCAACCAGTTCAGGAACTCGAGTCCCACGGTACACAGTGCCTCCGGTGATGGATTTTCCAATGTCGTGATGGTACTCAAAAATCGGATCGATCAGATCGGCGCGCGATTGATCCGCCCCATCGGGTCGAAACCAGTGCTTGCCTTCTCTCACGTTCCATCCGTAGTTGCCTCCGGACCTGATGATGTTGATTTCTTCCCACAGATTCTGTCCGACATCCGCTGCCCACAAGGTTCCCGTTTTGCGGTCAAACGACATACGCCAGATGTTTCGGACGCCATAGGCATAAATCTCTGGCTGCGCCGGCAACATTTTGCCACGTGGTCCAGCGACCTCTTTTCCAATGAATGGATTGTCTTTGGGTATGGCATAGTTCCTGCCCTCTGATTGATGGTCCACATCAATGCGAAGAATGGATCCGAGCCACGTATTCAGATTTTGTCCGTTGCCATTGGGATCATTGCCACTACCGCCATCTCCAAGCCCGACATAGAGAAATCCGTCCGGCCCGAATTCGAGCGTACCGCCGTTGTGATTCCAGAACGGCTGAGGAATTCGCATGATGACTTGCTCGGAAGTCGAATCAGCCCTGTTCGGATCCTCTTTGGACACTGTAAAGCGAGACACTTTCGACAGGTGATCCGCTTCGCTGGAGGTGTAATACAGGAAAAACTGCCCGTTCTCCTTGTATTTCGGATGAAATGCAAACCCCAGAAGACCTTCTTCATTCTGGTTGTCCGCGTAGACACATCGATCATCAATGTCGAGAAACACGGTCGCTTCTTCAACGTCCTGATCATTTGGAAAGACCTTAATGATCCCTTCCTGTTCGGCCACAAAGACGCGATCTGTGCCATCATTTGCGTGGGTGACAACAATCGGACGATTGAATTCCAACTGTTCAAATGCAGGTTCTACCCTGACGGGCAGTTTTTTTTCCGGAACGCCATCTTCCGCCGCTGATGTCCCCCCTGCCGAACAGACGGTCACAACGCCAACGACAACCAACCACATCCGGATCTTCGCAACACGATTCACAAAAACCTCCTTCACAAGGGACTGAAAGCCCCTCGACCCCGATGAACCACACGGTTCCTGCTTTGAAAACGCCACCGATCTGCATGGGACGGAATTGTAATCACTCATCTGAAAGGATTTCCAACGAGGGGCTGACAACCGCTCGACTCCAATGAACCTCAAGGTCCCCAAAAGCGAATGCGTTTGCCACCGATACGGCAGTCACCCCGTCGTACAGACCAAGGGCGGACCGCTGCAGGGCCTCAGTCCTTCCGCGGCTGAGCAGCCTGCTTCTTCTTGCCCGTCTTTGTGCCGTTTTTTTCCGTATCAACGGGAGCCTTCAACTGAGGTCTGGCATCCGGGTGTTTCGCAAGCAACGCCTGCAGCCCGAGCACGACATCGGGCTGAGTCTCCGCAAAATTGTGAGTTTCACCGGGATCTTCCATGTAGTCGTACAATTCGATCGCATCTGGTTCCGCCTTCCCGAAGGTCTTCCATTCGACAAGTCGGTATCGATTGGTTCGCACCGCTCGACCGAGCCGCTGAGCACGCGGGTAGACATGAATGGCATGATCCCGATGACTTTGTGCAGGATCTTTGACAACTGCGGCGAAGCTCCGGCCATCCAATCCCTCCGGTGTTGGAAGTCCAGCCAGATCACACAGGGTTGGATACACATCAACCGTTTCAACAAGTGCAGAGGTTGACGAACCCTTGGCTGCCGGAACAGAAACGAGCAGCGGAATATGAGTTGCCTGTTCATAGTTCGTATGCTTGCACCAGATGCCGTGATCTCCCAGATGCCAGCCATGATCCCCCCAGAGGACAATGATGGTATTCTTTGCAAGTCCCGTCTCATCCAGTGCATCCAGTACCTGACCCAATTGCGAGTCCATGTAACTGGCAGCGGCGTAGTAGCCGTGAATCAGATGACGTGTCAGTTCGGGGTTGAGTGGGTTTTCGTTAAGCGGAATATCTGAGTACGCGCGAAGTTCGCCTCCGAATTGGGGCGCATACTCCGGTGCGCCGTCCGGGGGAGACAATCGCTGGGGCTGCGGCAGCTTTGAAGGATCATGAAGGTCCCAGTATTTTTTTGGTGCCACAAACGGAAGATGCGGCTTCAGAAAACCAACAGCCAGAAAGACAGGCTCTGCTGAATCGCGAGCTTCATGGATTCGGCGAACCGCTTCTGCTGCAATCAGACCATCCGCATAGGTTTCGTCCGGGACATCTGCCGACTCTGTGGAGGTTCCTCGAGGATCCTTATTCGGGCGTGCTGGAGACGGTTTTGCGTCGGGCTTCGGTTCATTCGAAGCGATGGCATAAGTCTTCACTTTGGGCTTGAACGGTGGATCGTTCCACGAAACCGCATCCTCATGATTGCCCTGTCCGGCGTGAAAGATCTTTCCCATGGCATAGGCTTTGTATCCATGATTCCGAAAATGCTGTGCGACCGTGAGTGCGTCGGGACGGGCTACTCGAAAATTCGTGGCGAGGTCGTAGATTCCCAACGTCTGCGGCCGAAGGCTGGTCATCAACGCGTTTCGTGACGGCGAACAAACCGCCTGGTTGCAGTAGGCGTGGTCAAATCGAACCGATCGAGCAGCCAGTCGATCGATGTGTGGCGTTTTCGCATGCGGATCACCAAAGCAGCCGATCAGCGGTTTGAGATCATCCACACAGATCAGCAGAACGTTCGGCCGGGCGTGTGCCGGCAAGACATCTTCCTGAGCCTTTACCGTTGGAAGTCCGAAAACCGAAAACACCATCGCCAGTGCCAGACATGCCCGACATCTGACGACCATGCAACCACAGATCTTCGCAATCATTCGATCCTCGTCGCCTTGAAGTTCGTTTGGTCAGAAGCCTTTCTCGGATGCAGTGTCCGGAAAATCAACGGCTTGCGACACTCGGAAAGAGTGACAAAATTCCGTCGGCAGCGGAAGTGAGCGACGAGCACCACGACTCTTTTGTCCCCACGGTCGTGTGCCACGTCACTTTCTCGCAGAGAAAAGTCCTGCGCCGAGACAGGTTTTCCAGACCGTCAGGAACGGCAACTGGTCCGACAGTCGGCGTTCATCGTCAGCGAACGCGAGCGATGCTGGTAACTCGATTGTGAATCTGAAGCGGCCGCTCCCGATGTGAAAGCTTAGTGAGTTTCCTTGCTCTTTTTTCCGCAGCGTTTCTAAGCACGCACAATCCATTATCATATGTGCCCCGTCCATCTCCGACTCATCTGGATCTCGCATCGATCCGTCCTGCGATTTTAGGTTTGGATGGCAAAAACCATCGTTCATTTCCATCGCGCAACCGTTGTTATTGTCTATGCGCGGTGTCCCGTTGAGCTCTCTCAAGGATTTTCAGATGTCCAGTCGTATCGAACTTGTCCTTGGCCAGCTTCGATTTGCTCGAGAGTATACTTTGTCGCTGCTAGCCGATATTGAACCCGACGATTGGTTCCGGATGCCGCCGGGCTGTTCGACACATCTTGCGTGGCAGGTCGGACACCTTGCGATGGCGGAATATGGCCTGTGTCTGTTTCGAATGCGGGGACGAGCCGACGTTGACCTGGAACTGATGTCATCCGCATTTCGCAAGAAATTCAGCAAGGGCACCACCCCGGAGGCGGATCCCTCGAAGAACCCTTCACCAGAGGAAATACGCGGCGTTTTTGATCGCGTTTATCAGCAATCTCTGCTTGAACTGACTGCAACGCCAGAGAGCCAGCTGGATGACCCAATCGGGATGCCATTTGCTGCTTTCCCGACGAAGTTTGGCGGACTTTTGTTCTGCTCTCACCACGAGATGCTGCACGCGGGGCAAATCGGCCTGTTGAGACGTTTGCTCGGAAAAAACCCTGTGCGATAGCAAAAGCTGGGCGATTTTGCTGCCCGTGTCCGCGGAACTCGTTGCCGAGCCTGCGAAACCGTGCCCGAAGCACTCGACCCAAAACCCGGCCCTCCGGTACGATACACCGCTTCTGAACGCGGTCGACAGTTGCCGAATTTTCGCAACCACGGTTTTTCGGCCGTAAGACACTCATGCCCCGAGAATCGGGCTGGGTTCAACCTCGCACTCATTTCGATATCGCAACTGCGTCTATCATGGACCCAAAGTTCATTCGTAATTTCAGTATCATTGCCCACATCGACCATGGCAAGAGTACGCTCGCGGACCAACTGCTGCTGAAAAGCGGGACCATCACTCAACGTGAATTCCGAGCACAGATTCTGGATGACCTCGACGTGGAACGCGAACGCGGCATCACGGTCAAGGCGCGGTCGGTCACGATCAACTGGACTCAGGATGGACAGACCTACGAACTGAATCTGATCGACACGCCTGGCCACGTCGACTTCCATTACGAAGTGAATCGAAGTCTGGCCGCCTGTGAAGGCGCGTTGCTGCTGGTGGATGCGTTTCAGGGCGTGCAGGCTCAGACGGTCGCCAATGCTCTGGCGGCGATCGCAGTCGATCTGGAGATCATTACCGTCCTGAACAAGATCGACCTCCCCGTCATCCGAGTTGATGAGGTTCTGGAAGAAGTTGAGACTGTCCTCGGACTGGATGCAACAGATGCACTCAAGGTCAGCGCCAAAGCGGGCCTGAACATCGAAACGGTCTTTGATGCCATCATCAAAAAGATCCCACCGCCGAAAGGGTCTGCCGACAAGCCGCTGAAGGCCCTCGTCTTCGACAGCAAATACGACAACTATCGCGGCGTGATCACCTACATTCGAGTCTTTGAAGGCTCCGTCAAGAAGGGCGATAAAGTTCGTTTTATGCGTGAAGGCGTGACAAACGAAGTGCTGGAGATCGGCCAGTTCCGCCCCAATATGGTGGCTTGCGAAGAACTTGGACCGGGCCAGGTGGGATACATTCTGACCGGTTTAAAGGAACTGAGCAAAGTCACGGTCGGTGACACGGTCACCAATTTCCACACGCCCGCGGAAGAGCCTCTGCCGGGCTACCAGAAGCCCAAACAAATGGTCTTCTGCGGAATGTTCCCGATCGACGCAACCGACTTTGAGGTCCTGCGAGAAGAGCTGCAAAAACTGTCCATGAATGACAGCAGTTTCTCGTTCGTTCCTGAAACCAGCGATGCTCTGGGATTCGGTTTCCGCTGCGGTTTTCTGGGCATGCTGCACATGGAAATCGTGCAACAGCGTCTGGAAAAAGAGCAGGATATGGACCTGATCCAGACCGCTCCAAACGTGACGTATCGCATCGTCAAACGCGACGGCGAAACCATGACGATCGACAATCCTCAGGATGTGCCCGACGCAGGGATCATTGAAGAGTTTCAGGAACCGATCGCTCGAGTCAGCTTTATCGTACCCTCGCAGCATGTTGGTACGATTATGCAGTTGTGTCAGGACCGTCGCGGAATCTACAAGAGCACCGAATATCTTGGCCCGCAGCGCGCACAAATCGTTTACGAACTGCCACTCAGCGAAATCGTGTACGACATGTACGATAAGCTGAAAAGCGTGACATCCGGTTATGGTACCATGGATTACGAGATCATTGGCTTCCAGACCGCGGATCTCGTCAAAATGGACATCCTCGTCAAAGGCAATCGCGTGGATGCGCTGTCCACGATTGTGCACCGGTCCAATGCCGAACGACGCGGCCGCGCCCTGGTAAAGCGTCTGAAGGAAGAGATCTCGAAGCATCAGTTCGAGATTGCCATTCAGGCAGCGATTGGATCGCGCGTCATCGCCCGAGAAACCATTTCCGCGCTCAGCAAAAATGTGACCGCCAAATGCTACGGTGGCGACATTACCCGAAAACGCAAACTGCTGCAGAAGCAGAAAGAGGGTAAGAAACGCATGAAGCAGTTCGGCGAAGTGGAGATTCCTCAGAAAGCGTTCCTCTCGGTACTGGAATCGCAGAAAGACGAGTGATCGCAGAAGAGATCAGGCTGCTTTGTTTTTTCCACCGACGGACTCGTCGGTACCTTGAGCGAAAGCCGCCGGGACTCGGGCCGGACGGCCCCAGCGATTCCTGTCGATGGAGCATCGATCCTCCGGGGAACTGGCGAAGACCACGGACTGAGCATCTTAAGTCGGTCCGGACCATGCGATCTGCTGGACGTTGACTTCTCCTCGGGGAGATGCGTCCGAGCCTGTTGGTTCGGCAGATCAGATAGCCTCCAATGGCGAGGAATGCCGGTTCCGCTGTTTACAAAACGCCGTTGACTGTGGCAGCATCTGCCCTGTAGACCGGAGGCAACATGTCTAACTGCCCTCGTCGCCTGAAGGAGGTCCGGGAATTCGTATACCCCGATGAGCCTGCCAGTTCGGGCTTCGGAAAACGTGGAGATGAGACCGGCAGAACAGCATGAGTTGTCCAATGAGAGGCGAACACATTGCGAAGCTGATCTCGCTCAGGCGGCCGGCAGATTTCGACACATCAGGCCTCTGCTGTCACCCATCTGAACGCCTGACGCATGTCAATGCAAATATCGGGCAGATGCAGGCTCCGAGATTTTTTCATCACCAATTGACGAGCCAATCTGGAAAGAACCTCCTGATCGCCGGGGCCAGCATGGAAACTGGCAAGACGGGAAGAGTCGAGTTGCTGCAACTCAGCTCTCCATAAGGCTCAATCACGTGTCCAGAGCAGTGGCCGCGTACATCACCTCCTGACCAGTCAGCCCGTCACGTCTGCTGTTCGAGACTGGAGTGTCGCCAATAACAATCACAATTCGACACTTCTCGACACTTCATGACATAATCATCAGGTTCGTTGTCGCTGGTAGATGTCAGCAAGCACATCCTCGACCGACTTGAATTTCTTGCCACCCTGCATCACGGTCTCGATGCGTTCTCGAGCATCCTGAGGATTGTGCCCGACGCTGATCAGCGCCTCATAAGCTTCCGACATCAGATCAGATGCTGCGTCCGGAGCTTCTGGAATCCGGGCTGCAATCATCAGTGCAAACTTCGTCATCTTGCGACGAAGCTTTGCCACAATTCGCTCAGCCATGGCGGGTCCGATGCCTGGCAGGGTGCTGAGAGTTTTGACGTCTTTCTCTTCAATTGCCACCGCTATTTCGCGAACCGGGCGAATCATGGCTCGCAGAACTTTCTTCACACCCAGCCCATCCACCGAACAGACCTGTTCAAAAAAGTCGAGTTCAGCCTCGTTCATGAATCCGATCATTCGCGGCGTCAATCGTCCCTGCTGGGGGTTTCCTTCAAGGTATTCAATCGTTCTCAGACTCACTTCCGCGTTGATCTTCGACTGGAGTTGTCGCCGGACGATATCCGGCAGAAGAACCTCAAAATCAAATCCGCCGAAGCGACTCGACGCACAGAACACGTTCAGTCCGACCAGTAACCCTGTGATACGACTAATCACTTAACACCTCGGGACGATTTTTGAATCGCAGAACCAGCAAAGATGGCAATCGCCGGCCGTTTCATTCATCACGACAGACAACGCACGAATGCGACAACTCATGACGACAGTTTTCACAGTCGGCAGCTTCTGATATCGCAAGGCACTCCTGCTTACCTGCTCCTGGGGGAGAACCTTGAAGAGCCATTGCAAGCTGCCCTGAAAAATGATCGTCAGACAATTCGGACATCGCTTCGGCCGCTCATCGGACTCAACCTCGCCTGACCCGAGAATGAGACACAAGGAGAGGTGAGCGAGTTGATCGAATCCCATTCTATCCGGGCTGCCATCCTCTGAACCGCTCAGACTGACAGATCAGGACGAAGCGTAGTCAAAAACGTTCGTTCCGTCAGCGACACTTTTTGCAGACGATCTCGATCAGGAAGAAGATCATCTGCGTCCGCACAAGCCCGGATTCTCGCAAAGAAGAGCGACAGCGGCTTGAAACGGCGATCGCCCATGCTTCACGATGCGCTGGCAAAGCGGAAAATTCCTCGGGCCAATTCCAATCATTGACAGAACCAGGTACACCTCACACGACGAACTTGTTCCTCAGACAAAAATTTTGTGTTGATCCTCTGCCGAGTCAGTTTACTTCCACAGGTCCCGCCGTGATTCCAGATACGTCCCGCCGTACTCGCAGTGAAATTCAGTTCCAGCAGGCCGCCCGGCTGATTCCCGGTGGCGTCAACAGCCCCGCACGAGCTTTTGGTGGAGTGGGAGGCACGCCTCCGTTCATGAAACGAGGCGACGGGCCCTATTTGTTCGACATTGATGACAACCGTTTCATCGACTTTATCGGGTCATGGGGCCCGCATCTTTTTGGTCATCGCCATCCGGTCATTCTGGATGCCATCCGCGACTCACTTGAGATTGGAACCAGCTTCGGCGCGCCAACAGTGGCAGAGGCGGAGCTGGCGCAACTGGTGATCGAGATGGTTCCGTCGATTGAGATGGTACGCATGGTGAACTCCGGTACGGAAGCCACCATGTCTGCCATTCGTGTGGCTCGCGGATTTACAGGACGCGATGGCATCGTCAAATTCTCAGGATGCTACCACGGGCATGTCGACAGCCTGCTGGTCTCTGCGGGCAGTGCCGCATTGACGCTCGGATGCCCGTCAAGTCCCGGTGTTCCGAACGGATGCACAGCGGACACGCTTGTGCTCCCGTACAACGACTGTGATAGTCTCGCGGGCGCATTTGAAAAGAACGGAGACAAGCTGGCCGCCGTGATTCTTGAACCCGTTGTGGGCAACATGGGATGCGTGGTACCAACGCCGGAGTTTCTGACCTTACTGCGATCGCTGTGCACCCGGCACGGCACCGTTCTGATCTTCGATGAGGTGATGACCGGGTTTCGGGTTGCTGCCGGAGGTGCTCAGTCTGTCTTCGGAATTCAGCCGGACATGACAACGCTGGGAAAGATCATCGGCGCGGGAATGCCGGTCGGAGCTTATGGAGGTCGGTCTGACATCATGAACTGTGTCTCCCCGGTCGGCAAGGTTTATCAGGCCGGAACGCTGTCGGGAAATCCTGTCGCCATGGCCGCCGGGATCGCGATGCTCAGACTGATCCGCAAGGAGAATCCCTATCCATATCTGAATCGTATCAGTGAAAAACTGGCCGCAGGATTCCAGGCGGCTGCCGCTGCCGAAGATATCCCGGTTCAGATCAATCGCGTCGGCAGCATGCTGACTGTTTTCCTGACCGGCACGCCGGTTCGGGACCTCGCCACTGCCACAACGTCCGATACCACCCGCTTTTCCAAGTGGTTTCACGGGATGCTGAACCGGGGTGTCTATCTGCCCTGCAGCCAGTTCGAAGCGATGTTTGTTTCCGCAGTCCATACGGACACGCATATCGAAGAGACGCTCGAGTCAGCTCGTGCCGCCTTTGCCGAATTGAACAACGAATCTGATCGTAACAGCGCGTCTCGGCACCGTTGATTCCGACTGTTCTTGTTGCATCCTGGCAACAGGACTGCGCAAACATGAACGTGCTTTCGACAGGCTTGCCCCGACACGCGGAATGCCTGAACTTCCGGACGCCGTCAATAAACGACGACGTAGACTTCCGACCGTGGGTACCGAGGCGAAAAATTCGCAGTTGCCC
>JBKDRW010000148.1:0-2991 GCA_046341255.1 Planctomycetota bacterium
GGGCTGTTCAGTGTTCCGAAGCAGAACTGACTGAGTCATGTCTGTGTCGGAGGGTCCGGAAGAATTCCGGAAAGATCGAGAGGAGAAGTGACAGGAGATTTGGACTCAGGAACTGAATCCGAATTGAGAGGCCGAGTGATATCTCCGGTCGGTCAAATGAGTCAACACGTGTTCTCAGCGATTCTGAGCAAAACTTTGCTCGATTCGAAAGAAAAACACTTTTTCAGGCTTTTCCGCCAGGATCTCGATCCGTAGCTCGGCATTTTCTGCCGGACCGGGTTGCCGACGGCAATCGCTGCGGAATGACTTACCACACATCCTCGATGTCGCCGGTCCTCGCATGGACCAAACGCCCTGCTCCGGTCCATTCCGGCGGGTCTTGAAGGATGCGAAGCCACACCGCGAAGCCTCTGGCGATCCCTTCAAACGACAGATGATTACCCAGATCATCGTCGTGCGATAGCTTCTCGCCCTGCCAATAAATCGCAGGCGGAGAATCGAACGCCTCGCAGACGGCGAGGACATCGATCTGCAGTCCGGACGGAATTCGTTTGCCGTCCGCAGGACCTCCGCAGACTTCCGTTCGGGCGACAAACAGCGACACTTCCCATGTATCGGACTCTGTTTCGTGGAAGAAATGACATCCAATCGGCGCGGTCACCTGTCTGTCGACGATACCGCGAACGGCATCATTAACGAACCATCGAAGCCATGCCGGAGGGACGGTGGTTTGGTTGTGCGGAGCTGACATTCGGGAGGGAGTCAAAAGGGGCGGGCAGATTGGCAGAACGATGCATTCCAGCCGAAAAATTTCGCCAGCTCATCGACATCTCGCTCACGACGACGGAATCTGACTCAGAACCCCAACAGGCAAATACGAGTCCAATTCATCTTTTCCATCGTTTTTTGTTTTTAGACGCTGAAAAGCGATGGTTTTCCGCGTTTCCTGTTTCAGTGCGTTTACAACTGCGCTATGCAAAATGTCAAAATCTGATAACGACATGATCTCGTGTCACGGTGTGTCCGTGCGTAGAAGGCGTGTGAGATGAAACGCGACAGAAAGTCTCGGAAGAAATATCCAGCAAACTCTGAAACGAGATCTGCACGCCGGATGTGGCGGGTTTCAGAGCGATTAATGCCGGCTCTTGCGATCATCACATTTATTCTGGGGCAGACTCGTGGCGTTGCTCAGCCCGTCGATGAGAAGCACGCGTCGATAAATGATCGTGCGAGGTCTTTTCGTGACCGTGTCACAGATCGAGTTTCCCTGAAAGATGGAACTCAGATTTATGGATTGGCGGTCAGTGAAAAGCCGGTCAAGCTGCTGGTGCGAACCGCATGGCTTGAGCAGCAACTGCCCGACTTCTTCAGGGAAACCATCACGCCTGAACTGTCAGAGAACAGGAAAAAGACACCGTCACCCCTGGTCATTGCGTTGCAGTCCGAAATCAGCAGGCTCAACGCTGCAGATCCAGACGAATTTCGCCGCGCGGGCTTGTTGAAAGAGGTCCAAAAACGCCTGGCTCCTGATGACGGTGAAGTGCCACCGTTTATCTTTATCGAGGCGGGAAAAAGCCAGCTGCGTAGTTTTGATGCTCAGAAAGATCAGCGACGCGAGTTGTGTCGACTCGCAGTTCTGAATGATCTGAAGGACTATGAAGATGCTCACTGGAAGACGGTTGCGGAGCAGCTTCAAGCCATCCCAGAGCTGAGTCGTCAGACGGCATTCCGTGAGCAGGAAGACAGCCATGATGAACAGCTGGAGCAGATCATGGCGGCCGTTGATCATCAGCTGGGAACAGTCACCAGACTTGTGCAGTCCGGTGGTGAAGTGTTCGAAGAAGGTCAACAGCTGGATTTCGGCGCTCTGATGAGTTCGATGATGGGCAGCAATGTGCAGTCGCTGATGAATCATCTGTTGACTGAAGGCGGGCGTGTTCCGCAGGACGCTGGTCCTGACTCCGCATTTCCCTCGTCCGCTGGGAAGCTGGCCGACCGGAATCAGCACCGGACAGTTGTGATTTCCTCTTTTGACTTCAATCTGGATCACGGAGTCGCAACAGTAACCAAACGTCTGTTTCGAAAAAAAGAAGATGGTTCATGGCGTCTGACGATTCAGATCTCTGATCAGGCCAGTTCCGCAGATCTCAAGCCCGGGCAGGCAGAGGAACTTGCGAACGATCCTCAGATCAGGGAGATCGCGGTACTGGCAAACGGACTGGGAATTGGTGGCAATCAGCTTGAAACTGCTTTGTCGATGGGAGCCATTGTTCGTCAGGCGATGATTCAGGCGGATCACGGTTTCGCAGCGGCGATTCAGGCCGTAATGAATACCAGGAAGTTTGCCAGCAGCACGGTGCTGCCGACCGTCCGACTTGAATAACGGCTTTGTTTTGATCAGAAACCTTAAAGTTGCCATGCACCGTAGTCTGATCGCGCTGGGCGCGAATATCGAAGCGTCATCGAACCTGTTTCATGCGGCATTGGGCAGACTGGCATCTGCTCCCGACGTTATTCTTGATCGCTGCAGTCAGGTGATTCCCACAGCACCGATTGGAGCAGACGCTGGTGCTGAATTCCTGAATGCAGCAGCAACTATTCAGACCAGCCTTCCGCCCCATGAGCTACTTCAGCGACTTCACGAGGTCGAAAATGAGTTCGGTCGCAAGCGCACAATTCATTGGGGGCCAAGAAGACTTGATCTGGATCTGATTCTTTATGAATCCGAAGTGGTCTGTGACGATCAATTGGTTGTTCCGCACCCGGCATGCTGGTATCGGAGATTCGTTCTTCAGCCTGCTGCCGAGGTTGCAGGAGACATGATCCATCCGCTTCTGAATGAATCGATAGAGCAGTTGTACTCACGGCTCTGTCGTCGCCCGATTCTGATTCAGATTGAAGCGGGTTCATCAGGCTTAGATGCCGGTGGGATTGCCGAAAAACTGAAGTCTGCTGTTCCGCTGGTCGGGTTTGAATCGAAGGACGATGTTT
>JBKDRW010000149.1:0-3626 GCA_046341255.1 Planctomycetota bacterium
GATCAAGCGACATCTGGATCTGACCAGCGGACGCGATCGAGGTCGGCTGTACCGGGTGGCTCCTGCAGGCTACCGGTTTCGCCCGGCGCCTCGTTTGAGCGAGGCAACAATCGCGGAACTGGTGTCCCTCCTTGAGCACGAGAATGCGTGGCATCGGGAAACGGCTTCTCGTCTGATTTTCGAGCGAAGTGATCCCTCCGCTGTTCCGCTGTTGAAGGCGTTGCTGCGGGAATCGAAGTCACCGTATGCGCATTTTCATGCGATTGCAGGTCTGCAAGGTCTCAATGCACTCGATGCAGACGATGTGATTGTGGCTCTTCATGATACGGAGTCTGGTGTTCGCGAGCGGGCGATTATCGCTTCCGAGGCATTCACCGATTCCGTTCCAATGCTGCAGCAGCTGGTGGCCATGACCGATGATGAGAGCGACCGCGTTCGCATGCAGCTGGCGTTTTCGCTTGGTGCATTTCCTCAATCGGATCTGCGCGCTCGGGCACTGTTGAGGTTACTGATCGACGGTCATAATTCACTGCCCGCCATTCGAACGGCCGTCTACTCGTCCCTCGGGTCGGATGTCCTGGCGGTTTTTGAAACTTTGCCGGACATGTCCGCGTCCGAGCAATCAGGCGCGGCGGGACTTGAAGAGATCTGGCCTGATGTTGGTGCGATCGTTGCGAAGCAGATTGCGGATGACAAACAGGAGCAGCGATTTCTGGAAGCGTTGCGAAAGAAAAACGATGATCCGGCTCTCCAGGTTCGGGTTTTGCAATCCTGCGCAAGGACGAATCGTTCTCTGCTGGACAGTCCGGCTGTCAATGCATTTTCGGCAAAGCTGATCGCTTCTGCTCGTTCGCTTGCGGTATCGACGTCCATGGCCGCTCGAGTTCGCGGAATTCAGGCCCTTGCGATTTCGACCTTTGCTGACGACGGGGAATTGCTGCTGAGTGGCCTGTCGGTCAATGCCCCTGTTGAAGTACAGGCCGCGGCGCTCACCACGCTGTCCCGGTTTCAGGAGCCGGCGGTCGCTGCAGCGCTGCTGGATCGCTGGTCGGAGATGTCGCCCGCGATTGCCTCTCAGGCTCGTGAACTGCTGCTCAGTCGGCCGGCGTGGACATCGCAGGTGCTGGCGGGGATCGAAGCTGGATCGCTGCAGAAGGGTACGTTGACGCAGGCCGAGTTGCAGCGACTGACGGCATCACCTGACAAATCGATTTCATCAAAAGCGGCAGTGCTGCTGGAATCCATGACGGGGTCCTCTCGAGAGGACGTCATTCGTTCTTATCAGGTGGTTTTGTCCATGGCGGGTGATCGCGTACGCGGCGAAGCAGTCTTCCGGCAGCAATGTTCTCAGTGTCATCGGATCGGAACCGTGGGTCACGAGGTCGGTCCGAACCTCGCAACCATGAAGAATCGCGGCGCTGAAGCGATCGTTACCAATGTGCTGGACCCGAACCGCGAAGTAAACCCTGCCTGGCGCGATTATCTGGCGGTGACGGTCGACGGAGCGACTCACAATGGTGTTCTGGTGGCTGAATCCGCCACCTTTCTCACGCTGCGTCGCGCGGAAGCGAAAGAAACGAGTTTATCGCGTTCTGATCTGGAAGCTCTTCGAGACACGGGGCGATCATTGATGCCTGAGGGGCTGGAAAAGAACATCGACCAGCAGGCCATGGCGGATCTGGTGACATGGCTGATGACCCTCGACTGATCGCAAGCGTTCGAGAAGAACGGCATCGGACAGTTCCGAGGAAGGGTCATTGGTTTGTAAATCTCGCGTGCAAACCGGCATACACACCACCGCGCTGAAGCAACTGCTCATGGGTACCCCGTTCTACAGGATGGCCATGGTCGAGCACGAGCACCTGGTCGGCATTACGGATGGTGCTCAGCCGATGTGCAACAACGAATGATGTACGACCGTGGAGCAGAAGATCAAGAGCCTTCTGCAGGCGTGATTCCGTCGCGCTGTCGATGCTGCTGGTCGCCTCATCGAGTACCAGAATGGAGGGGTCGGCCAGCATCGCGCGCGCAAAACAGATCAATTGTCGCTGTCCCGAGCTGACCGTGGCTCCGCCCTCGCCGACGCTGGTCTGCAGACCTTCGGGAAGTGAGGCAATCAGGTCTTCGCAGTCCAGCTTCCTGAGCACATCAAGAATGTCGTCGTCAGAGGCCTGTGGACGCGCAAAGCGAATGTTATCAGCCACGCTGCCGCTGAAGAGAAAATTCTGTTGTTGAACGATGGCCAGATGTCGATACAGGGAGCGGCCGGAGATGTTTCTGATGTCGTGTCCGTCAATCAATACCTGACCAGTGCAGGCAAGATAGAATCGACAGACGAGGTTGATAATGGATGACTTGCCGCTGCCTGTGTGTCCCACCAGTGCGATCATCTGTCCGGGCCTCGCTCGGAACGAGACCTCATGCAGAACTGTACGATCAGACTCGTATCCAAACGAAACATCTCGAAATTCCACATCGCCGCGGATCTGATCAAGTTCAATGGCGTCGGGTACGTCAGTCCATTCTGGCGGTGTGTCCAGCAATCGATACAGACGTTCCGCGCCAGCCATGGCTGTCATCGCCTGATTGTACTGGTTGCCGAGAATTGAGATTGGCGAAAAAAAGAGGTTCGCCATGAAGAAGAAGCCGACCAGATCACCGATCTCGGTCGAATGACCGGGTGTAAGGACTCGATAACCTCCGACCAGCAGGAGGATGGCCATGAAAATCTGGCTGTTCATTTCGAGAAGAGGCAGGAACGTGCCCTGAGTCTTCAGCACTTTCGTATTGAATCGGGAGTGGTCAGCAGCCAGAGCTGCAAAGACTTCCGCGTTCTCACGCTGACGAACAAAACCCTGAGTGACTCGGATTCCGATGACCGATTCGACCAGTGTCGCCGTGACACGGCTGAAGGACTCACGCATATTTCGGAGTGCTGTACTGAGTCGTCGATGAAAAATCCGGTTGATGAACCAGATGATCGGGGCGAGGCCGAGCACGATCAGGAACAAAGTCCAGTCGTACCAGATCATCGCCATGGCAGCGATGGACATCTGAATGAACTGCACAAGAGTTACATAAAAGACTTCCTGCACGCCGATCCGAATGTCTTCGATGTCAGATGTCATTCGGCTGATCACTCGACCAATGCGGTTGGTGTGAAACCATCGCATGGGCATGGACTGCATATGCCGGAATAATCTGTTTCGAAGATCGGTCACAACATTCTCGCCGAGCTCGAGAGCGAGCCGCTGACGAAAATGCATGACCAGCTGCGTTGACAATGCCAGAGCCGCGAAACCAAGCGAGCCGATCACAACGCCGGCAATGTCGTGATTGGCCACCGGCCCTCGAATGACTGCGGCGAGGACCCATGTGAGTGCCGGCAACTGGATGGCGCGGGCAATCACGGCTGCGAGAAGCCAGTGTCGACGGTGGCCGTAAGATCGAGTCGCCTCGAACAGACGCAGGATGAGCCGAAAATCCAGCGGTCGCTGCCGCGGCTCATTCTCCCGTTCGACGTGGCGGGTCAGCGTTCGACGAAGTGCAATAACCTGAGACATGTCACCAATACAACAGGCAGACAGATTCACGCGGAATGGGAACAGGGTGTCGAGTCAGAACGC
>JBKDRW010000150.1:0-9487 GCA_046341255.1 Planctomycetota bacterium
GCATGGGCAACGTCTCTGCTGTCTTGTGACTGATCTGACAGGAAGGGGCGGGGAATGGTTTCATACCCAGCCGTGTTGCCAGACCGATTTGTCCCTTGTTCTTCTGGAACATCAGATCCGGGATGGTGGTTCAGCAACTGATTGCATCGCCGCCGCCAGATCGTCGGATTTGAGAACGAGAAGTAGGCGAAGGCCATCACCAGTCCGAACGTCCACATCCCAAGAAACGCACCGAGGCCCAGGTGCATCAGAAGACCCATGAAGAGCATTAATGGACGGAGCCGAGGGTTCCAGATAAGCACAATGAACGAACTTTCCCACGCAATCGTGATGTGGGCGATCAGATAAGGAAGCCACGGGACATGAGCCATCCAGGTCAGATCCATGGTCTGATACTCCTGATTCGCGAGGACTCGCCACATGGCCTCCCCGGTCCACCAGGACGGTCCTTTCAGTTTGGAAAAACCTGCCCACAGATAAATCGCGCAAAGATGCAACTGGATCAATCGAGATGCCATCCGGGCCGACGATGACGGAGTGATGTCTGTCGACAGTCCTCTTCGCCTTCTCCACCAGCGGCGAATTACTGCATCCACAGAGAGCGTCGCGCCGCTGGGGGCCAGTGAAAGGTACAGGCAGAGGAAGCCGAGAATCTGATCAAACCCGAAGTTCGCGACCGGAACTCGCTGGGAGTATGAGATGGTGATCAGAAAGCAGAGAATGGAGGAAAGTCGACTGGCAATCCCCAGAAAGAACATGGCCGCGACAGCCACACAGGACCAATGCATCGGCCAGAGCCACGAGTCGCCGGTCCACAGCCAGAAGCTGAAAATCGGGTCCCCCACGTGCAGGCTGCGGATCGTCTTCAGCGGCTGCAGTCCCTCGTCGCTGAAAAATGCGGGAAGATCAAGGGTCCAGACCAGCAGGTTGTAAAGCAGCATCCATCCTGTCAGCAGTCGCATGACGCCGATCATCAGCGGGTCAATCGGCTGAAACCAGAATTCATGCCATGCCGCAGTGGCTCGTTGACACGCGTCTGCGAGACCTGATGCGAAGCGAAAAACCATGGAACGAGGCGAAACCGGGAGCCCCACGGGACGATCCTAGAAATTTCCGGCGACGGAAGACGGGGAAGAGGCCTCCGTGGAAAAATCGAATGTCCCGATCCTTGTCGCCTCAAACATCTCCGGATCGTCCAGTCTTCCGCCTGCCTGCATCCTCAGGATTGACGACGGCTCATGGGTGATTCGATCGAGCGAAACCAGCGGCTGGCCAAAACGCTCGGAGAGATGTTTCGCATAGGCGCGTTCGATCACCCTGCGCGTTTCGTCATCAAAGGCCCAGAGATTCTCGGCCAGCATGAAATAACGATGATAAAGCAGCCGCGGCCGGATCTTCACGTCCGGAAAGCGACCAACAATCGGAGCATCCCCGGTACGCGGGATGGTGTAGGAGATCAGTGTGCTCGCACCTGGATCCGGGGCGAAAAAATGATAACCGTGATTGAGAAACAAGGCGTCGTTATACGGGGAGGCCAGTTGATACCCTTGATGCAGCAGCGGAGAAGCAGGGGGCATGGCTGCTGGTGCAATAAAAACACAAAAGACATGCCAGCATAGCCAAAGGCTCAGCACAGCATATCCGAGTTTGTCTGCAATGATCTTGATTCGATTCATGATGTCCGGTGTCCCAGACAATTGCTATTCCTGCAGTGCAAAATGATCGGAGTCGAAAACTTCGACTCCGATCCGAACATTTCGCAGGAGCACTAAAAACCCGCGGTACCGCTCAAGGGGATTGAACGGTCACCGCAGCTGACGACAGAACCTTTATCCGGCCAGCCGACGATGGGAAACCGACTCAGTTGGCAATTCAAAACTGAAATGATCAGGTTCTGTCCGCACCAAGGCCTTAAGCCCCGGTCAGCAGCAACGGCATTCAGCAATCAGCCCGGCATTCAGTGAAATGTCCGTCGCTCAGGGGTTGAATGAACGGACTCTCAACAAAATGCGGATGGAATTACCAGCCGGCTGAACCGCAGGAGCCGTGATGAACGTGGGTTCCGCAGGATCCGTAAGAGCCATAAGAGCCGTGATGTTTCTTCTTGACCTTCTTGCCATGAGAACCGCAGGAGCTGTAGCAGGCTGTGTCGCCGCATGAGCCACTGGATGTGTGGCAGGCTGTTTGGCAGTGTGACTGGCCACAGGATGTGTAACATGCCGTGTTGCCAGACGATGCGTGGCATACTGTGTCACCACAGGAGCCGCACGACGTGTAAGAATGACATGGGTTGCACGCAGGAGCGCAAACGACAGAACCGTAAGATCCGCAGGATCCGTGGTGCTTCTTTGCTTCTGCTGTGCCAGCGACTGTGAACACAGCCGCAAGAGTCAGAACCAGACCGAACAACAAATTCTTCATAACCAACCTCCAGTTTGTTGAACCGCAGCCGGAATCAGCTGCCACAAAGAACGCTCCTGCTGAGAACGTTCGCCCGACATGGGGGGTGGGAGGATAGGATGCCTGTGATGAGATGTCAAGATGTGCAAAATACAAAGAATGAAAAGGAAAAGGTGAATTTGTAAATTGAGAATTTCATGGCGAAGCCTCAATGAATTCTCTCTCCTGCGGCGATGGAGTCGCGGTGGACAGATGCTTAACGACCCTGGGTTCAGTTGATGCGCTTTCACGGTGCCGTTGACTGCGCTCGTCCCGGGGCAGCGAGGCTGATCGTTGCGACTCATCGGGTGCTTGATTACGAAACGCATGACACCGATCCATAGACATCAGCAGCGTTGTCGAAATGAGTCAGATTCAGGGATCGAAACGATCTTTTCGGCGGGGGGTGTCAGCCACCGTGCTCTGCCTGAACCGTTTGTCGATCCGGGCCACCAAAATGTCCCATCAGGGCCGCACCCCGACCCAATCGACTCAATCGAGTTTCGGATCCGTCCGTCGTATTTTTCGATCCCTCGAACAGCTATTGTCCGGAGAAGTTCAGTCCCTGTCCGCTCGGACATACCGTTCTCAGACTGCATCAGATCAGGATTCGTGAAAGACGTACCGGGATTCGTTCGAACGCCTTGAGATTCCCGGTTCAATGTTCAACCGCCACGTCATCCGGATCTTCTTCCATGGACAACCCGCGGGCGAACCAGGGGTAAATGGCTGGAACGACGAGCGATGTCAGCAGCGTGGACGTAACAAGTCCGCCGATCACAACACTGGCCAGAGGTCGCTGCATTTCTGCCCCGTCACCGCCTGAAAACGCCATGGGCATGAATCCGAGACTTGCGACCAGAGCCGTCATCAGAACCGGTCGAAGTCGCGACAGGGCGGTTTCGCGTGTCGCCTCATGCAGCGGCACGCGATTTTTTCGCATGTGTTCAGCAGCACTGACCCAGACCAGGCCGTTGAGGACCGCCACACCAAACAGGGCAATAAATCCGACTCCGGCAGAAATACTGAACGGCATCTCTCTCAACTTAAGCGCGAAAACGCCGCCGCTGGCGGCCATCGGGACTGCCAGAAAGATCAACAGCGCTAGTCGCGTCGACTTGAAGGAAGTGTACAGCAGCAAAAAGATCATCAGCAGCACAACGGGAGTGATCAGCATCAGTCTCTGTTTTGCTGATTGAAGGTTTTCAAAGTCACCTCCCCACTGAACTTCGTATCCAGCGGGAATCTCAACTTTCTGCTCGACAGCTGACTGGGCAGCCGTCACGAAGGTCTGCACATCGGTCCCTCGAACGTTCGCCGAAACAAATGTGCGCCGGCGATTGGATTCATGCTCCACGGACGGAGGGGTTTCTTCCTCCAGAAATTCCGCCAGTTCACCCAGTGGCACAGGTTTTCCGCCAGCTTCCGCTACCGGAAGTTGTTTCTGGCCTTCGATTTCGGTGCGCCATGCTTCAGGAACCCGGACCCGCACCGGAAATCTGGCGCGGCCTTCGTAGATGACGCCGGAGTGTCGACCACCGAGTGCCTCGACGACATCCATCACCTGACGCGCTTCAACGCCATATCGTGCCAGCGCATCGCGATTCGGGAGGATGGTGGTGGTCTGGAGATTTGCCTGATAGTCGGCTTTGACGTCAACGGCCCCTGGAATCATCTTCAACGTGGATTCAATGTCTTTTGAAAGCTTTGCCAGCGTGTCGAGATCATCGCCGTAAATCAGCACGGCCACATCAGCTTTCACCCCGGCGACCAGTTCGTCGACTCGCATTTCAATGGGCTGAGTAAAACCGAAGGCCACGCCGGGTACCGTGGAATTCAGAACCTCAGACAATTCTTCAATCAGCGATTCCCGTGTGACACCAGGTCGCCAGTCTGCATGATCCCTGAGAATCACCCAGACGTCCGTCTGGTGCACTCCCATCACGTCATTTGCAATCTCCGGTCGCCCCGTTTTGCAGAACACGGTCCTGACTTCGGGGAATTTCTTCACTTCCTGTTCAATCAGTGTGGACATCTCAATGGCACCCTCGAGAGTCGCGCTCGGAAGGCGAACGGCTTCGATCAGCAGATCACCTTCCTCGAGTCTGGGCATGAACTCGCCGCCGAGCGATATCGCCACCGGGATACTGATGCCGAAGACTGCCAAAGCAATCGCCGTCGTGATCCGGGGGTGATGAATGGCCCGCGTGACAATCGGGGTGTAAAAGACTTTGATCCAGCGGACGAGAAAAACATCCTTGTCTACCATTGTCTTCGGCAGCGCGAGTGATGCCATGACCGGCATGAAGGTCATTGAGAGAATCAACGATCCTCCGAGTGCGAATAACACCGTGAGTGCCATCGGACGAAACAGTTTTCCTTCCGTTCCCTGCAGCATCAGAATAGGCAGGTAAACAATCGAGATGATCAGTTCGCCGAACATGGTGGGCTTGCGGACTTCGATCGCAGCATCGCGGATGATGTCAATGTGCTTCCTGCCGGATTTGTTATGGGCGATCCTGTGAATGCAGTTTTCTACCATAATCACGGACGAGTCGACGATAAGCCCGAAATCGATGGCCCCGAGGCTCATCAGACTGGCCGTGATTCCGAACGCCTGCATCATACTGGTGGCAAACAGCATCGACAGCGGAATTGCCAGCGCCGTGATAATCCCGGCTCGAATGCTGCCCAGCATGATCAGCAGCACCACGATCACGAGAGCACCGCCCTCGACAAGATTCCTGATGACCGTATTCAACGTGCGACCAATCAATTCCGCGCGGTCGTAGATGATCTCCAGTCGTACGCCCTTGGGGAGCGTTTTTTCAATCTCCTGCAGACGAGTTCGGGCGCGTTCGACAACTTCGCGAGAGTTCTCTCCCACAAGCATCATGACAAGTCCTGTGACGGCTTCGCCACGGCCATCACGAGTGACGCATCCCTGCCGGGTCATGGGTTCAATCTGCACTTTCGCAACGTCCCGGATCAGCAGTGGAGTGCCGCCGGTTTCTCGTCTCAACACGATCTTCTCAAGGTCTTCGATACCGCCCACCATGGCCTGCCCGCGAAGAAATCGCTGCTCCCCGTGGTGAATGACATAGCCTCCGCCTGCAGCCGTGTTGTTGGCTTCAATCGCATGAAAAATCTGCTCAAACGTGACGTTGTACGTGTTGAGTAATTGCGGATCCGGCTGGACTTCAAATGTTTGATACAGTCCCCCGTGGGTGTTAATCTCGGTGACGCCCTGCACTTCTCGCAGGCGAGGAGCCACGTCCCATTCCAGAATGGTTCGCAGCTGCATCGATGTGTAACCTTCACCCACAACTTCGAATTGCAGAATCTCGCCCAGTGCCGTGGTCAATGGGCCCATCTCAGGTGTGCCATAACCGGGAGGAATCTGAGCCGCAGCGTTGCTGAGTCGTTCGGATACCAGTTGTCTCGAACGATCTAATCGGGTTCCTTCTTTGAATACAATCGTGACCACAGAAATGCCGAACTTGGAGACACTGCGGAGTTCTTCGACGTCGGGAAGGCCTCCCATCGTGACTTCCACCGGCTGAGTGATATATCGCTCTACTTCGACCGGCGACAGAGAACCCGCTTCGGTAATGACGGTCACCTGAACATTGGTCATATCGGGTACCGCATCAATCGGCAGATGGATTGCGGCGCTGATGCCCGCGATCGCCATCAGCAGAGTTCCGGCGAGCACCAGAAAGCGATTCTCGAGGGTGACCTTGATCAGTTGGGCGAGCATGGAAGGATCTTTCAAGAGCCGACAAAGTCAGTCAATCATCGGCGTGACGGCCGACAAAGCATTCGAGGCGTGCAATCGCTGAGGACAAAGCAGGGCGTGCTACTCCGATTCACCCTGCAGGAGAAGTTCGCTCTTCAGGACAAATGCCCCGTCAGATACGACTTTTTCACCGCTTGTCAGTCCCGAAACCACCTCCACATGTCCGCCCTGGCGGATACCTGGCGTGATGTTGACTCGACGAAATTTCGTCGTCGACTGGGGCATGAACACAAATGATTGCCGATCGTGTTGCATAATGGCCGATTCCGGTACAGTGACGGCCTGCCTGGAGTCAGCCGCCGGCACAGAAACCCGCACAAACATGCCGGGCCGAAGTTTGCCCGTCGAATTTTCGATCACCGCAACCAGCGGAACAGCATTGGTCGATGGATCCACTTCACGTCCTACGAAATGCACCGTAGCTGAGCAGGTTTCAAGTCCCGCAATGGACGTGGAAACCGACACTGTATCACCCGGCTTGAGTGCCAGCGCATTCCATTCGCGCTCCCGGAGATCAGCAGCCACCCATAGGGTGCTGGTGTCTGCCAGAGTGATCAGCGAATCTCCAGCCGCGACACGTTCGCTGGACGATACGACTCGTTTTTCGATGGTGCCGTCAAACGGGGCAACGAGTTGAACGAGTGACAGATTCCCTTCGTCAACGACAGACGCAGGCTCAGGATCTGCATTGCCATCAAAGTGTCCGAGCAGAGTCCGAACGGTCTGCTCACTGATTCTGAAGCGTCGTTGTGCATCGGCCAGTTGTGCGGCGGCCTGCTGGCATCTTTGTTGTGCATCGAATGATTGTTCTTCGAGTCCAGCCAGAAGGGCGGCTTCTTTGCTGTCCCGCGAATTCTCACGTTCCTCAATCGTGCGTGACGGAAAGACTCCGCTTTTTGCATTTCGCTGAGCCGCCTCCACCAGGGTCTCAGCAAGGAGCAGGTCGGAATACCCGGACAGCAATTGATCGCGAGACTTGCCGAGGACCACGTCTTTAAAGTCGCTTCGAATGTTGTCAACAGGAGTCCGCTGCCGAATTGCTTCCGAAAGTTTCTTCAGTCCATCACAGGTCGATTGCTGCCAGTCACGATTTTGCTGTGCGATCCGCACTTCCGACTGTCGCTGAAGCACATCGGCTCGTGCATCACCGACTTCCGGGCTGTCCAGTTCTGCGAGCACGTCGCCAGCCTTGACGGTATCTCCTGGACGGACATGAATCTTTCGCACAACGCCCGCGGCCGCGGTTCGAATCTCCACATGGCGACGGTCATCGTACTGAAGGCGCCCGGGCACGAAATTCTCCGGGCTGATCGTCTGGACTCGGGATTCCGTGATCGACAGTTGAGCATTCTGCAGTTTTCCTTCGGGAAGCTGCACATCCTTCAGTTCAGTCGTGTCAGGCACCGTCGACGCAGACGCCACGGACTTGTCCGCAGGGGGCGTCTCGCGTTGCCAGACGTAGGCGGCTGCGGCCATCCCCGCCACGGCGATCACGGTCAGGGAAAGGCGAGTGAGAAGTTTCATGGTGTGGGATCCTGTATTCAGCGAGCCATTGTGCTGCGGGCAGATACAACAGACTGCATGGTGATCAAGAGTGGGCCTGAAGGCACAGTGCACGAATCGTCACGGGGAGTTCATTTTGTTCTCCGATCGCTGAAGATCGATCCGGGGCGGGCGATGCCGTCGAAAAGACCTCAGCATCGGATGCTTACGCATGAGGCATCATGCGAATTGATCAGCAGGAAAAGGCCGGTGACAAAAGGTGCGATAGCGAGGTCCAGACATCGGAAGACCTGAAGCCCCTGACGTAACGCGGGCGCGAGCGTGCACTACACCACGCAAACACCAGTCACGCAAACCAGCGGTGCGTCCATCAGCAGGGACGCCGCAAAACTGCATGGACCGCCGACCATCCGCGGCGTCGCAGCGAGAGTTGCTCCGAGCGATTCTGTCAGATCACCGCTGCTCTGTTGACGGAGTTCGGAGATTTCCGGCGCGTGCACCGACATCGACCAATACAATGCACTTGTCGCAAAGGCTGCCGTATCGATCGGGATCTGATCTTCTGGAAAGACTGTTTGCCCCGTCAGGTCTTTGGGATTGCCAAAATGCCAGTGAATTCCCTCATGGTGGCAAACTTCATCCCTGTGAAACTGCTGAACATGCAGGTTACGCAACTCCTCATCGGAAAAGGCGTCGTGATGATGCAGCATCAAAACTGGTCCGCGCCACGCACTGACGCACAACAACAGGCAGAAAAACTGCTGCCATGTTGTTCGATGACCAGACATAATCGAATCCAGATGAGAAAGCCGCGTTCAAATCCCTCTCGCCCCGTGATCGTTGATCGGCATCACTGGCGCTTGAATTATGGATTATGATGCCCGTATTTGCCATAGGCAAGGCAAAAATCCTCGTCTGACGGTCCAAATCCAGTCCTTGATTTCCCGGAAGACACGGCGATCAGAAAACGCGAGGAACGCGACCAATCTGTCCTCCCGAAGTGTCACTTCACCCCAGCTGACGGTCTATCAGACGATCGTCGAAAAGCGAAACGGGTGCCGAAGCAGCAGCCTGCCGGCACCCGTGATCTGTTTAGGAATCAACACATCATCCGAACGACGCGAGATCGTACGACGAAGAGTCCTGGTCAGTTGTCATAATCTACAACGACCCATCCGTTCTTCGACTTGATCTCCACCTCGTACCTGCCAAAACACATGGTGACGCGTGTTCGACATGGAGAGATGCGAATGTCTCGAGGGGGACATGGAGGCGTGAAAACCTGCACAAAGACCATCGCGTTGGGATCGTGTCTGCAGGCGTCCGGGTCTTTCACGGCCACAACAACCGGCACAGCATGTGGTGCGATGTTGCATTGATCTTCGACTCTCACGCATGTGGCGAGCGGGACAGGGCAATCGACGATCTCGCCGATCTGAAAGGGACCTTCCTGCAGGTAGGCAGGACCTGAAATGACGGGAGTCTCAGAGTAGCCCTCAACCGGGGGCAGAGGCGCCGACGGTGCCTGTTGAACCGGGACGAAGGGCGGCGGACCGTAACCTCCACTTCCGACATGGAATGTGATTCGAGCCTGTGTCTGAGGCGGATTGATCTGACCCCGAGATCCTTGCGCCCGCAGGTTCATCCGTTCCCCACGGTAGAGAGTTTGTCTGACAGGGAACTGGCGCTGTTCCATTCCGTAGTGATCAGATTCCTCGTTCGTACCGTCGTATCGAACACGGTGAT
>JBKDRW010000151.1:0-17346 GCA_046341255.1 Planctomycetota bacterium
ACAGACTGCACCGCAGCAGTTGCTGGACCCGGCGATCCGTGAAGTCGAGGCTGAGCTGCAGGACTGGCCTCGCACACCAAGCGGGCGACCGGATCGCCTGCCCGACTGGAGACGTCGCCAGACTGACCTTCGTCTGATGTATCTGCTCTCCGGTCGTCAGGCCGATGCCGTTCGCATTATCGAAGCGCTTCCGGAGGAGGAGCAGGAATTCTGGCAATCGCTGATGCTCGCCATGCTCAGTTATCGAGAGGGCGCGCAATCGGACGACTTCACAGAGCAACTGGCGCAAGCTCTGGAGCATCTGAGGACTGCCGAGAAACGTCTGCAGCCACTCGCGAGACTGAAGATTCGCCGCGCGGCGTTCTGTGATCGGATTGACGGCTTTGGTCAGATCACGGAGTTTCCCGCAACCGACTTTGACCCGGGCCAGCGGGTTCTGATCTACGTTGATGTTCGTAACTTCCGCACAGAACTGACAGCTCAGGGACGCTATCGTTCTGAATTTGCTGCGGTGATTGAGTATCAGCGAGAGGGCGATGATGAGGTGACCGAAACGATTCGTCTGCCACAGATTCTCGACGAGTGTGACGTAGAGCGAACGGACTATTTTCAAAGCTTCGAACTGACGATTCCGGCGCTCGCCGGACGATACACGGCTCGAGTTCGGATCCGGGATCAACAGAGCCTTCAGACGGCCGAGACAGACCTTGAGTTTACGGTTCGCTCACAGCAATCCGGTCAATAGCTCAACGCACACGCAACTTTGTCCTGATGTGGTTCGCGAGCAATGTGAGACATCTTTTCGCAAGCCATGAGGGTCCGGAGCGCGGTGCCTTTCGGGGATCACTTCTCAAAGCGCAGCACGGTGACATCTACGCGCGGCCAAGGCATCCCTTGATGATGCCCTTCCAGCAGTTGAGATCAAACGGCCAGTAAAACAGTGAGCGAGCGTACCACGAAATGGCTTTTGCCGGTGAGCTGGACGCGAGGAACCACGCCGAGCAGCTTTCCACGTTCGCAAGAACGCGGCAGCGAAACGCCCATGGCAGTGATGTGGCACGCTCGGACGCCATGGCTTTGCGAATGATCTGGCGACGGACCTGACGCATGTGCGCAAAGTTTTTTGACAGGGAGCCGGGTCTCCATTGATACATCGTCACGGCTTCCCGCACTGGTGTAAACTTAGCTCCGGAAGCGGCGAGACGAAGCCACAGGTCCCAGTCCTCCACTCCAGGAGGAGCATCGAAACTGCCGAACTGCAGCAGCAGGCTGCGCCGTATCATCGTACTTGAGATCACAATGAAGTTGTCGAGAAGCAGGGGCTCAAAGAGATCTCCTTCAGGCATCTGACCTGGAATGCTTCGCAGTTGAGCCACTCGATTTACGTCACCGAAGTTTTCACAATTGGTATAGATGATGTCTGCGCCGGTTCCAGCAGCCGCTGCCAGTTGAGCCTTCAGCTTTCCGGGCTTCCAGAAATCATCATGATCGAGGAAGGCGATCCAGTCACCTGTTGCCGCAGCGATCCCCGCGTTTCGAGTCGGAGCGGGGCCGGAGTTGTGCCGATGAATGGCCCGGATGCGATCGCCGTACGAATCGAGAACAGCCTTTGTATTGTCGGTTGAGCCATCATTGACCGCAATCACCTCGACATCGCATCCTTCCTGAGACAGCGCGCTGTCGATCGCACGGCGGATTTCGGATTCGCCATTGTAGGTCGGTATGATGACAGAAACTTTTTCGAGGAGCATGGAATCGTCCAGGGCTGTTCTGATCCGCTCACAGTCGTGTCGGCGATGAAGGTTTTCGAATGGAGATGACAGGAAATTGACAAACCTCGGATTCGGGGATCTGCGGGCCTGTCACGCGATTGGTACCCACGCTGCTCGCTTTGCCTTCAGTGTGCTGTGTGCGGGCAGTATTCTGAGTCTGATTCCGAACTGCAGAGTCGTCGCCAGTCTCGATGGATCATGATTTTCATTGATGCGATTTGAAGAATCCGGATCCCCGCACAGACGCGGAGAAGGGAATCGACACGTTATCTTTCCTTTCAGGACTCGAGGTGTCTGCGCGGGGACCTCGGGTTTGGCGGGAATTCTTCGTGTCATTTTCCAAAGGATCGATCGCTCCGCGAGGTTGCTGAAACGCAACATGAGACCGACAGTTTTTTTCGTTCTGTTTCATCGAAGAAACCAATTTCGGGCTGTTCTTTTGCCATGATTTCTCCGGAAGACATCCTGAAGCGTCACTTTGGTTTCGACTCGTTTCGATCGCCTCAGGAACGCATCATTCGTCACACACTGTCGGGACACCACTCGCTGGTCATCATGCCGACTGGTGGCGGCAAGTCACTGTGCTTTCAGGTACCGGCACTGGTGCTGGCCGGGCAGAAGACGGAGCGGCCGCCTCTGACGTTGATTCTGTCGCCCCTGATTGCATTGATGAAAGATCAGGTGGATTCACTGCAGGCACGTGGCATTCCGGCGACCTTCATCAATTCGTCCCTGAGTCGTCGGGAGCGTGAACAGCGGTATCAGGCGCTGTCTCGAGGACGCTATTCGCTGCTTTACGTCACTCCGGAACGGTTCCGAAAACCCGACTTTCTTGATGTACTCGCATCGCGACAGATTCAATTGCTTGCTGTCGACGAGGCCCACTGCATCAGTGAGTGGGGACATGACTTTCGACCGGATTATACCCGCGTTGCCGAGTTTCGATCACTGATCGGCAATCCGACGACCATGGCATTGACGGCGACGGCCACTCCGGATGTTCAGGAAGATATCATCCGCCAGCTGGGACTCGCTCGTTCCGACGTGACTCTGTTCCATGACGGTATTGATCGACCGAATCTGGATCTTCGAGTTGAAGAAGTCTGGGAGTTCGATGAAAAGCAGGAGGCGATGGAGGAGATTTTCGAAAGCTGGCTGGCTCCCGGCACTTCTGGAAGCGGAATCGTCTACTTCACGCTGATTCGCACACTGGAAGAATTCAGTGAAAGACTTCGAACATCAGAGATTGATCACGTGTGTTATCACGGTGACCTTGATCGCGGGACTCGAAAAGCGATTCAGGATGATTTCATGTCGGGTCGAAGTCGTCTGGTGTTGGCGACAAATGCGTTCGGAATGGGAGTGGATAAGGATGATATTCGCTTCGTCATTCATGCCGACATACCGGGGTCGATGGAGTCCTATTATCAGGAGATCGGTCGAGCCGGGCGAGATGGTGAGCTGTCAGAATGTGTGCTCCTCTATGACCAGAGAGACCTGAATACACAGATGGAGTTTATCCGCTGGACCAATCCGGATTCTGAATTCTGTGAACGAGTTTATCATCTGCTGACTCACAGCACGGAACAGGTCCGCGCGTTCGGGATTGACTGGCTTCGTGAGCGTCTGTGCGATCGTCAGCGGCACGACAGGCGAGTCGAGACGGTCCTGTCGCTGCTCCAGCGATATGGCGTGATCGATGATGAAAATGACCTCGCGGTGCTCGAAATCCACGGTCCGCTTCCGGATGCTCTGGTTGATGAAGATGCCCGCGCGGAGAAGTTGCTGAGAGATCAGAAGAAACTTTATGCACTTGTGCAGTACATTCAGGCTGCCGACCGTCGGCAATTCATCCGCGAATACTTTGGTGTGAGCGGACAAAGTGAACCGTAGGAACTCCTGGCGGGCGTCGATCCGATTTTCGACAGAGATTTGAGTGGGCCATCATGCCTCGAGCCGAATCCAGAAGCTTATCGGATCACGAAAACGTTCGGTCGGAACGAACGTCATCCGGAAGTTGATGCCTGACAGAGAAGAGATCTGGAGTCATGGAAACTCAACAGGCCGTCTCGGAACTGATTGTTTCGGAGCTTCTGAACCTGAGGAAGAGCGTGCCAGTTCTTGGGCTTTGTCTGCTTTGGTGTGTGGAATCATTGCGGCCAGCCGTGACCCTTCGGCCCGGTCGAGTTCGCCATGCGATCCGAAATCTGATGCTGACACTGCTCAATGCGGTGGTCCTGTCATTGACGTTCGGAACGCTGACCATTTACGTTGCCAGTGAAACAGTCGATCATCAGCGGGGGGCTTTGTTTCTGGTTTCGACAAATCTGCCCGTCCGGATGTTAGCCGGGGTGGTGCTGCTGGATTTGTGGACGTGGGGCTGGCACCACTGCAATCATCGCGTCTCGTGGTTGTGGAGGTTTCACCGGGTTCATCATTCTGATGACGCCATGGATGTGACCACGGCCGCGCGATTTCATCTCGGAGAACTGGTCCTGTCGTCGCTGGTGAAGCTTCCCTGGATCGCAGCCCTTGGAATCGATCCAGTGACCCTTTTCATTCACGAAACATTGCTGGTCGCCGTGTCGCAGTTTCACCATGCGGCCATTTCTCTGGGGTCGGTCGACCAGATTTTGCAATGGTTTCTGGTGACTCCGGACATGCACCGCATCCACCATTCTCGCGAGCCCGTGGAAACAAATTCGAATTACGCGTCGATTTTGTCGATCTGGGATCGTCTGCTCGGAACGTATCGATCCACACTTCGAAATCCGGATCAACCGACGGGCTTGAATGAGTTCACTGCGCCCGAATTCCAAACCCTGTCGGGAATGCTTCGTACGCCGTGGGTTTCCATGGATTCAGGAGATCGATCCTTTGAGAATTCGGACAGTTGATGCCGGACATAACGATGATGTTTCTCTGTCTGCTGGAATACCAAACGGTATGCCTCGGGCAGATGGATGCTGTGTTTTCGCACAACATACGTGCACCGGCTTTGACTGTTTCAGCGGCGGATTCGGCCGTCTGTCTGATGGCAAGTTCGCATCATGATTCCTGCCGACTGTTCGCATGGCTGTCGGAAACAATCACGATCGAGACTTCCGTCAGCTGACGACTGCTGCCACAATCCTGAACAAGTGTCATGATCTCGAACATTCTGCGCCAAGGTTCCTGGAGTTTCTCGAATGTTTCCCGGTGACATCCTTTGCCCGTCAGCCTCGTCCGAGGATCGAACCGTTGTTTTCATCCGGACCCTGTTGGCTTTGCTTGCTGTCTGTGTGACCGCGGGTATCTCCAACGCCCGGATGCCTGCCGATGATCCATTCGCGCTGGGTGTTCGCAATACGGAACCGATGAGTGCTGCGGAGCAACTCACGACATTCACCGTGCCCGAAGGTTTTGCAGTTCAGTTGGTCGCGGCGGAGCCGGAAATTGCGAAGCCGATGAATCTGGCGTTCGATGTCAGAGGCCGGATGTGGGTCAGCAGTTCGCTGGAATATCCCTTTGCTGCCAAACCGGATGTGGAACCGAGAGACACGATTCGAATCCTCGAAGACACCAACGGTGACGCGAAGGCGGACAGGGTCACTGTCTTCGCTGATAAGCTCAACATTCCCATCGGACTTCTTCCGTATGGGGACGGAGTCATCACATTCAGCATACCGAACATCTGGTATCTGCGAGACACCGACGGCGATCACGTCTGCGACAAACGCGAAGTTCTCTACGGTCCTTTTGACACGAGTCGCGATACGCACGGCATGTGCAATGCGTTTCGCATGGGCGATGACGGCTGGATATACGCCTGTCACGGGTTTAACAATCGCTCGGAAGTCGCCGGCAAAGATGGTCACAAGGTCAGCCTGCAGTCCGGCAACACGTTTCGATTTCGTCCCGATGGTTCACGGATTGAGCTCTACACGCAGGGCCAGGTGAACCCGTTCGGCATGTCGATCGACCACTACGGGGACATTTACACGGCGGACTGCCACACGAAACCTGTCACGCTGCTTCTGCCGGGCGGATGCTACGACAGTTTTGGTCGGCCTCATGATGGGCTTGGTTACGTCCCCAGCGTGATGGAACATCTTCACGGCTCCACCGCGATCGCCGCACTCGAACTGGGGCAGCATCTGAAGTTTCCGAAGGAGTACGCTGACAGCACATTCGATGGAAATGTGATGACGTCGCGTATCAACCGGAACAGCCTGAAGCGAATGGGTTCGACGGTGAAGGCTGTTGAACAGCCCGACTTTATGAGCAGCACTGATCCGTGGTTTCGTCCGGTGGATCTTGTCGCCGGCCCGGATGGTGCTCTCTACGTTGCCGACTTTTACAACCGCATCATCGGACATTACGAAGTGGACCTGCTCCATCCCGGCCGCGACCGTTTCCGGGGACGCATCTGGCGTATCTCACACAGCGCGAGTGACAAGGCTGTCATGGGGCCCGGTGGGTATGGGTTGGATCTGACCATGCTGTCCACAAATTCACTGCTGGATGTGATTCGTGATGCTCCGGAAATGCAGAAGCGTCTGGCTCGGGATGTGATTGCCGGAGATGCCTCGGAAACAGTCCGTGTCGCATTGTCGGCAGCGTGTACAAATGCGGATCCTGTCGTGCGCCAGTATGCGATGCGACTGCAGGCTCGGCGCAGGACAATCGACGGGGGCTTACTGAAAACTGCTGCCATGGACTCAGACGAGACGGTGCGAGTCCATGCCATGCGAATCGTTCGCGAGCAGCCCGATAAAGTGATTCATCGAGGTCTGCTGAATGCGATCCTGATTCGCGGTTTCGGCGATTCGTCTCCCATGGTTCGTCGAGCTGCAACGGCTGCGGCTGCCGTTCAGGTTTCGGAAGAATTGCTGGCTCCGCTGCTGCGACTGCTGCAGACGACGGATCTCGCGGATGGACATCTGCGGCACTCCACGCGGATTGCACTGCGTAATCATCTGCTCAATGACGACTGGCTGCAGAGACTGGGTGCTCAGTCTTCGCTCGCCATGGACAAACTGGCGTTAGCCGATCTTTGCCTTGCGATCAAGACGCCCGCTGCGGCGGAATATGTTGCAGCGAACATTGAGTTTCTCGGAGCGTCGCAGCCACAGAAGCTGGCGGATTATCTTCAATTCGCCGCGGCCATGGTGAAGCCCGAAGCAGCGGACAGCATCGTCTCCGCCGTTCGTAAGCGATTCGCTGGTGATCTTGCTGTTCAGCAGAACCTGTTGACATCGATGCGTCAGGGTTTTGCGCAGCGTCACCTGCCGGTGCCTGATTCTGTCAGCACGTGGGCGGCTGAGGTTGCCCTGGCCTTGTTGCGAATGAAATCTGCTGAAGACTTTGCCGCACTTGGCCTCGCCCCGTCGCTTGTGTGGTCGTACGTACCTCATCCTGATTCGCCCGATCCTGTCAACTGCTGGGGCGTGACGAACTCACGCAAGTCGTCCGACGGAGTCAACGGTGCGGCGCTGTTCAGCAGCTTCGAAGCCGGGGAAGCACGGACGGGGATCTATCGATCGTCGCCGTTTGAACCCGGTCCGTCACTGTCGTTCTTTATCGCCGGGCATGACGGCTTCCCGGACAAGCCTCAGAAGAAGGCCAACCTGGTGCGACTGGTTGATCGTAGTTCGGGAGAAGTGCTTCGCGAGGCGTCACCCCTGCGTAACGATGTGGCTCAGCTCGTCGAATGGAACACGGGTGATCTGGCTGGTCGGAGGACGGTGGTGGAGTTGGTCGACGGCGACCATGCAACGGCGTACGCCTGGATTGCTGTCGGTCGGTTCTCGGACGAACGACTGAACCCTTCCGATGATGATCTGCGTCGAATTGCCGCGGTGAATCTGATCGGCGACTTTCAGTTGAAGTCACTTGATCGGGTTCTGGGGCATCTCATGACAGATTCTGCGGTGCCGAGAACCTCACAGATCGCCATCGCGGCCGCTTTCGCGAAGATTCATCCGGGCTCACTGATCGCGACCGCTTCGATCATTCCGACGATCACCGGTGTCCCGGATTCTCTGATCACGTCGGCGATGAAGTCTCTGGCTGCCGGCGATACAGCCCTGACCCAGGAGGCGATTGAAGGGGCGTTTCGCACTGCCACGTCGGCGGAACAACTCCGTCTTGCCGAACAGTTGGCCTCGGATCAACCCGGGGCTGAAGAATTTCTGCGACTCATGGAAACGGGTCAAGCTTCGGCACGACTTCTGCTTCGCCCGACAATTCAGCAGCGACTTGCGGCGATCGGGACTGACGCGATGACTGAGCGAATCGACGCGTTGAGGGACAAACTGCCGAACGAAGACGCCATCGTCGAAGAGCTGTTGAAGCATCGAAAATCGCTGATGGTTCAGGAGGCGGGTGATCTTGCGAACGGCAGGGAGCTGTTCAAAAAGCACTGCACAGTGTGTCATCAGATCGCTGGCGAAGGCAAACAGATCGGTCCAAACCTTGACGGGATCGGTAACCGCGGGCTCGATCGAGTCCTTGAGGATGTTCTTGCTCCCAACCGAAACGTGGACGTCGCCTTTCGAACCACCACGGTCGTGACAAGGGACGGACAAGCAATCAGCGGACTGCTGAAGGAACTGGAAGGGAATCGGGTGAGCATGGTGGACAGCCAGGGAAGGGAATCGATCCTTGTTTCGGCCGAGATCGACGAACGTCTGCCGTCAGCACTGTCGCCGATGCCCGCGAATATGGCTGAGATTCTGAACGAAAATCAGTTTCGCGATTTGATCTCGTATCTGCTGTCCCAGCGACAGGTCACCGAGCCAAAGCCTTAAAAGTTTTATTGGTTGTGTCTGTGATCCGTCGTGGGATGGCGGGCCGTTTCGCGATCTGCTGCAGCTTTGAGACGATACTGAAAGGAGTTCCCTGTGGGTGATTTGCTACAGACGATTCGCAATCTTGCGACGGAACATGGCATCAAGGTTCTGACAGCGGCGGCATTCACACTGGCGGGCTGGCTGATCGGCAGATGGCGAGCGGCTCGAAGCTGGCGGAACCGCGAGTTTTTTAATCGACTGAATGTGTCGCTGAATTCTATTCATGATGGCAAACTGCTCATCCGCACGGTGCTGGAGAAAACGTGTGAGGAGATCTTTCTGAACAGTCATGCTGTAGATCGACTGCTGAAAGCGGCGCAGAGAACAACCAAAGAGGATCCATTCGTTCCGATCGAAAAATCAGACCGCTGGTTTTATCTGAACGCAGTGCTGAATGAGTTATCCGAAACCTTTGCTTCCGGACTTTTTCGACGTGAAGCTGCCCGGCCGCATCAGGCGATTCGATACCTGATTTGTCTGACCAACGAATGCGATGGTGAAGTCCGAACTCGTAAGATTCGCGCGATGGTGATTCGGAAAGAACTGCTCATCAATCTTCCGAAAGAACAGCCAGCACTCGAGAGCCCCAATCATCAGATTCGCTGGAAGACCCTGCAGCAGATGCAGAAGGAGTACGTCGCCGATTCGACCCGTTTTATTGAAGCGGAAATTGTTGTCTGAGATCCAGTCGATACGACATGGTGATGCTGGCATCAGTGCGTGGACAGCTGCCGATGAATCACTATCTGCCGTCCATGAGACATGGTCGACAGAGACTCTCACCTTCAAGATCGCCCGTGGGTGTTGCCACCGAATGCAAACCGGGGAGGAGACCGTAGAACTTCAGCCGGCTCGGCGCAGTTGACGCTGAGATTCGCGAGCGACAAACGCAGCGTAGTCTGCGGGAGTGTCAATTCCGACGGCAGCGTGATTCACGACGGCAACTGACAATGTTGCACCACTCTGTAACGCACGCAGTTGCTCGAGTTTCTCCAGTTGCTCCAGCGGTGATGGCGGCAGCGATGTCAGCTTCAGCAGAAAATCGCGTCGATAGGCATAAAGGCCGATATGCAGCAGGAACGGGGACACCTGACCGTCTTCGAAATAGTGTTCAGCCGGATAATCACGTGTGAACGGAATCGGAGAGCGACTGAAGTAGAGCGCCCGACCATTGACATCGGTGACGACTTTGACACAGCCGGGATCCCGAACAACCTCCGAAGATGTGATGGGTGACGCCACTGTGGCCATCTGACACTCAGGCCGCCTGATTTCCTGCACCAATGAAGACACAACCGATGGATCCAGTTCCGGCTCATCGCCCTGAAGATTGACGACGGCATCGGCATCCGGAAAGCACCGACGAGTCACCTCCGCGATGCGATCGGTTCCGCTGTTGTGTTCCCCTGTGATTTCGGCTCGGCCGCCGAATGAATGCACCACATCGGCAATCTCCTCGCTGTCCGTTGCCACGACCACATCGTGAAGTTCCGGACACTGACAGGCGGTCTCCCAGACGTACTGAATCAGAGGTTTGCCCGTCAGGCTGAGCAACAACTTACGAGGGAGACGGGTTGACTGCAGACGCGCTGGAATGATGCCGACAATTTTCATAGCTTCCCTGCTTTGACAGAGCCGATCGTCCTCGACCCGATACAACCGCTCATTGAATCCGCGAGACAAGCTGCACCTGTCAGATGAGGCCATGGAAATGGCGTTCATCATGGCAGCGTGCGAATGTCACGGACCTCATGTCACGGGATTTTGCCCCTGGTGAGGGGCGAACGATTGCAACCCTCAGGTTCGTCAGAGGCAGAGCAGTCTAGACCGGCTGGCTGGCTCGTGTCAAAATGACTTCCCACGCGTCATCGAACGTCTCGAAATCACCGAAGAAACGCTGATATTTCAGCCCGATCGGTGTTCCGTGACTGGGCTCGAAATATGGTCTAATCGCAGTGGAGTGGATGTGTTAGACTGTATTCCATTCGTTGTTCTGAAAGTGAATGGATTCCTGCGATGCGAATTTTCTTTTCTGCCGGTGAACCGAGTGGAGATCAGCATACCGCGCGGCTGATTCACGAACTGCGGAAACTGGACCCGCAGTTTCATCCGGAGGGATTTGGTGGTCCGGCCATGCGGAGTGCTGGCTGCAGTCTGCTGTTTGAACTGACCGATCTGGCTGTGATGGGATTTCTTCGAGTTGTGCCTTTGCTGGCGAAGTTTCGTCGGCTTGTCCGACAGGCGGAGTCTTACTTCGAATCAAATCCGCCGGATGCCGTCGTTCTGGTCGACTTCCCCGGCTTCAACTGGTGGATTGCCAGAGCGGCCAAAAAACGAAAGATTCCTGTCTTCTACTATTTGCCTCCGCAGTTATGGGGGTGGGCTGGCTGGCGAATCAGGCGAGTTCGCAGATGGGTCGATCATGTCATCTGTACGTTGCCTTTTGAACACTCATGGTACAGTTCGCGTGGAGTCAGGACGACATGGGTCGGGCATCCATTCTTTGATCAGGTCGCCGAACGCAGACTGGACGATGTTGCGTTGAGTTCACTGCGTGACCAGACCACCCAGACGGTGGTTGCCGTTCTGCCTGGTTCTCGAAACCATGAGATTGACAAGAACTGGCCGGTGATGCTGGAAGTCATGCGTCGTGTTTCGGAACAGGCTCCGCACATTCGGTGGAATGTCGGTAGTTACAAGACGGCCCAGATGGATCGTTGCCGTGAGCTTCAGTCTGCCGGTTTTTCAGGCCTCGATCTGCACTACATTGTCGATCGAACTTCAGAAGTCATTGCGACAGCGGATTGTTGTTTCATGGTGAGTGGCTCGATCAGCCTCGAACTTCTGGGAAGAAGAAAACCGGGCATAGTTCTTTATCGAGTTCCGACAATTGGACGATTTTTCGCTCGATTCCTGATGACTTGCCGGTTCATTACATTGCCAAATCTGATGGTTGATGATGAGCTGATGCCGGAGTTCATTTCGAACGGTGATCCCGAAGCGGATATCCGGAAAATGACGTCCACGTTGCTGGAATGGGTGACGAACGATCACGTGTTGAAGACCCGAACGCAGCTGATGTCTGACCTGGCTGACACCGCGACGCAGTCGGGAGCATCGTCGAGAGCTGCTGAACTGATTGTGTCTGAAGTGAATCAAAATCTGATGCCCGCAACACGCCGTGCTGCCTGATCTAGGGGCCGCCGGTGGTTCGTTCTGCTGCATTCAAGGCAGGCAATCCGTCTGTCGCGTTCAGGACATCTGGTGGAACGGCTCCTGTGCAACAGATGCTGCAGATCATGGTGTCTCCGTCTCGAGTATGGGAGAGCTCCGCGCGACTGCGAATCGGATTGGATGACCGACGGCCGAAGGCGGTTAAGACTGGACGTCGGAGGTCTGCTTCCACCCCGATCTGTTGTGATGGAATGACACAGAGAGGTTGAACCATGTCTTCTCAAAGCCAGCGCCGACTGTTGGTCATCGCAGCGCTGATGGTTGTGCTTTCTGTTGCGATTCCCATGTTCCGCGGTACGGCGGGAGATCGTCGAACTGTGGTGGTGTACTGCGCTCATGATGCCATGTTCGCTGACGACATTATCCGGCGATTCGAAAAGACGTCCGGAATTCGCGTGGATGTTCGTTACGATGAAGAGACGAACAAGTCGCTGGGACTGACAAACCTGTTGATTGCAGAAAGAGATGCGCCGCGGTGCGATGTTTTCTGGAACAATCAGACACTGGGTACAGTAAGACTGAAGACGCTGGGTCTGTTGTCGCCGCTGTCAGAGGCGGCCGTGCGCCGCATTCCGGAGGGCTTTCGTGATCCCGATTATCACTGGTGCGGTTTTGCGGCACGACTGCGGGTATACGTGATCAATACTGACCGTATGAAGGCGAATCCTGAAGAGATCGAGGCCGCGCTGCAGGGCGAGTCACTGCGCAATGCGGCGATTGCCGTGCCTCTGTTTGGCACCACCTTCACACACTATGCGGTCATTGCCGGCGAATCGGGACTGGAAGGTCTCAGGGTGTGGCATCAGTCACTTCGTGATCGTGGTATCCATGAAGTACGAGGGAACGGGGCTGTGAAGGATCTGGTTGCAGAGGGCGCATGCGATTTCGGTTTCACGGATACTGATGACGTTTTTGTCGCCCTCGACAGCGGCAAGCCTGTCGCCATGCTGCCGGTGCGGTTACCGTCAGGGCAGACGATCTGCATTCCCAATACGGTGGCTGTCATTCGAGATTGTCAGCATCCCCGGGAAGCAGAGGAGTTTGCAGCGTTCCTTCTTTCGGAAGAAGTCGAGATCGCGCTGGCCAACTCGGCCTCTCGACAGATTCCTCTGGGACCGGTTGATCAAACGAAGCTTCCGGCGGTTCTGCACGAACATCTTCAATGGGCCGCTGAAGGAATTCCTCTGGCGAAAGCCGTTGCTGAGGATGCGGCCGTCCTCGAGTGGCTGACATCGCTTTACGCGGGAAACTAACCAGGTTGGACCGGCGGCTTCTCGTCGGACTGTAGCAACCCATTTTCTGGAGTGTGGCCCTCAATCGTTGGCGAGTCCGGTTGGAACACACAGTCAAACAACCGGCTGGGCATCGTCGACCTGCGGTCTACGAAGCGGGGGATCGTAGCGACTGGGGGGAATCGGCAAAGGATTTCCGCGACTTACACCTGAACAGATGTCTCGCTTCTCTTTGACTCGACCCATTCAACGAAGTACCATTCGCAGTGCAGAGTCGTCATGGTGGCGGCCTGTTGCTCGATGACTGAGCGAAAGCCTGGCTCGACATGACGCAGCACAACGTCGCGGATCCGGTGGAGAACCTGACAGTCACGGCTCACGTGCCGTTGTCTGAGAGGCCGCTTGTCGCCGAGGACGAAAACACGGTCATCAGTGTTCCGGAACAGTCACGACCGGACGTTCGGGCTGAAGGGCAGCCGATCAATGAGCAGTATCGGCAGCGTCTGTTTCCGGCGAGTGGTCTGTCGAATGGGGAAGAGGCTGGCATAAGGCTGGCGCATTTCGAGATCGTCTCGCGACTCGGATCGGGCGGGATGGGAGCGGTTTTCAGGGCTGTTGACCTGGAACTGGCTCGGGATGTGGCGCTGAAGATTCTGCATCCCTCGTCGTCGCAGGATACATCGCTTGTCGCTCGTTTCCGCAACGAAGCTCGAGCCTGCGCTCAGTTGAATCATGACAATATTGCCCGCGTGTTTTACGCGGGCAGTCAGGAGGGGCTGTATTTCATCGCGTACGAGTTCGCGAGCGGTCAGACCATCCGTGATCTGATCATCGATCGCGGTCGACTTAGTATCGAAGACACCGTGAATTATGCGATCCAGGTGACGCTGGCACTGAATCATATTGCTGCGGCGGGCATTGTGCACCGAGATATCAAGCCGTCGAACATCATGCTGACCCACAATGGTCGTGTGAAAGTGGTGGATCTTGGATTGGCGCGACGAGATATCACAGATTCCATAGGTGACATTACTGTTGCCGGAACAACGCTGGGAACGTTTGATTACATCTCACCAGAGCAGGCACGCGATCCTCGCAACGCTGATGTTCGCAGTGACATTTATTCACTTGGCTGTACGATGTACCACATGCTGACGGGACAGCCGCCGTATCCTGAAGGAACGGCCCTGCAGAAGCTGCTCGATCATCAGGGAAAGTCGCCTCCGGATCCCTGCATTCTGAATCCCGGTATTCCGCCGGAGCTTGCCGCCATCATTCGGAAGATGATGAGTAACAACCCGGACCATCGATACAGCGTTCCGGGGTTGTTACTGAATGATCTGATTCAGATGGCAGCACTGCTGGGATTGCGCAGTGTTCCGGCCGAAGGGATTGTCTGGCGTAAGACGGGAATGGTCACACCAAAGCAGCCGATCGGAGCCGTCTGGGTCTTTGTTTCGGTCCTGCTGATCTGCCTGACAGCCATGTTCCTGAAGCGCTCTGAGCGTCTGAATGAACTGGCGATCGAGATGGCTCAGGGGGAATCCCTGCCGGGAGAGGAAGTGCGGCCTGAAAATTATCCGGAGATCATCCCGGAGGTTTCGGCATCAGCCGCGATCGCAATGAACTCGTCGAATGGTCAGAGTTCGGCCACCGGGGCCAATGAAGTTGTTCGGTCTGACGGGGCGATTTCAGGGGCTGCATCGTCGCCTGCGGAGGTGAATCCGGCCTCGAATGAGTCGGGAGTTTCGGATGCTTCCATTTCGACAATCCCGAATGGCGGAGTCATCTCATCACAATTGCTGCAGATGATAGCCAATCCTCCTGCTGCTCAGGGCGCTGTTCCGCGATCGCCGGAGGTGCCGGCCGATCCGTTTGTGTTGCAGACAGCTGATGGTGCAACCAGATCATTTCGAACGCTGAAGGCTGCCGTGGCCGATGCGAAATCCGGTGACGTAGTTCTGCTGCGTTACAACGGCTATCCGGACGATCTGCCGGCACAGCCCCCGGTTCGTCTTGTTGGAATGAACCTGACCATCCGGGCTGCGGAAGGATTCCGACCCACACTGGTTTTTGATGGGATCTCCGAGGGGACGGTGACTCCCGGGCAGATGTTTAATCTTCGCAGTCGAGGATCGTTGAACATTCGCGATATTGATCTGCGGCTGATTGTTCGTGACGATTTCACTGCTGATCGCTGGAGCCTGTTTCACTGCGAGGGTCCGAATCGAATTCATCTGGAGAATGTGTCGATCGAATGTCGTAATCCGGACGCGCAGCCGGTTGCGATTTTTGATCTGACCAATGAGCCCGCCGGACCTGCAGAATCCAGCGGGATTGATGAATGGGATTTCTCGCTCAGCAAAGTGATCTGCCGTGCTGATGCGGATGCCTTTCGGATTGCCTGTCAGCCACAGGGGCGCATCCAGTTTCGTAATTGCGCGCTGGCATTGAATGGGTCCCTGATGGAGTTGCGAGGCGACTCATCGATGCAGCCGATGCGAGGGTCACTGGAATTGTTTCTGGATCATGTCACGTGTCTGCATTCCACTTCCATGATTCAGATGAGCGAAGGCGATGATCGCAGTGGAGGGGCCCAGCGAATGCTTCCGAGGCTGTCGATTCGGAGTGAAGCATCGGTATTCACGGGAATCGGTCTTGAACCGCGTCTGCTGACATCGCAGGGGAGTTCCTACGTTGATGATACGGAATCACTGGTATCATGGAACGGGTTTACCAACCTGTATGATGGTTACAATGTGTTCTGGCTGATTGAAACATCGGCACTCGATTTTTCGGGGCGTCGTCTTGATTTTGCCCAGTGGAGTTCGCTGTGGCAGAATCGCCCGGACAGCGAGGATACCAACTCGATGTCGACGCCGTTGATCTGGCACAATCCGGTATGGAAGGATACGGGACTGCGATTCAGCCTCGACGATCTGACTCCATCGGTCTTCGAACTTGATGCAGCGCAGTTCAATTCGGGGCCACTCAGTCTTCCGAAAGCGCGCGATGGCCTGATTCCAGGCGCGGTGGTTCAGGAGTTGCCGCCGTTTCCCCGGACGAAAGCCTCGTCTGCTGCGGAAAGCGGATCTGTGCCGGAAGCGGTTTCACCCGGGACTCCGGGACTGATCAGTCCGTAGTTCGAGTGAGAAGGCTGAAGCCCGATGAAGCCCGACGACAAGCTTTGCTATTGCTTTCATGTCACGCAGCGAAAGGTGATCAACTTCATTCGCGTTCACCGTCCTGCGGTTCCCAGTCAGATCAGCGAATGCGGCGGCGCCGGGACGGGGTGTGGCTGGTGCGTCCCGTTTCTTCGCCGGCTGTTCGATGCCTCGAAGGCTGATGCCATGACGGAAATCACGATGTCAGCGGAGGAATACGCCCAGCAGCGTTCCGAATACGTCGCCAGTGGCAAGGGCAAACCGCCCGCAGGCAAGACATCACTCTGAGCATTCGACGATGGCCCGTTCCGCGGCTGCATGAAGAGTCTTCATCGCAGTGAATGCAGCATGATGAGCGTGATCGCAGAGATCACTCCAACGCGGATATTGTCGTTGATTCGAGAGCGGAGCGATTCAAAAAAACCGGCGATGATTACCGCCGGCATCGTCAGACACAACGCGGTTGCAAAAGAAACGCCCGGTGCGAGAGCTTCTGGATTGTGGGTCTCACCTCGATAGATCCAGGCCGTCATGAATGAACCCACCGCGATGAATCCGGCCAGTCCTGACCATGACTTTGCTGAGTTCCATGGCAGTACAGGTCCGCGGAGGCTGAGACCGATCAGAGTTGCGGATCCGTCTCCGAAGGCCAGGATCGACAGCACGGACAGTCCGAGTTCCAGATCACCCGGAAAGGCAAGAATTGTGAGCAGAACAGACAACGAATATCCGGCAACTGCCGCCGCACCATCCGATTCGCCGAGCCGCTGAATCTGACGGTAGCCCAGAGAAATACGTCCGGCAATCAGCACCACACATCCAAGAATGATGGCCTGAAGTGTCGGAGAAATCGGATCTCGATGAGGAAACACCTGCAGCAGCAGAGCCAGCAGCCCGGGTGACATATGCCAGAGTCGTCGTTTCACTTCTCGATAGGGAAGCGCTCGAAACATCAGATGTTGCGCTGTGGCTGGCGGAGTCGCGGGAGCGATCTGCGCAGTGAGACGTATGTCGGCGGATCGCTCGGCATTTTTCAGCGAACTCATCATGGTCGCTCCGGCGTTCTGTCAGAATTCCCCACGGCCAGATCCTTCAGACATTCCGGTTCATC
>JBKDRW010000152.1:0-8615 GCA_046341255.1 Planctomycetota bacterium
GGTGCAATTGAGCTGTTGAATGTGTCGTACGACCCAACGCGTGAACTCTGGAAGGAGCTGAACGAGAAATTCACTGCGAAGCAGCAGACGGCCGGAAAGAATGTCTCCATCAAGCAATCACACGGCGGTTCCGGCAGCCAGGCCCGTGCGGTGATCGATGGCCTCGATGCGGATGTGGTGACACTCGCCATGTGGGCAGACACCGATCAGCTTCGCAGGAAAGGTCTGATCAAGGACGGCTGGGAAGATGCACTGCCGAATCGCAGTCTGCCATACACCTCGACGATCGTTTTCGTTGTTCGAAAGGGTAATCCGAAGAACATCAAAAAGTGGTCCGACCTGACTGCCGAGGGAATTGAGATCGTCACACCAAATCCAAAGACATCGGGTAACGGCAAACTGGCCTTTCTCGCGGCATGGGGCAGCGTGATCATCGCGGGTGGTTCAGAGGACGATGCTCGCCGGTTTGTGACGCAGCTTTACAGGCAGGTGCCGGTACTCGATACGGGTGCACGCGGTTCGACGACAACGTTTGCTCAAAAGGGCATTGGCGATGTTCATCTGACCTGGGAGAACGAAGCGCACCTGGAGATTGAAGAAGCCAGGGGCGATCTTGAGATTGTCTACCCGGAAGTCAGTATCCTTGCGGAACCGCCTGTCGCTCTGGTCGATGCGAACGTTGACAAGAAAAACTCGCGTGCTGTGGCGCAGGAGTACCTTGAGTTTCTCTACACGCCCGAAGGACAGGCTGTGATTGCAAAGCATTTCTATCGTCCGAGCAATTCCGAAGTGCTTGCGGCAAATGCGGCGTCGTTTCCAGCAATCAATTTGTTTCCTGTGACGAAGATCGCTGCAAGCTGGGATGACGCTCAGTCCAGGTTTTTCGCGGACGGTGCTGAGTTCGACAAAATCTACGAAGGCAGCAAATAGTGCTGAGACGAGGCTGACCATTCCCGATCCGGTTTGCGCATTCCGGCTCGAGCATTGAAATCGCTGGCATTGTCGGCCCTCCAGGTCAGAAGCACACGATGCAAGTCCGAACGTGGTCACGATTTGTCATCCGGGCCACACAGGACAGTCTTCGCACTTCTTTTTTCAAAACAATCGATAGTCATTTTTCAGGATCAGATCCATGCCACGGAACAGTGAGTCCTCAGAGCCAAAGGAGTCCGCATCCGACATGGAGGATGTGGTCCTGTCGCAGATTCGCGAGTCGCTTCGGAACCTGCGATTCGGTCATGTTCAGATCATTGTGCAGGACGGAGTTGTTGTGCAGATAGACCGTCTTGAACGTCGTCGGATTTCCAGAAACGAACGGCAGACATTGTGACTCGTTCGTCATCGAACCGACGGTCGAAATCTGTTCGCCTGACGATACATCCTCGAGGGCATTGCTCATGAGTATTCTGAAAGCTCTGCGATCACGAAAGTCGCGGAGTCCCCTGCCGGGTTTCATGCCCAGCCTCGCCGTGACGATCAGCTGGCTGACCATCCTCCTGATTGTTCCTCTGCTTGCTCTGTTGGCGAAGTCGATGACACTGACGCCGGAAGAGTTTCTGAAGGCGGCGTGGTCCGAGCGGGCGCGAGCGGCTTATACGCTGACGTTTACCGCCGCAGCCATTTCCGCGGCTGTCGATGTGGTGCTGGGGCTGCTCTTTGCCTGGGTCATCGTGCGATACTCGTTTCCCGGGCGAGACCTGCTCGATGCGATCGTCGACCTGCCGTTTGCTCTGCCGACGGCTGTGGCGGGACTGGTCTATTCCACGCTGTACGTGAAGAGCGGTTGGTTCGGACGCTATCTGGTCCCGCTGGGAATAGAAGGTGCTTACTCGCGTTTTGCGATCGTGCTGATTCTGGTCTTCCTTGGGTTACCGTTTGTTGTGCGAACGGTTCAGCCGCTGCTGGCAAGTCTGGAAGGTGACATCGAAGAGGCTGCTGCTTCTCTGGGTGCAACTCGCTGGCAGACGTTTCGGCGTGTGATCCTGCCATCACTCATGCCGGCCCTGTACACGGGCTTTGCTCTGGCCTTCGCTCGCGGGCTGGGAGAATACGGTTCGATCATTTTTGTGTCGACTAACATCCCCTTCAAATCAGAGATTGCTCCGTACCTGATCTACTCGCGGCTGGAAGACTACAAGTACGAGGAGGCAACTGCGATCGCTGTCGTGTTGCTGGCTGGTTCGATCTCAACGCTGATGATCATCAACTGGCTCGAAGCAAGGAATCGCCGCTATGCGCGCTAGTCAGGGCGGAGCCCTGAACCGATTGAGCCTGCCGGCTCGCGTGTCACGATCGCTCACGTTGTTTGCATGTCGAAAGATGATTTATGCATTTGACTCATTCTGTAACGCAGAAGACGGCTGGCCGACATGTGGCAAACGAGCCATTCTGGTTTCGCATTCTGTTGATCAGCCTCACATGGGCCATTGCTCTGGTTCTGATCATCATTCCGCTGATTTATGTCTTTGTACAGGCGTTCGCGGATGGATTCTCGGGCTGGTGGAACAATCTGTTTGAAGATCCCGAAACGCGACACTCTGTGTTCCTGACCATGATGGTCGTTCCAACGGCTGTTGTCATCAACACGGTTTGTGGGCTGTCGGCTGCGTGGGCCATCACGAAGTTTCGCTTTCCCGGGCGAACTCTGCTTCTGACGGCACTCGATCTGCCATTCGCGATCTCACCGATTGTTGCCGGGCTGATGCTGGTACTGCTGTATAATATTCGCACGGGTTATTTTGCTCCGATTCTGAACGCCATGGGGACGAAGATTATCTTTGCCTGGCCCGGGCTTGTGCTGGCCACGATGTTTGTGACGATCCCGTTTGTGGCACGTGAGCTGATTCCACTGATGCAGGCTCTTGGGGATGACGAAGAGTTGGCGGCTGTCAGCCTCGGGGCATCTCCGTGGCAGATCTTCTGGCGCGTCACACTCCCCAACATTCGGTGGGGCCTGCTGTTCGGCATTATCCAGTGCAACGCTCGGGCGATTGGAGAATTCGGTGCGGTCTTTGTCGCATCAGGTCGTATCGAGCGCGAAACCTACACGATGGCCCTGCGAGTCGAAAAGCTGTTTCAGGACTACAACAATCCGGGCTCTTTCGCCGTGGCTTCGGTGCTGACGTTGATGGCTCTGTCCACACTTCTTCTGAAGATTGCCCTCGAACGAATGGTCGCAAGGTCGATAAGTGGCCGCGATCAGTAATCGTCGGCCCAGGCCGGTTTGCCTCATTCCTTCCCCATTTGAAGAGAGTGTGACCGTTGGCTGGATGAGGTGCGTTGAGTGCAATCGTTATGGAAAATGTCTCACTCTGACCGTCTCCTCTCAGGAAAGTTCAGGAGCCTGACGAGCCGTTCAGCCCGGAGAGAGGGGCCAACCCCGACAAATTCCGCTGGTTATTGGACTTCAGATATTGGGGATTCCCATGAGCATTTCGATTCGAAACCTGTCCAAACGCTTCGGCAGCTATGTGGCGCTGAACAACGTCAGTCTGGAAGTTCCTTCTGATAGTCTCACTGCGCTTCTGGGGCCGTCCGGTTCCGGAAAGACGACGCTGCTGCGAATCATCTCGGGTCTTGAAACAGCGGATGAAGGCTCGATTCTGTTTCGGGATGAAGACGTCACGGAACGGTCGGCTCGTGATCGTGAAGTGGGATTTGTGTTCCAGCATTATGCCTTGTTTCGACATATGACTGTGTTCGAGAACATCGCGTTCGGGATGCGAGTCCGCAAGGCGCCGAATGACGAAGTGCGAGATCGAGTTGGTGAGCTGCTGCATCTGGTACGACTCGATGGTCTTGGTCAGCGATATCCGTCGGAGCTCTCCGGGGGTCAGCGGCAGCGCGTCGCGCTGGCACGTGCGCTGGCAGTGAAGCCTCGCATGCTGCTGCTCGACGAACCGTTCGGTGCGCTGGATGCAAAAGTGCGGCAGGAATTGCGGTCTTGGCTTCGCCGGCTGCACGAAGAGATGCATGTGACGACCGTATTCGTGACGCACGATCAGGAGGAAGCCTTTGAGATGTCTGATCAGGTCGTGGTGATGAGCCAGGGTCGGATCGAACAGACGGGAACGCCTCAGGCGGTGTTTGACCACCCTGCGACTCCGTTCGTGATGGACTTTCTCGGTAATGTCAATGTATTCCACGGTCGAGTGCAGTCCGGGAAAGTACAGCTTGGCCCATTTACGCTGCAGTATGACGAGTATCAGCACGCAGAACCTCGTCTGGCGACGGCTTACGTTCGTCCCCATGAACTGGATCTTGATCGTGCGCCATCCGCGTCGTCGCTGCTCGGGAGAATCAAGCAGATCAATCCCGCGGGTTCGGTTCTGAAAGTGCGACTGCTGATCGAGGAATTCGGCGTGGAACTCAACGTTGATGTGACTCATTACCGTGCGAAGGCACTGGATCTGAAACTGCACGATACAGTTTATGTTCATCCTCGCGATGTGCGCGTGTTTATGCCGGAGACAGACTATGTCATTTAAGATGACTGGCAGTGCGATGATCACACTGTGCTGGTCTGCACTGGGGCAAACAACATCAGCATCTTCGAAAATTGAAATGGCAGATCGTCTCTGGTTCAGGTGCTGACGGCCCCTGGCTGGCGAGGCATCTGGTCGACAGGATGCGGGATTCGGCCCGACCCCTGTTGACTACGATTCCCGGCACCGACTAAATTCCCTCCATCGCTGACCGAACATTTCGGAGGCCGGTGTGACTCAGATCAGAGTTGCACCGGCCTTTTTTCGTTTTCCGTGCCCGGCAAACCTGTCGAATTCAGCAGCGCCCGACCATTTTTCTTCGCAAAACGATTCCCGGTGGTCCTCTCTGAAGCGACCGCATCGGGAAAACCTTCAACCTCTTGATCTGTCATTCAGGATGATTCCATGCCGCGCTGGTTTTCTGACAACTCGCTGTCCATTGGTCAAACACCGCTCGTGAAACTCAATCGAGTCACCGATGGCGCACCGGCGACAATCCTTGCCAAGATTGAAGGACGCAATCCGGCTTACTCAGTGAAGTGCCGGCTCGGGGCCGCCATGATCTGGGACGCCGAGAAAAGGGGATTACTTGGCCCCGGTACGGAGATTATTGAACCGACCAGCGGTAATACGGGTATCGCCCTCGCGTTTGTTGCGGCGGCGAAGCAGATTCCATTGACGCTGACCATGCCAGAAACGATGTCGCTGGAGCGCAGAAAACTGCTGCTCGCATTCGGGGCGAAGCTCATTCTCACCGAAGGGCCTCGTGGTATGACCGGAGCAGTGAATAAGGCGGAAGAGATTTATGCGTCCGAGCCGAATCGTTATGTGCTCCTCCAGCAGTTCCGAAATCCGGCGAATGCAGCCATACACGAACAGACCACGGGGCCTGAAATCTGGGACGACACCGACGGCGAGGTGGATATCTTCGTTTCCGGCGTTGGAACAGGTGGAACGATTACGGGCGTTACCCGCTACTTCAAAAAAACTCGGGGAAAAGCCATTCGATCGGTTGCCGTCGAACCTGCATCCAGTCCCGTACTGACTCAGACCAGAAATGGCGAACCGCTGAAACCGTCGCCGCACAAGATTCAGGGAATCGGGGCGGGTTTTGTGCCGGATGTTCTCGACTTGTCACTTGTGGACGACATTGAGCAGGTATCAAACGAAGAGGCCGTGTCAATGGCCCGAAGGCTGGCTCAGGAAGAAGGTATTCTGGCCGGGATCTCATGCGGTGCCGCTGCGGCCGTCGCCGTGAGGATGGCCAAACGTCCGGAAAACTCAGGCAAGACCATCGTGGTCGTACTTCCGGATTCCGGGGAACGTTACCTCAGTTCCATCCTTTTCGAAGGCCTCTTCGATTCTGAAGGACGTGCAAGATGAGTTCAAAGGAATCGATGACTCCGTGTTGTCCTGTCCCGGGCAGACGATGGGAAACGGACGAAATTGTGGATGAACTGCGAGCCCTGCGCGAGCAGTCTCTGGCGGCGCGACATCGATCGGGTCAGCCCGTCAGGCTGCCATCCCGTCGCGTGCTGGCCAGCGTGGTGGAGGGCCTTGGTGCGGCCATGTTTCCGAACCGATTGGGATGTCCCGATGTCGCTCCGGAAAGTGTGGATTACTTTGTGGGCCACACACTTGAGAAAGCCCTGAAAGCTCTGGATGAGCAGATAGGTAGCGAGCTTCTGTTTGCCGAGCGGTTCCATGTAGAGTCCACGGACACGCGAAGCCGTGCACGCGATATCACGCGACACTTTGCAGCGCACGTTCCGCAGATTCGAAAGGCTCTGGAGACAGATATCCAGGCCGCTTTTGAAGGTGACCCGGCAGCGCGAAGTGCGGATGAAGTGCTGGTGTGTTATCCGGGCATGACGGCCGTGCTGCATTATCGCATCGCCAACCTGCTGTATCGACTCGGTGCACCCCTCGTCGCGCGAATCATTTCCGAGATCGCTCATTCATTGACAGGGATCGACATTCATCCGGGTGCGACGATTGGCCAGAGCTTCTTTATTGATCATGGAACCGGTGTTGTCATCGGCGAGACAGCGGTTGTCGGTGAGCGAGTTCGCCTGTACCAGGCCGTGACACTGGGAGCCAAGAGGTTTCCTGTTGATGAACATGGCATGATGCTCAAGGGACATGAGCGACATCCGATTGTCGAGCATGACGTGGTGATTTATGCGGGTGCTACGATACTGGGACGCATCACAATTGGCGCCCGATCGGTGATTGGCGGGAATGTCTGGCTGACGAAAAGCGTCCCGCCGGACAGCCGCGTCACTCAGGCTGATGCTCACTCTGATGCCTACATCAGCGGAGGCGGTATTTAGCCTGCTGCCTGGCATGTGTGTTCGAGCGATTCCATCGTTCGACCGACGGTCACTGGCGGACCTGAATCTGCCGGAACACGACGAGGTCTCGCCCGACGATGGTGGAGCTGGATTTCAAGACGAAACGAAGTGGCCGGAATGGATCGAAAGTCAAACGCTGATTCGAAACCTTGTACGGGAAAAGCAGTCGCAATGGCCCTCTCACCAAACGTTGAGGGTCGAAACTTCTGAGTGCCGATTTCAAGCTTGACGAACGATGATTACCCAAACCCGCCAAACCTGCATTTCGTGGAAAAAAGTTAACCACGTTATGTCCTGCTTCAGACTGCCTGCTGGACTCTTGCTGACTGTCCTTTGGAGTGCATGCGGCTGCGGGCAGTCGCCGTCCGTGAAGCTCGAAGAGGCTTCGACAGTACGGCAGGATGTCACGCTGCTGAATGCCTCCTATGACCCAACGCGAGAACTTTGGAATGAGATCAATAAAGCATTTGTTGATGCCTACGAATCCACGCACAACGTGAAACTGACCATCAAACAGTCGCATGGCTCGTCGGGAAGTCAGGCCAGAGCGATCATTGATGGCCTGGAAGCGGACGTTGCCACTCTGTCCATTTGGCCCGATACCGATTCGCTGCGGAAAAGGGGACTCCTGGCAGAGGGTTGGGAAAATGCCTTTCCCAACCGATCTCTGCCATACACATCAACGGTCGTTTTCGTTACGCGAAAGGGAAATCCGAAGCAAATCAAGGACTGGCCTGATCTGATTCAGGGTGAAGTTCAGATCGTTACTCCCAGCCCTCGAACGTCGGGAAACGGCAAGCTGAGTTTCCTTGCTGCCTGGGGAAGTGTCATCGCGAGTGGTGGTACCGAGGCTGATGCGTTGGCGTTCGTACGTAAACTCTACCGTCGTGTCCCAGTCCTTGATGCCGGTGCAAGAGGAGCGACCACGACCTTCGCCCAGAAGGGAGTTGGTGACGTCCATCTGACGCTCGAAAACGAAGCCTTACTTGAAGTTCGCAAGTCCAGGGGCGCGCTGGAGATCATCTATCCATCCATCAGCATCATTCACGAGCCGCATATTGCAGTCGTTGACTCAGTCGTAGACACACGCAGAACGCGGGAAGTTGCCACGGAATATCTGCGGTTTTTGTACACACCCACCGGTCAGGAAATGATTGCAAACCACTTTTTCCGCCCCAGCGATTCAAAGGTTTTGAAGAAGCATGGGCACGTTTTCAAAGCCATAAAGCTCTTTCCAATTGAGAGTTACGCTCAATCATGGGCAGAAGCAAATGATCGCTTCTTCGCAGAAGGGGGCGTTTTTGACCAAATCTACGAAGACAGCTCGCCTCCTTGAATTTGAAGGATAAGCCTTGACGCAGCAACAAAACGCACAATACACTACCCATCAAGTGGTGATTATATGTGAATTCGCAGCGTATAATGCATTTTCCGCTGTTTTCACTTGCAGAGTGTGACTCAATGAGCGGCATTTTTTGTTTGCAGTGACATTGAAACAAAAAACAACCACGACTGAGTCGATGATAGCGTCAAGGCTCCGAGGTTCACTGAGGCAGGAGCCAACATATGACGTTTCATTGACTTTCGCCTTCGCGCCAACCCGAGTTCGGCGCCCATCTGTGCCCATCATCTTCTCCAAATTCAAATTACTTTTCAGAAAGTCCTTCAAGTCATGAGAAAATTGCAACTTCTACTTTTGCCAGCACGTCGCCACGATCGGCGATCAGGATTTACACTCATCGAACTGCTGGTGGTCATCGCAATCATTGCGATCCTC
>JBKDRW010000153.1:0-2986 GCA_046341255.1 Planctomycetota bacterium
GATGACGGGAGCGGTGCATCAGGCACGAACTCATCGCGACTGAGGAAGCCATCGTGGTCGACATCTCGATGATGCCACCACTTCTCGGCATCCTGTTGATTTCTTCCCGCGTTGAATTCATCTTGATTCAATCGACCGTCATGGTCCTTGTCGAGACGAACGAAATTGCGGGCTCGATTCTGATTCTTTCCGGCTCTCTCCCCGTCACCGGTTTGCGGGAGATCGGGGATGCTGGGCAGCGGAAGATAGTCGAAGTCGACAATCATCTTTTCTGCGAGGGCGATGCGAAGCCCTCGTTCGACTTCGAACAGGCTTTCGGATCCACTGAGGTTCTTCAATTCCGATGGATCAGTCTCGAGATCGTAAAGTTCGTACACGGGGCGAGGAGTGGTGAAATAGGTCGCGATGAGCGGCTCGGAGAGCGAACCGGATGCCATCGCAGCTTTGATGTCTGCCCAGCCGGGACCGCCCGCACTGTCGACCGGCGAGTATGGGATCCAGGGTGTGCAGTTATAAATGAACTTGTAACGATCGGAACGCACGGCACGACTGAGATCATAACCACTGTTTGTCATGCTGGCTGTCACCGACGCGCTGCCGTGGGGGCCTCGTTCAATGAACACATGAGATCGCGGAGTGAAGGCTTCTCCTTTCAGCAGCTTCAGAAAGCTGTGGCCGGACATGTTCTTCGGGACGTCAACACCTGCCGCCTCCAGCATGGTTGGGGCCAGATCTTCGCCGCTGAGCAACTCGCGAGATTCTGTTCCAGCTTTGGTCACACCCGGCCATTTGACAATGAACGGGACGTTGGAGCCCGGATCGTAGAGCGAACCCTTGCCATGCGGCAGTGCCGCACCGTTGTCGCCAGCAAAGACGATGATGGTTCTCTCGTTCAGGCCACGGTCGGTCAGAAGTTTGAGCACAGCCGCGACGGATGTGTCAAGCCGATTGATCTCTGCACAATAATCCGCAAACTGCTGTCGCATACCAGGAAGATCCGGCCAGTGTGCCGGCAGCTTCAAAGAACCAGGGGCGGGGCGAAATGTTTCCGGCGCATTCCAGGCATGATGCGGATCACTGAAGTTCACCCATAAGAAGAATGGCGTCTCAGGCGACTTGTGATCAAGGAATTCGGCAGCCTGAGTGACGGCATCGGTATCCGATCCGGTCCTGACGAAATCAAACCGATCGTGGAAGGTTCTCATGCTGTGTCTGGTCATCAGTTCCCCCACTGCAGCACCAGCTCGCTGTCCCGATCCATCGAGGTGATAGCTGCGGCCGCAAACGCCGATCGTGTAGCCGGCCCGTTTCTTCAGCAGTTCGGGAAATGTCACTTCGTCGCGCGGCAATGCGGCAGAAAATCGAGTCATCCGCGCGGAGACCGGGGAACGACCTGTCAGATACGCAGCTCTCGACGGTACGCATTGCGGGGCCGAGGTGAAGAAACGATGGAATTTCATGCCTTCGGATGCCAGTTGATCCAGAGTCGGAGTCCTGACGTTGGTGTCTCCATAGCAGCTCAGATACGGGTAGCTGTGGTCGTCACTGAGGATGAACACAATGTTGGGCCGTTCTTCGGCGAAAACATGGGCCGTCAGGTTCAGGCAACCCGCAAGTGCAATGATCAGGGCATAGGTTCTGAGCATAAGAGATTCCTGATGGCGTGAAGATTGTGACGACTGATCCACAGTGTGCTTGGGGCGGTCATGGACCAGTTGAAAAAAATGCTGAACAGGAATCCGAAAATTACGCGCCAGCCTGCATCAGCAACATCCGGAAGGAACGGCGTTTTCTGGCATTCCGGCTCTGTCTATTCCTGCTGATCAGTGTCCGCAGGCCGTTCAGGAACAAAGTTGCGAAGATAGTTGCAGCTCTGCCGGAGCGACGCCATCCGATCGGACAAGGATGCTTCGAAAGCTCTGTCTTCCACCTCAACACAGACCGGGCCACGATAACCGCAGTCAGTGAGCGCCGAAAAGAACTGTCCCCAGTTGACATCTCCCATGCCCGGGAGTTTGGGAGTATGGTACTTGTTCGGATGAGCCATGATGCCAACTTGATCAAGACGATCTCGGTCGATCCGAACATCTTTGGCATGGATGTGAAACAACTTATCACGAAACTCACGCATGGGCTTCAGGTAGTCCATCTGCTGCCAGATCATATGCGAAGGGTCATAATTCAGGCCGAATGAATCGGAAGAAATGTCCGTGAACATTCGAGTCCAGATTTCCGGTGTTGTGCCGAGATTCTTTCCCCCCGGCCATTCATCGGCCGTGAACAGCATGGGACAATTCTCGATGCCCACCTTCACTCCACGGTGCTCGGCGAAGGAGATAATTGGCTTCCATGTGCTCAGGAACCGCGGCCAGTTGTCGTCCACAGATCTGGTCCAGTCTCGACCGATGAAGGTATTCATGCGATGAATGCCCAGTCGCCAGGCAGCCTCGATCACCACATGGATATGAGCCACGGCGGTGTCCGCCTCGCTTTGACTGGGACTCAGTGCATTGGGATAGTAGCCAAGCCCGCTGATAGCGACGCCTGTCCTGTCCTGCAGACGCCTGATGTCGCTGACGAGATGTTCTGTCAGGTTGGCACAGTCGATGTGACTCACTCCTGCGTATCGACGCTCGGCCTTCCCAACCGGCCAGCAGCAGACTTCGACGCAGTCGTAACCAATCGATGCGGCCGATTCAAAAACCTGTTCCAGACTTCGATCCGGCAGGATCGCACTGACAAAGCCAAGCTGCATTGAGAAGCTCCTGAAGAAATGCATCGACTGGAAAGATCCATGACCCGCAGCGCTCAATTCCTTTGAATGCCGACTCCGCACGCCTTTGGAGACATGATGGTATCTTCAGTCTTGCGAATTACGAATCATCGAGAGAGTTTGCTGCGGATCACGGAGGAGCATAGCTCAATGCCGGATGCAGGCAACATTCACGGCGTCAACCGCGTGCTGTCTCTTATACACATCTGACGC
>JBKDRW010000154.1:0-11972 GCA_046341255.1 Planctomycetota bacterium
TCAGTTTTTCGCCTGTTCGCCTGGGTCTGTGCAGACGATGCTCAGGTTCGCGTCACAGTCACAGGTGTCCGCTTTGTCCGTGTAAGCAGCACCGTGGGTGCGAGCCTTGAACTGGTTTGCGCCCTTTGAACTGGCGAAACCGCTGGTATCGTAGGACTGGTTCAGGTTACCGAACGCGCTGGACAGGTCGCTCAGTTCAGCAACGATTGAGCACTGCAGCTCAACAAGTCCAACAATCATTCCAAGAACCAGAATTGTGCTGATGAGCACGAGTTCTGCCGACAGGATGACGCCTGCCTCATCGTTCCAGAGAGTCTTCAACATGGGATGACCTTTCTGCTTTTTTCTTCTTTAGAGAGAGTGAGAGTCGGTTGTTTGAAAAGTGAGAATGCAGACTCATGGACTCCACCACTCATCGAAGATGGCCTTCAGACTCGGCCGACCACAGGCTGTGACAGTCTGAACTTCAATGTGTTTGTGGCTTCAGCACACGGACTGCGCTTTTCAGATCAACCGTGTCTTTGTGACGCGAATGCCGCGCCGCAGATGCCGAATCCGTACCACCAGCTCCGTCCTGCAGTGTTCACAAATCTCTTTTACAGAACGACTTAAGAAGATGCACCCTGCTTTCACTGGCCGATTTTGAAGCGGGTGTTTCAGCACTGTTGTCAATCTGCAACATCACAGCGCATACCGAATCTGTAAAGGCTTCGATACATTCAGTGCCTGCGATTTGCTTGCCAGAGTCTGCGATGTCTGATTCCTTTCCACCGACTCGTCACCAGAGCGATGCAGCCAAAGCCACCATGCAAAAAGGGCTGCATCATTCAGATGCAGCCCCTCGCTTGAAATCTGTGTCCCCGGAATCACCCGTCTACGGCTTCACGCGGGCCAGTGATGAATCGGTCTTCGCCACTCGATCCTGATCGGCCTTATTCAGCGCCTTCAGATAAGCATGAGCGGCTGCCTCAATGATGTCGGTGCTCACTCCTTTGCCCTGATACTGGCGACCATTGACATTGATCTTCACCCGGACTTCTCCCTGAGCGTCCTTGCCCTCGGAAACACTCCGAACATCAAATTCTTCCAGTCGAGCCGACAGCTCCACAATGCGTTCCATAGCCTTGAACACGGCATCGATGGGACCATCGCCGGTCGCCGCATCACGCAGAGGAGGCTGGTCGAGACACTGCAGTTCCAGCGTTGCCGTAGGAATCGCAGCGGATCCCGCCGATGTATGAAAGCTCAACAGCTTCCATCGTTCGGACGTATCCTCCATCCGGTTCTCGACCAGCGCGATGATGTCTGAGTCGTAAACCTCCTTCTTCTTATCTGCCAGCGCGATGAAGTCGTCGAACGCTTTCTGAAGAGACTGCTCGTCCGGGTGAAAACCCAGTTGTATCACGCGGTCACGAAACGCATGCCGACCGCTGTGCTTGCCGAGTACCAGGTTCTGTCCGACATAACCAATGTCTTCCGGCTTCATGATTTCATAAGTCGAACGTTCCTGGAGGACCCCATGCTGGTGAATACCGGCTTCATGAGCGAACGCATTCTGCCCGACAATCGCCTTGTTTCGCTGCACTTTCATGCCAGTGATGGTCGACACCAGGTGACTGGTAGGATACAGCTTCTGCGTATTGATCTTCGTGTAGGTCCCGTAATAGTCGGACCGAGTTCGGATCGCCATCACGATCTCCTCAAGAGCCGCATTCCCGGCCCGCTCGCCCAGCCCATTGATCGTACATTCGATCTGGCGGGCACCCGCTTCCATGGCCGAAAGACTGTTGGCCACCGCCAGCCCAAGATCATCGTGGCAGTGCGCACTGATGATGGCTCGACCGATGTTCGGCACATGCTTTTTCAGATGAGAGATCACTTTGAAATAATGGGTCGGAGTTGCATAGCCAACGGTATCGGGGATGTTGACTGTCGTGGCCCCTGCATCAATCGCCTTTTCGACGACCTCACACAAAAAATCCAGTTCCGTGCGAACCGCATCTTCCGGAGAGAATTCAATGTCGTCACAAAACTCTTTCGCTCGCTTCACAGACGTAACGGCTCGTTCCACGATCTGCTGCTTGTCCATCTTCAGCTTGAATTCGCGGTGAATGGCACTTGTCGCCAGAAACACATGAATGCGTCGTTTCTGAGCACCGGCCAGCGCTGCCTTCGCTCGGTCAATGTCCTCATCACGACTGCGAGCCAAAGCGCAGATCGTTGTGCGATCGCCAAACTTTGAGGCAATCTGCGAGACAGCCTCAAAGTCCCCCGGAGATGCAATCGGAAAACCAGCTTCAATGACATCCACACCAAGATCCACCAGTGCCCTTGCCACCTCCAGCTTTTCGCGAGTGTTCATGCTGCAGCCTGGTGACTGCTCGCCGTCGCGAAGTGTGGTGTCGAAAATGATGATCTGATCACCGGTCATGGCAAATCCTCCGAAGAGTGAATCGAACGACGTCGCAGTGGCAACATCGTTCAGGACTGGGCATAGTGTAATCAACGCGATTTCAACTTGAACTCAGCCTTCCGACTCGCGATGAAACCGGAAAACATTTCAAAAAACCAACAAAAAAGCCCTGAGAAGACCTCAGGGCTGCAATCGTTGTATCTGCAAACAGACCTGAAGCCGGCTTCATTCCGGTAGCAGTCGAAGGCTCAGGTTGAGATTCAGATGGGCCGTCATGCAATCAGACCATGAAAAAAGTGAGACAGACATCACACCAGAAAATTCAGTACACCCGAAAATTCAGTTGGCGAAATCACCATTCCTGATCGTCCGCCGCATTCTGCCAAAAAGAGTACACCCTTTCCCAGGGACCGTCAACGTTCAAGCGTGCATGAATTCCTGCCGTACGGCGCGAGCGGGACTCCCCCGTAAAGTAACGTCCGGACTCGAGCTTGATCAGATTCCCATTGGATCCGATTCGCTCCCGGAGCTGGGCACGGACAATCGTCCTCTCGACCCGTTGACCGACGTGACTGCCACGCTACAATCCACGCTGGTCGTGAATGCATGGTGATACTTCACGTGCTGCCCGGGATGTGGCTCAGCTTGGCTAGAGCGCTGCGTTCGGGACGCAGAGGTCGCAGGTTCAAATCCTGTCATCCCGATTTGGATCACCTACAGCTCGCCCCGATCATTCGGAGCGGGCTGTTTTCGTTTGGTATCGAACGGCTTGCGCGTTCGTCGTCATCCGCAACCTGGGTTCAGAACTCAATTGAAATCGCTTTCTCACAGCAGTTCTCTTTGACTCTCGATTCCTGAACCAGGTGATCCAGTTCAAATCCATTGGTACATCTGGTGAATTTTCAGCAAAAACATCATCTTTCTTCTTTCCAGAAGACTCTGGAACCAACACGTTTCTTTCAGATTCACAAGAGGAGCAATGCTCATGGCTGGTACGACCTCGATTCTCGCAGGAAAACTGCACGAGTATCCCCAACAGAATGTGATCGATGGGGCCAGCGACGGCATCGCGACGGTTCTTGATCACTGCCTGAATAAGAACGGCGGAGTCCTCCCGCTGCTTCATCGCTACGCTGGCCGAACATTCTGTACTCCGGGCAAACGCCTTCGCCTTGATGCGCAATCGTACTATCCGGACTACATGGGTGGCACCGGACTCGATGAACTCTGGATGTGCTGCACCGTTCCCATCGTGACGGGCGTCATCGATATCCGAACGAAGAAGGCTCCATTTCGCGAAGGAGAAGCCCATGTTCTGACAGCGGACGGACAAGTGATTTCGCTTCAGGATTTGATTTCCGCGAATCCAAAGACGGTCATCGGTGACAAGGTGACAGCCCTGTCGATGCAGCTTTTCGGCAATGTCACGTGGCCGATTGTGTCAAAGAAGTTCGACAACCTGAATCCGATTCCGCATCACCTGCACTGGTCAAAATGGGAAGTCTACGACATCAACTCCTATGACAATCCCGGAGTCAGCCCGTCGCATTATCATACGACAGCGATGGGGCTTTACCCGTTTGTGACCAAGGAACAGTTTCTTGCCTGCATGAAGCGTTTTGGACAGGGCGAGTACAATGGTGTTCGGCATTTGTCGCCGCATGTGATGATGAAGCTTGATGACGGCTTCGTGATGCCCAACGGCGTTCTGCACTCTCCGACCAACCTCTGCACGCACGAACTGCACGTCACGATGGATGAGCACTTCCTGGCAGAGGATCTGACACTTGACGGACGTATCGGTGCGAAGGATGCGTTTTACGCATGCCGGGAAGAGGACTATCCAAAGGCTCGCCATGAAGACTGGGATTACCTGGTTGAGAAGTTCGACTTCGCTGCGAATCAGGATCCGGATTTCGTCCTGAGAAATTCCCGTCCGGCGATCCCGGCCGAAGAATTCAAGGGCAGCGGAGTTGACGCGAAGTGGATCGTTTACGGTAACTTCCTCGGCGATCAGAAGTGCTCGATTCTTCGACTCATCGTCAGCCCCGGTGCAAAGACAACGTTCCGTCCCGAGTGTCCCACGATGTTCCACACCAACGGCGGCAGCGGTCGCGTTGGAAAGCTCGACGTGCGTTATCACCAGAACATGATTCTCGGTCAGATCTATCCTGAAATCGGATTCATTACGCAGGCAGCGCTCACAAACGGCGGTGTGGAGATCGAAAATACGGGAACAGAACCGCTCGTGTTGACGTTTGACTTTCCGCAAAACGCGCACAGCAGGACGCCTGGTGCGTCATCGGTCTGATCGTACACGACCGGGTTTTCGCGTGACCGTTTCAAAAGCCTGCAGGGCGATGCCTGGGCGTCGAATAAGCAGGCTCATTCGTTTGCCGGCTCCCGTTGATCGCCTCTCGCCTGCCTCCGCAGGGGATGGCGATCGGGGAGCCTCGCGAGGCTTAAGAAGCGACGTGAAGTCCCGTCCGAAAACGCACGGACGGTGTCAGAGCGACGATCGGCGAGGTGCGTCCGTCTGGTTCCGTCACACCTTCAGCCGCGACATGCAGTACAGCATTTCCCGAGCAATCTGTGCACAGCGTGCATCGTACGTCACTGTCTCCTGAGGCGTGTCATCAGAGATTTTGGGATCCTCATACCGGATTGCCAGCCGCAGATCGCAGCCGATTGCGACCGGGCAGTTCTGATCGGCGTGAGAACACGTCATCACCGCGCAGTAATCTGATGATGGATTGGGATGGTGATTAAAGATTTTCGAAAAGCAGATCAGCGGTGGGTCCTGATCAGAGAACGCAGCAACATAATGCGGATTGGACTCGGATGATTCCGAAATGCTGATCCGAAGCCCGCAGCGCTTCAAGGCGGCAACAGTTCGGGGATTGCAGGCCGTAACTTCGGTACCACCCGAGAATGTCTGCAAATGGTTCACTCCATAATGAGCCGCAGCGATCTGAGCCCAGATCTGCGTCAGATGGCTTCTTCGTGAATTGTGGGTGCAGACAAACGTGAGTCTCGCATCCTGTCCTCTCGCCAGACACCCACGGACATAATCTGCAAGTTGCTGCAGTTCCAGTTTACGTTCGTCTGAGATCTGGCCAAACTCGCTTGTTCGCTGGAACACGTAGGACTCGATTTCGGGATAAAGACGTCCTGGATGGCCCTGATATGCTGTGGTCATGGCATCTGCCTGTGATCGAGAGAAGACTGGATTGTTAACATGCAATCGATGGTTGCCACATCGAGAATCGCCCGTTTCAGCGCCTCAGGGCCCACCGGTGGTTCGGGCTGCCACGCGATGAGAGCCGCGCGGCTGGATTGTTCAGTGACGACTTCCTGAATGTATTTTGCTTCATGCCTCTGACGCTCAACCAGAAGCGGGTCGGTGACTTTCAGTGGAGACAGACTGTTGTTGATGACCCAGGCGTACGGTTCAATCTCCGCGCGACGCAGATCGCGCTGCAACTGTGCAGCTTCATGCACGGGCGTCGCTTCTGCCAGTGTGACAATCAGCACTCGGGTGAACAATTTGTCTCGCAGTCGTGGCAACAGTTTCTCGACAGCTTCCGGCATGCCGCTTGTCTGGCGAGTGACTTCCCGGTGGTAGGCCAGCGCGGAATCGAGCAACAGGACCGTGTGACCCGTGGGAGCCGTATCGAGAACCACAAAACGATTGGTGCCTTCCGCAACGGCATCGGCAAACGCACGGAAGACAGCGATCTCCTCTGTACACGGAGACCGCAGGTCCTCTTCCAGCAGCGCTTTTCCAGACGCATCAAGTCCGGCTCCGGCATTGGTCATGACTTCCTGCGAGTACTTTGCTGTCTCGGCAACGGGATCGATGCGACTGACCGTCAGGTTAGGGTACGACTCCCCTGCAACTGCCGCTGCAATGTGCGCGGCAGGATCCGTTGTCGACAGATGGACCTCGAGACCTCGCTCGGCCAGAGCCACGGCGACCGCCGCAGCGACCGTGGTTTTCCCGACACCACCCTTACCCATCGCCAGAATCACACCATGTCCCGGTGAGGCCAGTTCGTCAATCATTGCTGACAGCGGTTTTGGCAGATTGGCTCGATCGATGGGGTTTACAAGGGCACCTGCCGTCGCAGAAGCAGAGGATGCAGCGGAATCGGCCTGGCCAAGACTTCGCAGAGCTTCAACACCCAGCACTCCGTCGGCCGTCAGCGGAATGGTTGTGCGCGGCAGTGACTTCAGGATAAGCGGCATTTCTGCAATGGCTTTTTCCCCACGTCGCTGCATGGCCACGGCATACGGATCCGTCTGGTCGGACGCTCGAAATACCGCATTGATCACAAGATGCTGATTGGCGACGCCGAGATCCTGGAGTTCGTCGCTTGTGCGTGCCGCCTCGCGAAATGCCGTGAGCTCTGCGCGAGTCACAAGGACCAGCGTCGTGGTGGTCGAATCACTGAGCGCTTTCACCGTATCCTGATAAAGGGCCTGTTGTGCCTGCAGACCTGCCAGCGGGCCGAGACAGGACGTTCCTGTCGTATTGCTGGACATGAATCCAGACCACGCGGAGGGCAGAGTCAATAGCCTCAGGGTGTGCCCGGTCGGAGCCGTATCAAAGATCACATGATCGAATTCCGCCGTCGCGGAGGCATCTCCCAACAGTCGGGAGAATTCATCAAACGCAGCAATTTCGAGCGTGCATGAGCCTGAAAACTGCTCTTCCATGCTCGCCACGGCCGCGGGTGGCAACAGGGTTCGATAAGGCCCGACCATGCGTTCGCGATATTCGGCAGCCGATTTTTCGGGATCCAGATTCATCCCGTACAGATTCAAGATGGATGGAACCGGCGTGGGATGATGCTCAAGTGGCGTTCCGAGGACCTCATCAAGATTCGAAGCCGGGTCTGTGGACACCAGCAGGACTCTCTTGCCTGCATCGGCCAGCTGAACAGCCGTCGCGCAGGCGACTGAGGTTTTCCCGACGCCTCCTTTTCCGGTAAAAAAAAGATTACGAGTCGTATGCTTCAGAAACTCCATCAACAGCCTCCTGTCCGGCTCCTTGCAGGGTCGTGATCGAGCCGTGGGGTTCATCACTGGAATGATGATTCACCTGACATTCGCGAAGAATCTGCTTCCCGCTCAACAACATCCCGGCGAACCGCTGCAGCTGCCCGAATCAGCAATCGGCAACGTTGTCGTTGCCACAGGTGATGCAGCGGGACGGGCACTTGTCGCCGTCCACATCTGAAGCATCTCCAGCGACGGATAAATGCCTCTGCTCACCACGCGACCGTCGACCACCACAATCGGCAACACATCAGTGCCTCGGCTGGAGATCAGAGCATGGATCTCTTTATCATCAATAAACGCCTGAGGCTGCTGAGACAGATTGAATCGTTCGACGGTATGCCCGGCGTTCCTGATTGTGTCCAGATCGGCCGCAAAGCGAGGCAGGACAGGATCCACCGTCGGCCCACAGATTCCAGTGGAACAACACATCGGTCGATCATAAATCCGAATTGTTTTCATGGTGAAACCTTTCTGCACGAATCTGCAATATGACCCGTTGCGAGTCACTCCACGGCGCGATCAGCGTGCGATTCTGACACAACGTGTGCTGCTTTCGCAGAACCAGCTCGCACTCTGGAGAAATCCACTGTCTCATCAGTCGGTCGCACAACCTGTTCCAGTCTCTTCGGGAACAGCCTTCGGAAGACCGCTGTCTTGACGGACTTTTGCCTGCAAGCAGACTCGACGCGTTCGACCCACTCCAAACAGCAGATGGAGCAACACCCGCGGTTTCGTTGGCGTGGGTGAAATATGGCTGAAGTCGCGAATTTCTTCATGAATGATTGTCCCGAGGCGATGGCGAGGCCTGTGCTCAACCTCAGAGTGTCAGAAACATAGCGTTTCTCGAGAGCCTTTGACCTTCTGAGAGGATAGCCTCGAATCGGGATTCACAAATTTCTCCGGTGATCACCCAAACGGCGGAAAATTGCTCCGGGATTCACTCTGAGCCGGGGTTTTGGTATCCTGTGTGGTCAGAATCTCGGGATTCTTTTTGGGTCACAGAGTGACGGAAACCCGATTTCGGCTGTTTGGCCGACTCTCAACAAAGACAACAGACTCAGGTAAGCGACTCCAATGGGCAGCATTCCCGCCGGCGAATTCAAAAAAGGAATCAAGGTTCTCATCGACAATGAACCGTACGAGATGCTGGAAAGCTTCTTTGTGAAGCCAGGCAAGGGCCAGGCGCTGTACCGAACCAAACTCCGTAACCTGCTCAAGGGAACGCAGTACGAAAAGACCTACCGCAGCGGTGATTCTCTGGAATCTGCAGACGTCCATCGTAACGATGGTGTCTATTCGTACCGCGACGGCGACAGTTACGTGTTCATGGACAATTCGACGTTTGAATCTCATTCACTTCCGGCCGCTGTTGTGAAAGACGATATGCGATTCCTGATGGAAGGCGCGACCGTCGGGCTGCTCTACTGGAACGGTCAGCTGATCACCATGAGTCCTCCGCAGCAGGTGATTCTGAAAGTCACCTACACCGAACCGGCGGCCCGTGGCAATACGGCAACAAACGTGACAAAGCCTGCCACAGTGGAAACCGGGGCGGAAATTCAGGTGCCCGCGTTCATCAAGGAAGGCGACAACGTCAAAATTGACACCGAATCCGGTCAGTACATGGAACGAATTCAGGGCTGATACAAGACCGAAACCCCTCGTTCAGGCACTCGGACGGACTCGTTGCTGAGAAACCGGCTCAGACTGTCCCCCCTCCTGTGTGGTCGGAGATCGTCTTGTGAAGACAACATTCAAGTTGTTCAGGTGATCCGTCTGTCCGAGGAGTTTTCCCGTTGTGAATCCGAAGCGTGGGTCACGCTAAGTGCTGTCCGACTGATTGGCTTCGGCCTGTGAAACCAAATCTGATGTCGTCCTCAAATCCGCATAACGGCCGTTTGTACATTGAAACCGTTGGCTGCCAGATGAACATGCTGGACAGCGAACTGGTTGTGGCCGCCCTGCGGAAAGAGGGCTACGAACTGACCGACAGCCCGAAGGAAGCTGACACCGTACTCTTTAACACCTGCAGCGTCCGTGAACACGCAGAACACAAGATCTACAGTGCTCTGGGACGGCTGAAATTCAGCAAACGGAACCGTCCACAGAAGGTCATCGGTGTTATTGGCTGCATGGCTCAGAAGGATCAGGACCTGATCTTTCAGAAAGCGCCGCATGTTGACATTGTGGTTGGTACCGGGCAACTGGCCGAGATTCCTCGACTGATCCGTGATGCACGTGCATCCGGCGAACGAGTTCACGTCAAGGCGGTGAGTCTCGGACGTCGGGAAGGTTCGCGCGAGGAAGTTTCAGACAGCTTCCAGAGTTACGATCCGCTGCGCGATCCGGAAATGCGACCGACTCCATTTCAGGCCTTTGTGCGGATCATGATCGGATGCGACAAATTCTGCACGTACTGCGTCGTCCCGGCAACGCGCGGACCGGAACAAAGTCGTCCCCCGGGTCACATTGTTCGCGAAGCGAGAGTTCTGGCCGATCAGGGCGTCAGGGAAATCACGCTGCTGGGGCAAACGGTCAACAGCTACAAGTACACCGAAGACGGAAGACTGGTTCGAATGTCGGACCTGCTGGAGCAGCTGCACGCTGTCGATGGCATTGAACGCATTCGATTTATCACAAACTTCCCGCGTGACATGACCGTGGATCTGCTTCAGGCCGTTCGTGACCTGCCCAAGGTCATGAAATATCTGCATGTGCCGGCTCAATCGGGCTGCAATGAAATCCTGAAACGCATGAAGCGCGGTTACACGGTTGAAGAGTACCGTGAGATGATGCTGCGCATTCGGGAACATCTCCCCGGATGTGCCGTTTCAAGCGATTTCATCGTCGGGTTCTGCGGCGAGACAGACGAGTCGTTCCAGAAGAGTATGGACCTGATTCGTGAGTGTCGCTTCAAGAACAGCTTTATCTTCAAGTACAGTAAACGCGAAGGAACAAAAGCGTATGAACTGTTCGAAGATGATGTCCCCGAAGATGTGAAGCGTCGTCGCAACAACGAGATGCTGGACCTGCAGAACTCGATCAGCGAAGAAGACAACGCCGAATTTATCGGGCGTCGCGTGTCCGTGCTTGTGGAGGGGCCTAGTAAGTCAGCAGCCAAACGAGCTGCTCGAGAAGCACTGCCTTCGGAACTGGCTGTCAGTCTGCCCATTTCCGGACAGGCATCAGCACTTGATCATGCACATCACCACGAACATGATCACGACACCCCACATGCGGACACGGACGTACAGACCATGCAGCATGCGTCCCCCGAGGCTTCTCGCCTCGCGATGCAACTCACCGGTCGATCCATGTGCGATCGCATCGTGGTCTTTGACGGCAACCCGCGTTTGATTGGTGCGACAGCCGAGATTGAAATCCACGATTGCACCAGCACCACGCTGATGGGGTCCATCGTCACACGAGAAGTGCAGCATGGCTGCACCCCGGTGCTGCCGATTCTCATGTAGCCTGCTGGTGCCTGAGTGCGATCCAACGGGCGTTACGATGGGCTCACAAGGATGTGTCCGCATCTGAGGACGGCGATTGAAATCGCCTCAGTTTCTCCCGCAGCGTTTCGCGATGAATGCCCAGCAGCCTTGCAGCATCACCCCTCCGACCATGAGCGTGCCTGAGAGCCACTTCCAGCAGTGATGGTTCCGCAGCTTCGAGGAATCGAGCATACAAGTCCGTCATGGCAAATGACGACGCCTCCAGTTCCTCTTCTGTCCAGCGACGGACCACATCGGGCAGTGTCACGGACGGCATGACTGTCGAAACAGGTGCCGCAGATTCAAATGATTCCTCCGGGAAATGGTCCGGAGTGATCGTATCTCCGCGACAAATGACACTGGCGGATTCCATGACGTTCCGCAGTTCGCGAATGTTGCCCTGCCATCGACGTTGTTTCAGGACATCCAGAGCATCGGCAGAAAGTCGGAGGGGTGTGCGTGCTCCGGCGGCAGCCTTCAGAAATCGCTCCGCGAGAACAGGAATATCTTCAGGTCGATTTCTGAGCGAAGGCATTTCGATTCGAAAGACGTTGAGTCGATAGAACAGATCGCGGCGAAACTGTCCATCCTCAATCTGCTGTTCCAGTTTACGATTTGTTGCTGCAATCAGCCGAAACGAACACGTCCGATACTGGCTGCCGCCCACCGGACGAATCTCACCGGATTCAAGGACTCGCAACAGTTTGGCCTGAACATTTAATGGCACATCACCAATTTCATCGATAAATGCTGTGCCCTCATTTGCCAGCTCCAGCAGGCCGCACCGATCCAGATCGGCCCCGGTGAATGATCCCTTCACATGACCAAACAACTCGCTTTCGACCACGGTCTCACTGAGCGAGGGAATGCAGACGGGAATGAATTGTCCTCGTCGACGGCTGTGCTGATGAATCGCCCGCGCGACGAGATCTTTACCGGTGCCGCTTTCACCCGTGATCAGCACCGGCACTTCCCGCTCGGCCCCAAGGGCACTACGGCGA
>JBKDRW010000155.1:0-5412 GCA_046341255.1 Planctomycetota bacterium
GTCTTCCGCACGAAAAAACGAAGACGGTCGAAAATCGACCGTCTTCAGACATTTCACAAGATTCGAGCCCGCTTCATCAGAACTCGCCAACGACTTCCCCACCGGCCAGCGTGATCAAACCAACCAGCGTTGCCCCGGAAATGTTCTCGCTGATGAATCGAACCGATCCGTCTGCCAGTACCGTCTGAACGCCACCTGTGTGGAATGAGTACATTTCGCTGTCGTTCGTGCAGTTGATAACGCAGTTCCCGACAATTGTTGTCGCACCGCTGCTGGTGGTCGTGTTTTGCACGCCTGCGGTATTGCCGCCATCAACGCTGAATCCGTTATTGATGTCGGCCCATCCCCAGCCATCTGCAGTAAACGGCGTTCCAAAGGCAATGTTGCCAACCCGAGGATTCAAGCCCCGGACATTACGAATATACTGCATGGGTCGACCAGCATCTTCAGCAATCAGCATCGTGTTGGATGTACCATCGGTGATGTCTCGCATTCTCGTGCCGCCGGGTCCACGTCCCAGTCCGCCCATTGCATCACGTGTATTGATGGAAGGCAGACCACTGGCCACGATAAACGCATTTCGCACGGCGTTGATCGAACCGTAGTCATTGTATCCCCAGATCGGGGTTCCGGTTCGTGATGCACCTGTAATGCCATCATACAGAGTCTGTGGCGGAGTTGTTCGTGTTCCCGGAGTTGATGGGCATACGAACGCTGGCAACTGCGTCGTGGTGATGGGGTCATTCGCAGCGGCAAACCATGGAATATTGAAGTTGTACTGGTTGTACATCGGAGCCTGCTCGAGGAACGGCAGGACCATAACGTTCCACGATTGCTGAAACACCATAGGCGTCGAAATGCTGATTCGGCTGGGCGGAAACATTCCGAAGGTGCTCTCATAATTGTGAAGAGCGAGCCCGATCTGCTTCAGGTTGTTTTTGCACTGCGTTCGGCGAGCAGCTTCACGAGCCTGCTGAACCGCTGGCAACAGCAGAGCAACGAGAATCGCGATGATCGCAATGACCACCAGCAATTCGATGAGGGTAAAACCCTGTGACTTTCGAGTGAACCGAGAGATTCGCATTCAAAATTCTCCGTAAAAAACCAAATAAGTGTCTTAACAACTGGAAAGTTCTTATTGCCGAACCGCGCTCGACATCCAGCCAGATCATGGAATCAACGAGTCTTCAAACTGAACGAAAGTGGCTCCGTACTGTCCGGTTTCACTTCGCACACCAACCCGGACAGATCCGGGTTCTGAAATTTCACGGGCAGCTTTTCGCGACCGTACTCCGGATCACTTCCACCTCGAATCAACTCTGCCCAGGACACCGTGATTCGATAGCTTCCCGCCGGAGCACCATCCGCAGGAGCGTAGGTCGTTAACCAAAACTGGCCCGTTTCATCAACAACACCGCTGGGAGTCACGGCACTTACACCATCGACGGGATGAAAAGTGACGTGGGCTCCGGACGCTGGTTTGCCATTGACATTGATGGTGCCTGTTACCGGAAGCAGCGTGGTGACCGGGGCATCCGCTGGTGGTTTTCCACAACCCATCACCAACACAATCGCACAGCAAGCCATTCGCCTTAACATCTATGCATCTCCCTGAGCTTTATGAACACTGGAGCCAGAAGAAGCCTCACGCAGAGACGACTGGACACGTTCATCACAGGGATCTTCGGAGCGGTTTGTTAAGAAAAGATGAAGGCCGTCTGTTTTTTCCAAAACCCTGCAAAGACTCTTAACACTTGCCTCATTCAGCCGCGCACGGTTCGAGGGAAAAGATCCGAATGAGTCCGCAAACTTCACAATGAAACGATTCCCCTCGATGTCTGACGTCGATGCTTAACACTTGCGAGAGATGATCGCACAACGAAGTTCTGCCTGCGTGTCGGTCGCCGGACAGCAAGGGTCGACATTTTCTGCAAGTTTTATCAGACGCTGGCATGCACGACCGACACCGCTGTCACTTCAAATCAGCCTGCAATCGAGGCTCTGGACCCATCCTCAGCATGCGGAAACGGATTTTGGCTCAAAACAAAGGGGATTTCCCATGAAGGGTGGATGCCCGGCGGGAAAATGCTGAGCCAAATTCAATAGACTCTGACGATCCGACGCATGAATTCGTAAAACTGTTTCGTCGGTGACTCAAGAACTTTCCCAATCCGAGTGTCAGCAAAAGCATCGTGATTTGTGGAACCTCCGAATTCAGGGCTATTGAATCCTGATGACGTCCAGCAATCGCACCTCAGCAACGCAGAGTTCCAGCATTCATTTGTTAAGGCTCGCGTGGTGCTGCGCCTTAACGTTGTGCGGGGTCTATGAATTTGATCGCATCGGATACGCAGCACAGAGCGCCGGCGGAATCCTCAGCGCTCTGTTCGATTGGAACGCCGATACGACGCTGCCGTTCATTGTGCTGCTGGCACTGCCCATTCTGATCATCCTTCGAAGGATCAGTGGTGCTGCGATTCAGCAATCGACAGCCCGCAGTGGTTTGGGCCGAACGCCCGATCGCTCTCCACGAAGGTTGGACACGCTCGTACTCGCCGCGCTGAGCCTCGCAGGCAGTACCGCCATCGGACTTCGGATGATCGACGTTCCGCGTCCTGACGGACGGGTCAGTCAGTTGAGATTCTGCGATCTGCCACCGGCCTACCACGATGAATTCAGTTACCTTCTGCAGGCGAGAACTTTTCTGGCAGGACGAGTGACCTGGCCTGCGGCAGAGGTTCATCCGGACTTGTTTCATCAGATTCATGTTCTGAATGAGCCAACCACGGCCAGTCGCTACTTTCCGTGGACGGGCCTGTGGATGGCTCCGTTCGTTGCGATGAACCGTCCATATCTGGGCCACTGGATCGCCGGTGCCTTTGCCTGCGCTCTTTTTCATCGCAGTCTTCTGCGATTGCTGGAACCACGCTGGGCCCTGATCGGCGGATTGCTGATCGCCACAAGTCCCGGACTTTCCATCTTCAGCAATCTGCTGCTGGCACACCATCCAACGCTGCTGGCACTATCCGTCTTTCTGTGGGCGTTTCTGAAGATGATGGAATCACGCTCCGTCGGCGACTCGATGCTGGCCGGCACAGGGCTTGCCCTGGCCATGCTTGGGCGACCCATGACCGCCGCGGGGTTCGCGCTGCCGTTTGGCTGTTGGCTGCTGTGGAACGTGATTCGGCCGGGCTTTGCGACAGACAGTCAACCCGTCACTCGACAAACGATGATTCGCATCTGTGTTGCCATGGGGTTGCCTCTGATTGCGGGATTTCTGGTCCTTGCATTCATGAATGACCGAATCACGGGGTCATGGACGAAATCAGCCTATCAGCTTTACACAGACACATGGACGCCGCGACATCGCTTCGGATTCAATAATGCAGCCATCGGTGACAGGCTTGCAGGGCCGAAAGTATTGGAATCCTACGATCGCTGGGCGACAAATCTTACTCCGCAGGTTGCCGCAGTGAATCTTCGAAATCGGGTTGTTGCCGAATCTCAGTGGACGCTTGGCATCGTCAGTCTGCTGTTTCTGATGATTATTGCTGTACCGACGGCTCTGCAGTTCAGTCGGACTCGTCCGCCTTGTCCGGAGACCTCTGAATCACCGGCGCCTCGAGGTGACTGCCGTCTGGTGCTGATTGTGCTTTCCATCGTCTCATTGTACCTCGTGCATATTCCATACTGGTATGATGGAATTCTGCATTGGCACTACGTCTTTGAATCGGCTCCGCTGATCCTGATGGTCGCCACCTGCGGACTCCGTTTGGCATTTGACACTCTGAGAACACAACTCCCAACTCGTTGGGCATCACTTTGGCTGGCCATGCTGATCCTCGCCGGCTGGCTTCCGGACTGGCTGACCGCTGAAGCTCTCTGGGGCACCAGTCGCATCGCTGCAGCCGTCAGCGAACAAAGTTTCTCCAGAATCCGATTTGAGCAGTTCCGGATGCTGACATCGATGCCCCGGATCAGGAAGCCCTGCCTGATCATGGTCGACGAACGCTCGGCTGATCCGCAGCTCAGCTTTATTGTGAACCCTCCGGATCTCGCCAGTGACGTGCTCATCTGCCGCAGACCAAAGGACAGCACCATGATTTCAGAACTCCGTCTCGCCTTTCCTGACCGTGCATTGTACGAGTTTCAACCGCAGACTTTTGAACTGACCAGCCTGCCGTAGCTCATCACTGGCGGCTGGAACCGTCAACTCATGGGAATAAATCGTTTCAGCAAGCTGGCCGGAGCCACAAGGGCAATGGTCAGCACGGCCAGTCGGCTGTTGCCTGTGAGGGCAAAAACGATGATCGCATCAAGGAAGATGATACTCAGCAGCATCAGCCCGACGGTCCTCTGAACCAATCGAGGCGATGGCTTGCTGATAACCGCAGCGACTCGCATCATTATGTTGAGCCCAAAGAGTAACAGCGCCATCAGGCTGCCACGAATGACGTTTTCGGGCGAAGCGGACCTCGAGACCGTCCACGCATCAATCCCTAATCCACAGAGCAACAGAAAAACTCCGGCAACCAGTCCCGATCGTTTCACCGCACCAGCTTCATTGCGGGCAAACACGGTTACGCCAAAGATATACAGCGACAGCCCGGTCGCGACGCAAAGCGGAACCGGATTCCAAAGCCCTGCAATGTCCGAGACCGCACTGGCTCCAAGCATCAGGTTGAGAAACCGACACGCAGCCATTCCTGGTGCCGCGGCAATGGTCGATTTTAAAAAACCGTTGTAAATCACCACAGCGGGGACGATCAGCAACGCGATGCATACACTGGGAATGCCGACGCAGGCGGCAGAGAGAACTCCGACAGTCGTCAGAAGAACACCAAGAATCGTCGCCGCCTTCCGCGGGATCCTGCCGGATGGGATCGGACGCTCGGGACGTTCAACGGCATCCAGCTTCGCATCAAAAACGTCATTCAACACCATGCCACCGAGATAAAGTCCGAACGTCGATGCGAGAAGGCACCACAATTCCCGCGATGATGGCAGATCACTGATTCTGGGAGCATGCGTAATGAAGTACCCGCACAGAATGTTTGAAAATGCGGTAAACACTGTGGGAAGTCTCATCAATTGCAGCCATGTCAGCAAAGTCGCGCGGGGTGGCGCGTGGAGGCCCTCCGGAGAACGGCGAGGCGGCAGAATGATCACGTCATCTGAAGAGTGTTTTGGAGTGTCTGACATTACGCAGGTTTTCCAGCATCCTGTGGTACAGCCCAGTGAGCGTCTCGGTACATTCGACCGATCATTGCCGCGGCGGTCTCGTTGTTTGTGATGGTCTCCCGCGCCGGATCAAACTCCAGCACCTGCCCGACCCTTGCGGCACTGTTTGACAGATGAACGATCGTGGAGGCTCGGTGACCGACATCAACCGGGGCATGGACCTTCACCGCT
>JBKDRW010000156.1:0-9768 GCA_046341255.1 Planctomycetota bacterium
ATTACACGCGGGAGACGCTGACTCGCCGTGCTGGTCTGGCCGGATTCGAGTTCGTTGAGTCGCACCCGGAAGGGATGCCGACGACGAGTCATCGTATGAATCAGGTGCTGCGAAATGCAGTGGATGCCGCCACTGGCGCTCTATACAGACTGACCAACGGCCGGTGGAATTTCAGTGCCAAGGAGCTATGCATTTTCAGAAAGCCGCAGCTCAGGTTCAACGCAGATGCCCCGTCATCGGTGATGACTTCACGCCAGGCGTCGCTCCGAGCCGCATGACAGCAGCTTCTGTGTGAGATGCAAAAGGATTCATCAATGGAGCCTCACTACTACGCTGCGTTTCTTGAGACGATCGGGCACACCGTCCGTGAACTTCATGGTGTGTACTGGTTCAATGTTTTTTCTCATGCGTGGATCTGTTTTCCACTCGAAACACAGTTGAATCCCGCTGAAATCGAACCGTCAGGCATCGTGGATCACCGCGGTGGTCTGGTTCGTTATTGCTGCAGCGTCGAAGATGGTTTTCGCAGTTTTCGGCACGTGGCATCGGCGAAAGACTACGGATTCTCATCCCTCCTGCCAAAGAACAGAAATCAGACACGGCAGGGGCTTGAAAAATGTACATGCGGCCCGGTGGATGCACGGGAGTTGTCGACCGAGGGGATCGCACTGCACGCCGAGACCATGATCAGGCAGGGACGGCGCTTGCCGGATAATTACGAAGCCTACTGGAGAAGATACTTCGAAGCCGTCTCCTCCTGTCCTGCCGCGACGGTCTGGGCCTGTCGATATCAGGGAATGCTGGCGTCTTTTCTGATCTCGTTCCGGATCGGAAATGTTGAAAACGTCTGCATTATCCGATCGCGGGAAGAGCTTCTGAAGCATCGCCCCAACAATGCCATGCTTTTCACTTTCCTGCAGCATGCGCTCAGTCGGCCGGAAACCAGCGAAGTCTGTATCGGACTCCAGTCACTGCAGTCTGATATGTCATCGCTTGATCTGTTCAAACGCGGCATGGGATTTGAAGAAAAGGTGATCGGTCAGCGTGTCGAATTTCAGGCACCGCTGGGCTTTGCTGTCCCACGATTTGTGGCGCAAATCGCTGGAAAAGCCGCCGGGAAAGTGAACGGTGAATACGCGGCACGTCTCGCTGGTGCATTAACCATCTATGCAAACCAGCCCAGGATCCGTCGGTCTGCATAGCCGAAGACGTCAGGCCAATGGCTTTCGCAGACTGAGATCTGCGTCTGTTGAACAGGCTCGACCACCCGTGTTCGCGATCTTCGTGATGCGGAATGCCCGCCTGATTGGCGATGAGTATTGCCCTTCGCGCTTTCGCATGCCAGCGAGTCGCGAGTGACCTGACGAACGCTGTTGCCGCGGTCGCAGAACGTGGATCTGGGTCACCGGATACATGGCAGCAAGTCGGTGATGGACTCACGTGGAAACGAATCAGAGCCATGCATTCGCTGACATTCCTGTCATTGACTGAAGCTCGTGCGTGTTCATGTTCCGTGGGACTGACAATTTCGTGCAGTCAGATTCTGAATGGTTTCGAATCAAGCACGCGTTCGCGGCCTGTTCGGCGAAACCTGAACGCGAACCTTGCCGAGTTGAGGCAGGACTGCTGTTGATCCCCGTGCTGACTGTGAATTGAGCGTGGCACAGGCCCTGTTGACGGTGTTGCATTTCATTGTGAAAACGTGTCAGTCACGATGGGCTGGAAAGGGCAATGTTCCAGAATTGACACAATCCGACGAGACCACAGAATGGCGGAGACGCTGGACTGCCTGACTGCGGTGTCTCGCTCGAAAGTTTATTCCTTGGTTGTATCTTTTATAAAAGGTATTCCCGTGCGCATGCATGTGATACAGGTGGTGATCAAGGGCACAGTGATCTTTCTGCTGATCGGTTTGCTGATCTGGTTCAGTCAGAAGACGGCCGCCGATAAGCCTGAACCTATTGAAGCAGGGAAGTGGGTCAACGTTGCGTACATTGAACACCTCCCTCCGCAGTTCCGGCATGGCGGCGTTTCCCACGTAGAAATCAGGACCGGAGAATCCTGGACGATTGTGGGCATCGGCAAAGAGACGGTACTCCATGTCGGTGGCCAGTTTGCGAACGACAAAACCCCGCTTTTCGGACACGCGGTGATCGATGTGGGATTTGCAGACATACACACGTTCGTTCGGCAACAGGGCGGGCGATTGATCGTGCAGACGTACACGACATTCAAAGACGCGTCTGGTCGGAAAGGCTACGGACGGGTGGAAACCTTTGAGAAGGCGGAATGACGAACCGGACTGCCCTGACGACGTAGATTGTGAATTGAGGAAATCGTTGCCGTCGCCGAAAACATGCCGGAGCATACGGTTCAAGTGGAGGGGCAGGCCGCGCGATGACGGAAATCGAAGAGAGTTGGACGCGGCTCGGTTGATGTGGTTGTTTGTCGGCGGAAGTTCTGCATGCCCGAGGCACAATCAAAGGATCGGAGTGGCCGTCTTCGCTCGCTTGTTTTCAGAACGGCCGCTCCAATCGGTTTGCTTCAATCTGCAGGAAGCATTTTCTGGAGCGGGCGCTGGAATGTATGGTTCTCCGCAGAATGGATGCGGCCCCTTGTCGATCCGAATTCCGCTGTTCCTCGCGGTGCGCCCCATGTCATTGCTTTCATGATCTGCCGTGGCAATTCGGATGCCCGTCTGGCCGGACGAGGGCTTACTGTCACGGCAGTCGTGTCCATTATTGCGGCGGTCCTTGTCGTGCATCTTCTTCTCCTGGACGCTGGCGGATGGCCACCATGAGGCGGCAGCGTCGCTGACTATACGCTGATCTGTTTGCCCGCTCTGATCGTCCACTTCTCCCTGCCGAAGCGGATTCGTAGAGTTGTATTCGTGTGGTGTCTCTGATTTCGGAAGAACGCTGTCAGAGCTGACGGCGAATAGCAATCTGGCCGAACCTCCGGACGGATGCGAAACGACGATCACGTGCAGACTCGTTGGGGCACTTGCGCTTCCGACATGACTCGGGTCGTTACAGAATTGCCCGCAGCACTGCGTGTCGAGGTGGCTCCCGCAAGCGTCACACATCCGGGGTTTCCTGTTGAACCCTGTCAGCCGAGGATTTCACGAATCTCTTCAGCGGCATGCCGGATGTGATTGCAGGAATCGTTCCGCGGTCAGCAGTTGCATGCAATCTACTGCGGTGTGATGGCTTCACTCGGATTCAGGATGGCTCAATGAGTCTGCATCATGATCATCATGTGATGATCGGCTTTGTTCAACATGCGTACGATTGGAATTCCAGCCATGTCGGATCGGTAATGCCCATCCGCGAGATGATGATCCGAGACACTTCGGGGCAATTCACACAGAACGGAGCGAAATAATCAGACAAGCTGCCGTCGAGGAACTGACGCCAGTTGATAGTCCGGTCTCGAAAACGGGCTGCTCCGTCGAGCAACAGCCTGCTGCGTATCTCGCTGAATTGCGACACGAGCTTCGTTGACACAGGCCACGAGAAGGAATGTCACGGCCGGATAAACCAGCGGTGTGGCGGTGACTGAAAACCCCAGATAGGCGAGTACGGGAAGTGTGCAGAGAAATCCTTCGCGTGACCCAAAGATCATCCTGACAGGAAGACAGAGCAGCATGATGGTCAGAAGGGTGATGATGATTCCGGCAGGGATTCCGGACTCAAGGACAACCTGAATGATATTGTTATGTGCGTGATAGGTTTCAATGACCGAAAGTGCCTCTTTGGTTTTGCCAGGTCCGACCCCCAGCATCGGATTACGAACGATATGTTCCTTCGCGATGCGCCAGATCAGGGATCGCGGAGTTGTTGACGTATAGTCCACAAATCGAAAACGGACCAGTACTTCGCGAATGACGGGAAGTTTGGCGATGCTGTCAAAAGATGCCGCGAGGAATGAGATCCCTGCACAAACGAAGATGGCAATACGGCGATAGTCGAATAAAACGTAGAGGGTAAAGATCATCAGCATGCAGCCGATCCCATTTCGCGACATGATGAAAAACACGGCCGCAGAGTTTGCGCCCAAAAGTGCCAGGTACATGGCCTTCAGAAAGCCTCGGCTTTGGTGAAAACTCACGATCACAAACGGCAGGGTCATATTAATCTGAGCAGCCATCGCATTGCCTGCGCCTGCTGGATTTGAGATCTGCCATGCTCGCATACCATCGACTTTTGATGCCTGGTGCAGAACCCATGCGGTCAGCAGGAGATTGTTTCCCATAATCAGCTGTCGGCAGAAGGATGAGGAATCCTCAGATGCCGTGCACAGACCAATCAGCGCGAGGTAGCAGGAAAGCACATAAATCGTACTGGAAAAGTCAGCGATGTTAGCTTCCGAGGAAAGAAGCACGATGACGCACATGGACAATGAGCCGAACAGGAACGTCGGATAAATCCGAGCGTTGCGACTGAGGAGATTTATTACGGTCAAAATCACCGCCGCGACACAACCTCCGATCTGCGTGAACTGATGCGAAACAGCAGAAGTCATTCCGGTCGTAATCAAAGTGGCAATGATTGCAGCGATGGTCGTCGACATAGTTTTGCCAGTCGTACTTTTTGTCCGAAGAAGTTCGATCGTTGGTTAAAAAGAAGAGTGGGTCATTTGTCAGCAGTCGTGATGCGAGGATCAGGAAGACTCAATCCGCCGGTACGCTTTTCAAAATCACTTCTATGCAGCCAGCCGACTCTCGTCCTGATTGACCTTTGATTCAGCCGGTGGTGTTACGCTGCTTCGGCCAGCGGCAATTCGTGTCAGAGCCTGAGAAACCCAAATGTATGGAAGCATCACTAGTTTTCGCTGCCGGTAGATTTCAATAACGACAATCGCGTTCCAAAGGCACCGGGTCATCAGGTAGCCAAGGGCTGCTCCTTCGACATCAAGAGCGGATGTCATGACAGCGATTATCGCAAACTGGATGGGAACGAAGAGCATCATGACTCGGGCGTGGAGTCGTTCCAGAAGCATCGTCTGCATCACCGGTATCGTTGGGCCCGTAAGGGAGTCGACAATCGTGGCCAGCAGCAGCGCTGGAAGGATTCTTTGCACCGGCTCATAGTTCTGACCAAGAACCCAGGTGATCCACGGTGCTGCCAACCATACTCCGCCTGAAATGAAAATCGACATCAGAAAGGTGATTGTTGCCGCACTTCGAACGCTGTGGTTGGCTTCAACCCATTCGCCACGTTCATAGTGAAGGGCGCACGTTCGGAACATACTGAGAGCAAACATGCCGAGTGGAATGGCGGCAACGGACGCATACGGAACCGCAATCGCAAAAAAGGCCGCTGATGAGAATCCCGCCGTAAACGCGATGACCACCGGGATACATGACTGAGTCAGGACAGAGCCGATGGCAACACTCACGAAAGGGAGTCCCTTCGAAAGGCAGGCAGACACGTGACTCAGATTCACGGCGCTGATCTGCCCAATTCCAGCCGCGTAGATCTGCCGCATCCTGGTTTGCTGAGTCGAAGCGACCCACAGGATCGACAACAAAACGGCCGTGGAAATGCTCATCAGTGTCGCGTCGAATTCAATCCCAACGAGGAGCCCGGCAATCACAACAGACACAGTCGCGATCGGTAACACGATCTGCTCCATAGCCACGGCTCGCCTTGTTCCAATCAGCGGAATGGCCATCCACTGGCGAAGATAGATCAGCGTCAGCGGGATAAAAAGAATTGCAGCTCGCAAGGCAGTGGATGCCGCATCAACTCTTGCGGCAAACCAGGCGGCAACCAGAGATGCCAGCACGGCTCCGATCACGATCACCGCCGCGACGGCTCCTGTTGCCGCGTGAACAACAGCGACCTGCTGACCGCAGTCCGGATCGTCGTCCGATCCCGACAAAGTTCTGATGAGAATTCGATCGGTTCCCAGTGGGGCCAGTGCGGCGAGGAGAGTGGCTGATGCCAGCGCCGCCGAATAAGCACCGTATGCATCTGGTCCCATGATGCGAGCCAGCGTCGTCGTACTGAGAAACGTCAAACCGATACCGACGCCGCGAACGGCCATCGCCGCGAACGCTTCTCTGTGGACTGCTCCTGCCTGAAGAAAACGTCTCATAAGTCAATGCTCGACAACGTCGATGTCCAGCTTTCTCAGGAGTCGAGCGGGAACTCCGCCGACAAGTGAGTAGGGTTCCACGTTCCTCGTCACAACGGCTCCAGCGGCCACAATGGCATCGTGCCCGATCGTCACACCCTGAAGAATGATTGCACCGGCCCCAATCCAGACACGATCCTCTACACAAATTGGTTTCGTTGAAACGCCCCGCCCTTTGCCGGGAACGTATTTCAGACCATGGTTAACAGTTTCAAACATTACCCGAGGACCAATCTCCACTTCGCTGCCGATAATGACTTTATCCACCGGGACACCAAATCGAACCTCGGTATTCATGAAAGTCCCGCGTCCGACGATGATATTCTTTGCGGCACCCGTTGGCCTGATGGTCAGCGGTCCCCAAATCGTACATCGGCCTGAGATCTTCATACCCGCCAGTCGATAGAAGATGAATCGGATGGCATCGCAGATTCGCAACTGAGGCAGATGATTCGCCACACACAGAAAGATGCGTTCGATCATGTTCTTCTCTTAATCCCCGATCGTGGCATCCGAACCAGGACCGGCTCCCATCGTCCCGTGATGTTCTTCCGCGTCATCCGCGGTGACGATCACGGTCACGGTTTTGAAATCGGCCCGCACATTTCCTCAAAAGAGCACGTCCATTAAGCTGCCCGACGCGGCGCTGAACGGTTGAAGGCATGAATCGTGTGACGCTGATACGGAGCCAGCAACTCCTGTTCAGCACAGAATGTTTTGAGACTTGCGATGGACATGGAGTTGGCCGGCGAGCTGACGTAGGGGTCAGTCACAGTTTTGGTGACGATGTCGTCATAGTCGTAATTAATGTCTTCATAGACGCTGCGGAAGGCAGGCAGGACAGCGAACATTTCATTCAGTTCCACAGTCCGGCGCGTTTCTTCATCACTCATCAGTTCTTCGTAGAGCTTCTCGCCGGGCTTCGACCCGATTTCCGTGACCGGCATTCTGGCTGCATCGAAGCCGTACTGGCCCGCAAGTTCGTCGATCATGACTCGAGCGAGGTCTGCGATCTGAATGACCGGCATCTTGGTGACGAACACTTCGCCGCCACGTGCTTTTTCAGCAGCGGAAAGGACAAGGCGACAGCTTTCTTCGAGTGTCATGATGAAGCGTGTCATGCGGCGATCGGTCAATGTCACCGGGCCACCATTTTCGATCTGACGAGCGAAGATCGGAATGACGGAGCCCCGGGAGCCCAGAACATTGCCAAAACGTGTCGAACTGAAGATCGTGCGTCGATTCATCTTCAGACTGTTGGCGGCGGTAATCAGCCGTTCGCCCATCAGCTTGGTTGTGCCCATGACGTTCGTCGGATTCACGGCTTTATCAGAGCTGGTGAAGATGACTCGCTCCACATCGTTTGCGAGGGCTGCCTGAATGACGTTTTTCACGCCCATGATGTTTGTCTGCACCGCGTCAAACGGGGCTCGCTCGCACAGGATCACGTGCTTTAACGCCGCGGTGTGCAGGACGATGTCAACTCCGCTGCACATCATGTTCAGCTTGTCCGCATCGCGAATATCACCGATCTGACACAGGCTTGACACCTTGCTTGACGGGTTGCGCCGGCGATAGTCCTGCAGTTCCTGCTCGAGGAAGAAAATTTCCGACTCGTTAGTGTCGACGACTCGCAGTTCCTTCGGAGCATGATCCAGCAACTGCCGAACAATCTCCCGCCCCACAGTTCCACAGCCGCCGGTGACAAGGATCGTTTTGTTTGTAAAGAATGTCATGAGAAAAGTTTTCGGTTGGAGGTTTTCGGTGTTTGGACAAAATCCAGGTCGACTGTCTCAGTCGTTCAGAGCACTGGCTGCGATTTCTTCTTTCACCACAAAGGACACAGAAAGCACGGAGTTGAATCGCAGAGGAAACGCAGAGGACGTATGGAAGAATTCACACTCAGAACGAGCGTCTGAGAAACGCCAATGTGGCTCCACATGATGCAGGCCGTGAGCAGCACCAAAAAACGTTCTTAATGTCTGCACGATCACCAACCTCCCTGTGATTCCACTGTGCTCTCCGTGGCCTCTTTGGTTCAAATTGCGATTCACGCAGCTCGATTGCGGTACAGGTCGGGGTCGACCAACTGGACCATTGCTTCCGTGTCGAGGGTTTCATCAAAGTGCCGGTTGATCTGGTCGATTGAGCCTTCCGGATTCGACAGCAGATCGTTGTAGCTGATGTTGACGAGCTTCAGGTGACTCTGAGTCGGGATCCACGAATAGAACTGACGCAACTCACGTTCGAACAGAGCCTTCATCGTGGCGTCGGGGATTTCTGTCGTGATGCCTTTGCGTTCCAGCATCTTCTTCTGAGACTGAAGGATCTCGTCGACGTTGCGACGCATGAAGAGCACTCGGTATTCACGATCTGCCGGCAAGTGCTTCAGCAGACTGTAGACCATCTTGACTGAATGTCCGGGAGCACGATCAATCCAGGTGCTGTAGTCTTCGATGCTCTTGACGTCTTCAAATTCGTAGTAGCCATTCGGGTTGTCATCGTCCGGCGTGCGAAGTTCATCGGTCAGAGCCGGAATCCCGCCCGCTTCCAGCATGCGCATCATCATGGACGTTCCGGATCGAGGCAGTCCTGAGACAATCGTGATCCATGGTCGGTCCGTGAACAATGAGGACTCCTCATCCTGAATCTCCGACTCAGTCATCTCCGGCATGGCTTCTTCCGCCTTCTGCAGAAGGCCCATGAGCTGGCCTTCCGTCAGTGCGCCTGTCTTTCGGTCCACGATTTCACCACCGGCATAAGCGATGAACGTGGGAACGCCACTGACCTGAAACTGCTGAGCCAGCGCGGGGCTGCGGTCGATGTTGATCGAATAGACATCCGCCCAGTCACCGACTTTGAGCGCCAGCTTGTCCACGACGGGCTGCATCATCTTGCACGGCGGACACCAGGACGCCCAGAAATCGACCAACACCGGCCGGTCAGACTTCAGTACCATCTCGGAGAAATCAGATTCGCGAAGTTCCATGAGAGTTTTTAGTTTTCAGTTTTCAGTGTTCGGTGTTCAGAAATCACAGGAACCGCAGTTTGAACCGCGGAGGTCCCGGAGAGCACAAAGGTGAATTGGAGATCGGCTATTTGAAGTTCCTGGAGAATTCCTGAAGTGCCTCGTCACCTGCGCTGCCCGTTGGCGGAGGGAGAAAGATGACCTTTGCGCCTTTGTCCTTTGCAAGAAGCTTGAGAGCTTTTGTGACTTCCTCCTCACCTTCAACAAGTCGCTTCGCCTGCGACTCAACCACAACGCAAAGTTCGGGGTTCAATTTGGAAAAGCCCTTGAGAAATCGAATCAGTTCGCTCGCAGAGAATCGACGATCAACGTTCACAATTCGAAATGACTCACCGTCATCTGTAACTTCCAGTCGAATCAATGGCTCGTTGAGTTGAATGACAATGCCCTTTTCACTCGGGTGCGAAGGGGCCTGAAGATTTGTGGCAAACGCCGTGTACTGAAAAGACACAAGGACCACGCAGAGAGCACTCGCGGTAGTCATCATCATGATCAATCTTCGTCTATGCGTTTCGCTCAAGTGCCTTTCCTTTGCGTTGATCCTCTGCGCTCTCCGTGTCTTCTGTGGTGAACCCCTGCCCTTCATTGATCACTTGAAA
>JBKDRW010000157.1:0-4803 GCA_046341255.1 Planctomycetota bacterium
CCCTGATCTGATGAAACGGGAACTCCCGAATTTCATCCGTCAACATCATCCTGTTGATTCCGTAATGGTCTTCTGGTGAAGCAATTTCAACGCCAGAAGATGACGGCAGGGGCCGTTGCGGATACCAGTTCTGAAGTGCCATGAACAACGACATTTGCCGTTTCGAACGATGGCATCTGAGTCTATCAAGACTTCGCAGGGCTGATTTTCCACTTTGCCGACAAGGATGAGTCCGCCCCCCGGGGCTGCATGCTGTTGTTCAATTCGTGTTTTGCCACTGGCAAGGAACTGCTGAGATGCCGCAACCTCCGGATGGGGGGGGCCGATTTCCCGATCGGAAAGTTCCATCGGAAGAATCTGCCGCCAACGCAGTTGCTGCAGATGCAGATCGAAGAATGCCTGACCTCGAAAGGCAAGCTGAATCATCGCCGCTCTCACATCACTCTGGGAAATCCTCAGGTCCGAAGCCAGTCGGGCCACGGAGAGAATCCGTTGCGATTTCAATTGAGCTGCGGCGGAGGCAATCATGTTGAGTCCTGTGTCTGACTGAGGCAACAGCATTTCAATCGGACTGCCTCGCGTCCAGTCGCTGGCTGTCCATCCGCTGAGTCCGAGGGTCAGTCGCATGGCGCCCATGTGCACAACCCAGAAACTCGGCAACCCGGTGCCTGTCAGATACACGTCGATGGCTGAGGCCAGTGGCAGCAGTCGAGCAAGTGACAGCAGTCGTCGTCGTCCCCAGATTCGAATGGGGGCTTTCACCGATCCACAAAAGGGTGCCTCTGAACTTTCAACCACGGTTTCCCATGGCTCCAGAACCAGTCGCGGGGACCTGCCATCCACCAATTCAAAACGAATGGCCCGAGGGCTCGATGTCTCGCGGTTGCGACGGAGCCAGGTCAGCAGCGAATAGACTGCAGCGACGCTGAGTCGCACGCGTGTCATCGGCAATGTCATGGCAGCCTGCAGCTGCATGAAACCACGAAGCCAGCCGCCGGGAAGTTCGATGGTCTCCTCGTGTTGCTGCTCACAAGTCGCTGGATGAACCTGAAACCCATCAGCCCGAATCGACAACCGAGTCTGCCGATACGAGCGGAGGTTAAGAAAGCTGTGATAAAGCTGCCACGAGTAATCGACGTTGGTCGTTCCGAGCTGCACCTCACCTGTGGCACAGAACTGCGATTCCCGATCAATCGACAGGCATCCATAGCTCGATTCATCGGCCGAAAAACACTCAAAAAAGACGACGTCGTCCGCCACCGTGATGACGGGATCTAACGGCATCATTCGCCGCCAGAGGATCGGATCTTCTCGCCTCAGACGAGCCTCCATCTTTGATCGAGCCGACCAGTATGTCTTCAACGCTGCAGCGTGCTGTCTTCGGAGTTCCGCTGATGGACCGGTGATCAGTCCCTCCCGGACCATGTCCTCCGACTGTTGCTTCGAAGTGTCGCGGATGGCTGCTTCACGCCTGCGGAGTTCGAGTTTCCATGCGTTGTGCGCCGATTTTTCTATCCCCTGAAACCTCAGATCGCTCACAACGACATCATGCAGTGCACTGATGGCTTCCCGGAAGCCGACCGAATCTGTCATGCTGGCATCAAAGACAACCGATTCCCGATTCAGGTTCGGAGCCAATACGAGGATTCGCTCGCCGGAAGATCTTTGTCGCAGTTCACTCCGTCCCGGATAATTCATTGTGACCTGCATGAGTTCACTCCTGCCGCGTTCCTCGCCGGCTCCATCTGCCGCGGCGATCGGCCTCATTCATTCTGACCACAAACAATCGCCGTGAATCGGATTCGAGGGGCGTTGTTCCTCTGAGCCTGTCAGGCTGCCAGCGCAGGGCATCAAGCTCGCACTAAAACTCCAGGGCATCCAGATCGGCGATCAACTGATCAATTTCTTCTCGGGCTTTCTGCCTGATTCCGACAGACATTCCAACAGCCTGCCGTCCATCCATAATCAGTTCGCGATCGCGTTCCTTCACTGCCATTTCCAACGCAGATTCACCCGAGTCACCACCAAACAATGCGGTCAGATCGATCTTAAGTCCCCCAACTTCGCCATCAGCTCCGGCGATGGCCGCCGTCTTATGCTGGGGAAAGATGATCGCGTTCTCGGGGCAGACTCGGCTGCATGCCGGGCACCCTTTTTTGCAACTATCCTGCTGCTCGACGAGAATTCGATCCAGAGTGTCAACGCCGTAAACACCGAACAGACAGAAGTCGATGCATTCCATGCAGTTGGTGCAGCGGCTGTAGTCTATCACGGGATACCACCGACGCCCGGTATCTTCCGGCAAAGCGGCCTTATCCTCATGCGTCGCCGCCCCGGTGTCGAAAGCGCGACGGGCCTCCAGCATGCGTTCAGGCTGCAGATATCTCTGCAACTGATCTGGTTTCGGAGATCCCTGAATCCACGACATCAGCTCCACCAGTGGCAGGCTGTTTTCCTGAACAATTCGTCTGACTTCCCGCACATAGGCGTCCGCTTTATCAGACGCTCGCAGGTCAATGCAGTAGATTCGACGATTCGGGACGTTGACACTTCCGATGCCCTGAGTCTTTGGCTGCTCTCGTTCGTCATCCTGATCGTCTTCGCCCTCATCGTCGTCGCTGAATTCTTCCGGCGGTTTCAGCAATGTTGTTCCATCAAGTCCCCGGATACCGGCCCGATCCAGCGTCCACCGAGCTGCTCGCTCATACATCCAGCTGAGCACAATGACATCACCCGGAAGAGATCGCAAAAACAGCATCCCGCTGTGGTCGCCCGACAGGTCGTACAAATGCGGAACGAGTGACACGTCAACATCCGGCTCTGCAATCAGCGCAGTGGCAATATCTTCTTCCAGCTGGCGACGAACAGGATTTCGTCCCTGCCCCTGGCTGATCACAACGGTCACTTTACTGCCTGCCATAACTCCCACTTTGCTGATCGATTTCAGCGGTGTTCGTGCATTCACGGTCCGCGCTGGTTGTCTGGAGTCTCTGCCGACAGCGCAGTCGGACATCTGTTCCACAACGAAAAAGACCAGCAGAATCGCTGTTACGATTCGTTCATCTGACCCTTGATCGTCTTCTGAGCATCATCCCAGGCCGATCGCAAAAACTCAATGTAATCGGCTGCAGAAAGAAGCTCTGCCGACGTTTCAAACTCGTAAAGCCATCCGGATCCGTAGTTGTCGGCATTAATGCCCGAAGGATCGTTCAGCAACGCCGGGTTGAATTGCAGCAATTTACCGGAACACGGCGGGAACATCGATGAAATGGCCTTCGCGCTCTCGATTTCTCCGATTTCCTGTTTATCCCGGACCTCGGTCTCCGGGTCGATCGACCACTCCAGAAAATAGACATCCTGCAGGAGTCTGACGGAATACGTCGTGAAGCCGACTCGATACCGACGTGGACCGATCTCCTGCAGCCAGAGATGTCGCCGCGAATAGCGTCGATCATCTGGGATGACGGCGCGGTACTGGCCCATCATGAAGTGCAGAGGTTCAGGCATGAGAATGTTTCATATGAGGATCAGAGTTCACGCTGAAGTCGGGATGACGTCGAGCCCTTAGCTGAGCGATTGGAATCGGGTGGGAATCGGTCCATGATTCACCCTGTGCGGCCTTTGCCACGTTAAGGGCTGGAACGGGCTCAGGGCAACATTTCTGCGTCCAGAACGCCCGATGCGTCTGAGGGCTCACAGCCGATTCTGCTGGAGTTTACCGCGTCCTCGCTCCCGAACCAATCGACGGACTCGTTCAGCCCGCTGGAATGTGGAAACCGACTGCCGGACAACACCCATGCTCGCTGTTGCTGCGTTGGAAAATCAATTCGTGGAAGGCAGCAGTGTGTTATTGAATCGCCATCTTTCAGCGGTTGGCCGCCGTCGTCACGCGTGGTCGGATGAAGCGAATCAGTCCGGTTCCGTTGGTCGCCGGGCCTTTGTCAGGCATCAATTCGTGGCGATGCTGCCCTGGCTGAATACGACGCAGGCGGATGCCCCAGACGGTGCCCAGCCGAGGCTGTTGATTGACCAGTTCTCGCAGTGGAATGGCAGCTTCGAATCGCCATGAGTTCTCATCGCGTTTTACGTCCACATACCATGTCGGGTTCCATCGATTGAGCATCCAGCAGCGTTCACTGGTCAGACCGGATTCGTCGATCGTAAACTGAAATGAGGTCGAATAATCGCGATCAGTATCGATCTCAAGTTCGAATCGATCTTTCTCTTCATGGTCGGCATCATGTGTTCGGTGATTTGCGAGGGTGATTCGACGAGTGGCCTGCTCTGGGAAATGAAACACCCCGGCGACAAAAAGATGGTTCTCATCTGATCCCAGCATGACAAGACTTGAAAGCGGAGGCTCAGCACTTGCGGAAGTGAGGTCTGACGGAGACCTGTCGAGGAGACGGATTTCGTCCGCGGACTCCCAGATGGAGTCCGACAGCTTTCCGTCCAGAAACGGAGGATCCTTGCGTCGAGGCACGTTGAAGACGGGAATCTCCGGTACGGAGGCTCCATGCGTGATCTGCATCTCGACTCGTGCGAACGTGCCAAATGGCTCAGACATGCGACTCACTTCGGACAGCAGGGTGCTATGCTCGCTGCTGAGAGACTGATTTCTGCAATTCACTGCCTGTCGCAACAGGATGTCTGGTCGCGGACCTGCCACGTTCGTTCCGAGAGGCGTGTTACTGGACGACCGTCCGGAAGATTTTGTGAGAATTCGAAATGCCGTTGCCGCGTGCTCGTCCCATCGCTGCTGCAACGCATCGAGGTGATTGGTGGCATTGGATTGAAACGGCC
>JBKDRW010000158.1:0-3951 GCA_046341255.1 Planctomycetota bacterium
CATCGAACATGTGCGAGGCTTCAACCCGATCACGAACCAAGCGTGGTCGAATCAAGTCGTTTTCTCAGATAGGTTGCCCGAGCGAGGTTGCGTTCCGCCGTTTCCAGCTCGCCACCGTGCAGCTTCTGCAGATGAGCCGGCTGTGTGTGAATGAACAGTTCATTCACGCTGGCAACATCAAGGTTCCTGATCAGTCCAAGTCGGATGCCCATCCGAAGGCTTGACAGCAGATGCATCGTCTCTTCTGAACTGATCGATCTGGCACTCGTCAACGTTCCGAAAGCGCGCGCCACCTGATCATGAAGTTGCGGCTTGCTGTCTTTCAACATCAGATCGCGAACCCGACGTTCCCAACCCACGATGTGCGAAACGACTTCTGTGACCTCCGCGATCAGATCTGCTTCGGATTTTCCAAGCGTGATCTGATTTGAAATCTGGTAGAAGTCTCCCATAGCCTGGCTGCCCTCTCCATAAAGTCCACGAACGGCCAGATTGATCTTCTGTGCCGCCTGATGAACCTTCTGAATCTCTCGTGTCAGCCTCAGCGCCGGCAGGTGAACCATCACGCTGACGCGGATCCCGGTTCCCACGTTGGTCGGGCAGGCGGTCAGATAACCAAACTGCGGATGGAACGCGAAAGGCACCACGGACTCGATCTGATCATCCAGCTCGTTGCATTCCTGCCAGCACTCCTCGAGAGCAAAGCCACTGTGCAGGACCTGAATGCGGAGATGATCTTCTTCAGTGATCATCACGCTGTGACGTTCACCTTCGCTGATCGCGACCGCACGAGGCCCGTCGCCGCGAGCCAGTTCGCGACTGATCCATTGTCGCTCCATCAGAAACTGCGAATCCAGCGGAACCAGCGTTTCAACATTCACATGATGAACCGTGCGGCCCTGGATGCCGCATTTCAGAGCTCCCTGCACAAGTTGCACAATGCTGACACGAGCATCCCCGGACGCACGCGAGATGAACGGAAACCCCGCAACGTTTCGCGCGAGCCGAACACGGGACGAAATCACAATGTCCGATTCCGGACCGTCACCTCGAAGCCATTCGCCACTCGTCCGAGCCAGTTCAGTCAGACAAAGAGAATTGTCAGCGTGTTCCGAACTCAACTCAGCAGCCTTCAAGGTGGTTTTCAGGAATTCCGTTGGTGCCGCGTGAAAGCTCAGTCCTGAATTTCACGCGGACTCGGATTGTAGAAACCCTGTGCGAACGCGTACAGGGAGGCCGTGGCGTTGTCATGGCCACGCGAATCACTCCGTCCCCTCGTTCCCTCACTTTCTTGACTCCTGAGCCTTGGCTGCCTGATACGCCGCCTCCATTTCCTGCAGTGTCGCCTCCTGGATCAAACGGCCCTGACCAGCAATCGCCCGTTCAATGGCCATAAAACGCCGAGAAAACTTGGCGTTTGATTTCCTCAACGCCTCCTCGGGATTGATCCCCCAGCGGCGCGCAATATTGGCCACAACAAACAAGACGTCGCCAAGTTCAGATTCTGCTCGATCGCGTGCCTCTGCGTCAGAAATCGGAACATCCGGGACCTTTTCATAGTCCACCGACGCCGGAATCGATTCCGGTTCATCAGCCCCGAACAGTTCTCGAGATAATTCCGCAAGCTCCTCACGCAGCTTGTCGAACAGCATCCGGCGATCCGGAAAATCGTAACCGACTGCTGCGGCACGAGTTGCGATTCGCGCCGCACGGGCCAGTTCCGGAAGCGCTGCGGGAATCCCCTCCAGCTGTGACTGCCGCGCGGGCTTCTCCTTCTGTTTCATTGCATACCAGTTACGACGTACATCGTCTGTCGTAGCAGCACTGACATCCCCGAACACATGTGGGTGGCGACGAATCATCTTGTCGGCAATCTGCCGCACGACGGCCGTCAATTCGAACCGTTGTTCGTCAGAGGCGATCTGAGAGTCAAGAATGACCTGCAGCAGCACGTCGCCCAGTTCCTCCTGAATCGCCTCATTATCATCTGCATCAATCGCCTCCAGAAGCTCGTACGTCTCCTCAAGCGTGTAAGGCTTGATTGTTTTCATCGTCTGCTGACGATCCCATGGACAGCCTTCCGGGGAACGCAGCCTCGCAACGACCTCACAGAGTCGCTGAAACTCGGGAAGAAGCAGATGGAAGTCCGGGGGTGTTCCAGGCTGAGGAGATCGAGTCATGTCAATCGAAGATCCAGATTCACCATGTCGCAGTTCATCACCAGATGACGGGAGTTGTGACAGACAGACCCAACAGCGTCAATCGGTCGATCGTTCGATGCGAAGCAGGCCCGCACGCCGGAAGAATCTCAATCGTGTGTTGTCGCCCATATGGCAGACATGCAGAGGCTCCTGAAACCCTGGCAACAGGCTTTTCTGCTCGTCAACAATCTGCAGCAGCAATTGCCCACCTTACAACTGCGACGCGACTTCCAGCAGATCGATCGCCGGAGACCCGTTGCAGAAAATGGTTGCAAGCCGACCATAGGTGACATGACCGATCGGCATCTTCAGGTAATCGGTGAGTCCCGGGCCGACCGTAAATCGCAGGATTGCTCCAAGGTCGACATGGCGAAACACGTTGTGTTGAATCAGAACGCGCCCGAGCGGAACCTGTTCCGCAAGGATCTCAGACTTAACCTTTTCGGTCACAAATTCCAGATTGAAACGCACCAGACCAAACTGCACCGGAGTCCTTGTTCCCGCTTTGTGCAGCCTGATCTTCCGCAGGTAAAGACCATTTTCGAACCGTGATGACATCACCTCAACATCGACGCTGCAGCGATGATACTCCTCCATGCTGATTGTCATGTGATGCTCATGAACCAGCATGCCGCGATACGGCTCCGGAGTCGCTTCCTTCGCCACATGTTCCGCCGACAGATACAGCGAGTGATCAGCGGGCTCGGGAAACAGATCGACCAATTCCTGAAGTTCACGCAGAGGATTCACGATTGTCCTTCCAATCGATGTCAGTATTCACTCACAGCCGCTTTTCGAGTCAGTCGAATCACCAGTGGCTGCTGATCATGCGGCTGTGGCATCCTGCCGAATCAGCTGAAGTTTCACCAGTGAACCCGCCGGAATTGCCAGTTTCGAACTGTGCCAGATGATCTTTCTCATGCCAGTCTCACGATGCAAAACCTCAGATCGTCGAATACTTCCACAAAATACAGAAGCAATCAGCTCAATCTCACCCGATGCCACGCCCTGAGTCATTTCCAGGTGTTCCGGCCGCGCAGGCTGCCCACGCAGCGACGCCGAGTGCATGTCGAGCAACAGCAGACATTCCTGCTGGCTGAACCAGTTCAGCGGTCCCAGAAATCGACCAGCCCGCTCATCCGGAGGATCCTCATACAGACGACGCGTTTCACCATAGAACAACACTCGACCATCGTGCAGGTACACAACATCCTTCGACCAGCACAGTACAATGTCCGGCTCATGCGATGAAAAGATCAGGGAGGAATCTGATGCCCTCAGAAAGTCGTCAATCACCGCCCAGTAATCCGGCTTTCGCACCGGATCCACATGACTCAGCGGTTCATCCATCACAAGAATCTCCGCATTGGTCGAAAGTGCTCGAGCCAGCGCCAGACGCGATCTTTCACCCAATGACAATTCTGATGGAAATGCGTTCCGACGATGCAACAGATCCAGTCGATCCAGCAGCTCCTGTGCTCTGGCTGTCACTGAACTCGTGACGTGCTGTTCAACTCGAAGGTGATTCCACAGTCCGCCGGTCTCGGGTACCCAGTACAGCGGAAGTCGTCGCTCGGAATCAGCAGCCGATGTCACCACTTCGACAGATCCCGACGTCGGTTCGGAATATCCCGCAATGAGATGGAGCAACGAGGTTTTGCCGGCTCCCGAATATCCCACAACCGCCGTACGGAGTGCCTTCTTAGTATCAGCCGCGAGCATTCCGTCTAGGGTTGCAGCTCCTCTGCGA
>JBKDRW010000159.1:0-10108 GCA_046341255.1 Planctomycetota bacterium
CCCGGGATGTCCTGAAATTCACGATCATTCCCAGGGTTCACCGGGAGAGAAAACTGATCAGCTTCGGAATCAGCCGCGTCTCTGGGCTCCGAGTCCAGCATTCCCAGATTACCAGAGTTCTCCATCCGTCTTTTCGCAGCTGACGGAGGTTTTTGCGGTCTCTTTCGACGTTGCTCTGTCGCTTCTGACGCCAGAATTCCGTGTTAGTCGCAGGCACGACCCGACCATATCGGCATTGGTGACAGTGCCAGAAACACCCGTGGACGAAGATCACCTTTTGAGTTGCGCGAAAGACCAGATCCGGCGTTCCGGGCAACTTGCGATCATGCAGGCGAAATCGGTAGCCCATCGCATGAACGATGGATCGGACGATCATCTCCGGCTTCGTGTCCCTGGCACGAATTTTCGACATGTTGAACGAACGCTGCGATTTTGTGTGAACATCCACGGTCAATGACCAGCGACGAAGTCTTTTGAGGAATGGATTCCGCGGCCTGCATAACCGTCAGCGACGCCTTCTGTCGACCATGTGACAATCGGTTCGACGCCTGAAAGGCTGTGCAGATGGGTATGGAAGACATTCGTTCTTTGCAGAACGGGTGGGGTGATGGTCTGCGGTACGGTTCATGAATCAGACCATCAGGTCGCCGTCATCCAGGGTAAGGCGGCACCTGCCGGAGGAAGCCGAACAATGTCGACGCCTGTCACTTCCTTGTGGCCCCTGACCTTCTGAATTGCGGCCTCCGAAGGCTCGCTGTCCAGATTCAGGACGGCCACAGACGCTCCGCCTGGATGAGACTGCTTCCGCCCCAGTGCCATCTGTGCAATATTGACGTTGTGTTCGCCGAAGACCGTTCCGATGAAGCCAATCAGACCCGGAACGTCACGGTGTCGGTAAATCAGCAGAAGTCCGTCAAGGTACGCTTCGAAATGAAACTCGTTGAGCCGCACCAGCCGAAGGAACTGATTTCCAAAGATGGTTCCGGAGGCTTCAAACCGGCCCTGATCCGTCGTGAGAACAACGGAGACCATGGATGCGAAGTTCTCGCAGTCGCCGCTCGACGATTCGCGAATGTGGAGACCGCGAGTCTGTGCTACGGACGTCGCGTTGATGACGTTGACGGATTCATCGAGCGCTGCTTCCAGCAGCCCGGCCGTGAATGCGTTGGTCAGAATCCTCGTCTTTTTGCTGGCCGCTTCGCCCCGATAGATGATCTCCGCGCTATTCAGCCCCTGACCCTTTGTCATCTGTGCAGCAAAGAGTCCAAGTCGATATGATAAATTGAGATAGTTCCTGAGTTCGCCCATCTCTGACGCAGAGACCGGAGCCATGTTCACGGCGCAGCGGATTTCGTTGCGTTTGAGGTAAGCGACCACTAGTTCGGCTGCCTCAATCGCCACCATCTCCTGAGCTTCATCGGTGGACGCTCCCAGATGCGGCGTGGCCAGCACCTGAGGCAGATCAACCAGTCGGCGGTCGGTCGGCGGCTCGTCAACAAACACATCGAGCGCCGCGCCGGCGACATGGCCCGCCTGAATGGCGTCGGCCAGATCATTTTCGTCGATGATTCCGCCCCGAGCACAGTTAATGATCCGCACGCCCTTCTTCATGCTCGCGATTCGGGCCGCATTGATGATGCCGCGAGTTTCCGCCGTCATCGGCGTGTGGACCGTGAGATAATCGCAACGTTTGACAATCTCATCGATGTCGCGATACAGCTCGATTCCAAGCTCCTTGGCCTTCTCCTCCGAAAGAAAAGGATCATAGCCCAGAACATTCATCTCAAAGGCAATGGCTCGAGCGGCGACGCATAGCCCGATTCTCCCAAGACCGATGACAGCCAGAGTCTTGCCTGCGAGTTGTGAACCCTGAAACGACTTGCGATCCCACTTTCCCGCCTTCATGCTCGCATGAGCGGGACCGATGTTTCTAGACAATGCCAGCATCATGGCAAAAGTATGCTCTGCCGTGCTGATGGTGTTTCCGCTTGGCGTGTTCATGACCAGCACACCGGCTCGGGTCGCCGCTTCAAGATTGATGTTGTCCACACCAACACCTGCCCGAGCGATGCATTTGAGCCGCTCCTGTCCCTCAAGCAACTCGGCAGTCAGCGTTGTGCCACTGCGAATAATAATAGCATCCGCAGACTTCAGTTCTTCTCGCACCTGATCCGGCTTCAGGCCACTTCTGACGACGACTTCAATTCCTTCGGTCTGCTCGAGAATCTTCAGGCCGGCCTTGGACAGACTATCCGTAATGAGAACTCGGTACACGATGGGACACTTTTCTTCTGGGACGGAAAATGGAACATACCGGAATCGCCAAAACGGCTTCGACCTGAAGCAACGAGTCCGGCTGGGCTTTCGGCGCCGAAAGCGTATGTTCTAGTCAATCGCTCGTAAATCACAAGACGCCCGAGCCCACTCTCCAGTTTCGCAACTGGCCACGGTGTCTCAGTTTCGAAAACAACGCCAGGCTGCTCATCAGTCCTGTGTTTCTGAATCCCTGAAAATTTACGGCTCTGAGGAACTTTGTTCACGATTCCGCCGTATCGGACATCCTGCCATCCGGGCGGTTCAGCGATGACGAACGCCTCCTGCGTGATAGGAACGCACGGAAGTCGGATTGATCAAAATTCCCGAAACGCAGTTGAGCTCCGCCCGAAGGCCTCATCGATCGGGGGCGTCGACCTTCTTGCCACCGAGACTCGGAATCCACTTGTTTCGTACGCTCAGCGACGGACTACCGGTCGTGAAATGGCGACGTTCATCACCGGCGATACTCCGAAATCATTCAGGGGGCTGATAGTGGCTTCAGTTCCTGAAACACTCGGCGTGATTTTGCACGCTCTGACACTGCCACGATGTTCATGTCATCATTTCGGAATCGATAGAGTTCGAACCCTTTCGATCGAACAAAGTCCAGTACTTCCTCGGCCGAGCTGCCAAACTTTCTCAGCGTATGATCAAGGACTTCAATATACATGCAGTCCACCTGAGGCAGGATTGGCTCCGCGCCTCGAAGAACCTGCATTTCAAATCCTTCGACATCGATTTTCAGCAGAGCGATTTGTCCCATGGAGTTTGCTCGAACAATCGATGTCAATGGCACGCACGGAACTTCCAGACCTGATGAAGTATCCTGCGAAACACGGTTGTTGTCATCCTTCCGACGCTCGTCCGTAAAGCAGACCTTGCCGTCGCTGGCGCCGAGAGCAACATTAATGCACGAAACATTCGTCGCGTGATTCAGGCTGACAGTCTTCTGAAGATAAGCATAGGTCCTCGGATGAGCCTCGATGGAATAGACTTGTCCTGCCGGGCCCACTGACATCGCCCCCGCAGCCGTCACGCAACCGATATTGGCACCGACGTCGATGAATGTGTCGCCTTCGTGAAGGAACTCCACGGCAAACTCTTCCACAGGATCAATCACCATTGTGTCCACCCACAACGTGAGTGCGACATTACTGCGGGAGAAGAAAGGTACCTGGTATGTGGATCGCTGCAGCTTCATGCGATCGGAAAGCCCGGTGTTCTGCAGGACGTATCCAGCCATCGCTCGAAACGGGTGTTGCAGTTTCGGACTGCTTGATCCGGCCATTTTCTGCAGCAGATTCATGTGCAACTCCTTCTGCACGTCATCAAAGAATCGAAAGTCGCAAGACGCGTCTGATGCGAATCCCCCCTCGTCCTGAAATTGCATCATTCTTCGGCTTCGAACCATAGTATCCAACAATCTCCGAACCGGAGTCAATACGGCTCGCGGTTGTTGTCATTGATGACTCGGTCGATGTTTCTGGAGGGCAGGAACCGGGAATTCGGTCTTGGCCAGACCCTGCGCGTGGTGTCAGGCCAGCCGTCTTCTGGCTTCGCGGGCGATCTGTTCTGCTTCCGTGTCTGACAGGGCAGTCACATTCAAATGGCCCATCTTTCGGCCCATTCGAGCCTCTGACTTGCCGTACATGTGGACATGAACGTTCGGTAATTCGAAGACGGAACGCCACTTCTCCGGGGTCGCTTGCATGACATGGTCCCCGAGGAGGTTGATCATGGCCGCGGGGCTCCGAAGGGAGACATCACCTGAAGGCAGCCCCGAGACAGCCCGGAATTGCTGCTCAAACTGGCTGCTGCGACAGGCATCAATCGTCAGATGGCCGCTGTTGTGAGGTCGCGGGGCAATTTCGTTGACGAGCAATCGACCGTCATGAGTCGCGAAGAACTCCACACACAGGACACCAATCACATCGAAGTGTTCAAGAATGGCCCTCGCCATTTCTTCAGCCTGCTTTGCCATGGCAGCCGAGATTCTCGACGACGGACTGATCGAAACATCGAGGATGTGATTCACATGATGATTGAGCACTGGCGAGTAAAATGCACACGTCCCATCACCGAATCGCGAAGCGACAATCGACAACTCAAAGGCAAAGTCCACGATCGATTCCAGAATGGCTTCGTCGACGCGAAACGAGCTCCAGATCGACTCAACGTTCACGCCAGGTCTGATCCGAGCCTGACCTTTTCCGTCGTAGCCCAGCGTAACAGTCTTCAGGATGGCTTCTCCGCCAAAACTGATCACACCGTCCCGCAGTGACTCTGCTGAATCGATGCGCAGGAAGTCGGCTGTCGGGATCCCGATCGTTCGCATCGAGGTCTTTTCGATCAGCCGATGCTGAGACGCTCGAAGAAGTTCGGGACCAGGGTACACATCAACATGCTGTTGCAGAAACCTGACGGTTGGAACCGGAATGTTCTCCTGTTCGTACGTCACCACATCGACCTGCGTTGCAAATCTCAACAGGGCCTCTTCATCAGAGAACCTGCTCGCGAGACTCTCATCAGCCACCTGTCCTGCCGGCGAATCGGCCGGATCGCCGTACACGCAGATCCGATAACCACACTGCTTTGCCGCAATCGCAAACATCCGACCAAGCTGTCCGCCTCCCAGCATTCCAAGAGTCGCACCAGGAGCAAGCACACGAGGAAATTTTGGCATGATCAGTTTGCGGGGCAAAGTGAATGGAAATCAGTCGGGGGAATTCTTGACGGGAAAAAATGCCGGCGTCACACCCACGAAAACACTCCTGACATTCATGGCAAGCCGGACGGATCCGCCGTGTTCGTCGGCGTCAACTGGTCCAAAGTGACGCCGTCGCTCCGAGAACAATTGACGATACAAACTCTAACCGATGGAAAGTTCAGAATCCTGCATCACAGCCGCTGTTTGTGCCATTTGGAAGGCATGCAACTGCCGGTTGAGAACTGCATCGGTCGTCGCCAGGATTCGAACGGCCAGCAGCCCGGCGTTGCGAGCCCCCGCAACGCCAATCGCCAGAGTTCCAACGGGAATGCCGCCGGGCATCTGCACGATCGAAAGCAACTAATCGAGTCCGTTCAGGGCCTTGCTTTGGACAGGAACACCGAGCACCGGCAGAACGGTCTGTGAGGCAATCATCCCCGGTAAATGGGCGGCTCCTCCAGCTCCTGCGATGATGACTTTCAGACCGCGTCCTTCTGCAGTTCCTGCATATTCTCCCATCCACGACGGGGTCCGATGGGCAGAGACAACTCGACACTCGTGAGGCACGCCAAATTGTTTCAGAATCTCTGCCGCAGCCGACATGGTCTCCCAGTCCGACTTGCTGCCCATCACGACACCAACAATCGGTGCTCCACTCATCACAATGCTCCGCGATTTAACGGTATTTCCATCTCCACCAACACAAAAACCCTTCGACGGAACTGTCGAAGGGTTTTGCGATGATCTGAGAAGTGGAGGATAACGGACTTGAACCGATGACCTCTTGCATGCCATGCAAGCGCTCTCCCAACTGAGCTAATCCCCCGAGGCTTTGGCGTTCCGGACAGATGCTGGGCCCAACCGGAACGGCCGGAAGTTAACGCCGTTCGAAACGAGTGTCAAGGCGGCTGCTCGGAAGTCAACGTGCTGGGAAAGACACTGTTTTCACGCACAGGCTCAGCATGGAAACCCGAAATCCCGGCATCCGCCCAGGCTGCGTCTCTCACAATCCGTTCAAAAAATTCCCAGTTGATCTTTGGCGTCGTCTGTCATTCGATCGGGTGTCCACGGCGGCGACAGAGTGATCGTAATGGTCGCCTCATCGATGTCCTCAAGTCGCTCGAGGGCCATCTTTGCCTGTTGCACAAGTTGAGGACCAGCCGGACAGGCCGGACTCGTCAGGGTCATTTCCACCGCGACTTTACGTTCGGTCTGATTCACCGAATAAACCAGTCCGAGGTCAACAATATTGACCATCAGTTCCGGGTCGATGACCTGTCGCAGGGCTTCAATCAGTTCTGTGTCTGTAGCCATGGCACGATCAGATTTTCAATCTGGAGTTGGGGCAGGAATGGAGAAACAACTTTGACGGAAACGCACGATTCCTGAAGATCAGACCTTGGCCCAGACGGCTCCATCCCGGATTTCTGTGTTGAACACGCGAATTGCTTCAGTTGCAGGCATACAAAGTGCCTTGCCGGTCTTCAGGTCAAAACGAGCGGAATGTCTCGGGCAGACGATGGCACAATCCTGAATCGGACCGTTGGTCAATGGCTGCCCATCGTGTGAGCAGACATCTTCGATGACGAAGTACTGGTCTTCGATTCTGAAGACCAGCGCGGGGATATCGTCGACGAAGATGCTGCGACGTTCGCCAGACTTCAGTTCCTCAGTTCCGATCACTCGTTCCATGGAATCGCTTTAATCTCTGAAACAACACACCTGGACAAGTCGTCCTCGTGTGGAAATTCTGTCCAGTGCCAGATGTCGAGCAGGCCAATCCCGTGTCGGGCTGTCTGCCAAATCAGACAGCCACCGTTTCGATACCCAGTTTTCCCTGCACAGTACGGCTCAGGGTTTCACGTACAACTTCCACTGGAATGCGGTCGTACACACGCTGGAAGAATCCCTCCACAATCATGTGCATGGCTTCCTTACGACTGATTCCTCGGCTCATACAGTAGAAAATCTGCTCGCGATCAACGCGACCGGTTGTGGCACCGTGAGTACATTTGACGTCGTCCGCCTCAATCTCAAGTCCTGGGATCGAATCGCAACGAGCATCATCGCTGAGCATCAGTGCATCACTTCGCTGATAGCCGTCCGTCTGCTGTGCTGCCGGGTCGACTTTGATCATCCCGCGCCAGATCACCCTCGACTGGTCTCGCAGAACTTCTTTGTAGAGCAGATCGCTGTGTGTTCCCTGCGCTCGGTGGTGTTGCTGAGTGTAGTAGCTGATTTTCTGGCGGTCGCTCGCGAACGTGACCCCGTTCACTTCGGCAGTCGCAGCACGGCCGTTGAGGTTGATGTCCTGATGGATGTGGGACAGCCTGCTGCCGAGTCCAACGACGGTCCATTGGAGTGACGCATTGCTGGCCACGCATCCTGCCTGATGCGCGAAATGCCACGATTTCTGATTCCAGTTCTGAAGCTGCACATATCTCAGATTTGCCCCTCTACCGACGATCAGTTCGACACATCCAACATGCAGTCCGGCAGCTTCCTCCGTCGCAGACGAGGTTTCTTCAAGAAGGGTCGCCCGAGCACCCTCTTCAAGAATGATCAATGTGTGGCCGAAATCCGCAACCCCGTCCCGAGTGTGGGCAATCAGACTGTGAAGCGGCAGTGCGACTTCAACATTGCGCGGAACGTAGAGGAGCGTTCCCCCCGTCCAGAAAGCAGCGTGCCATGCCGAAAAACGATCTGCGTCCGGCTTGACGGCCTGCTTCATAAAATATGGTTCCAGCAGCTCGCGATGTCTGGTCAGCAATGCCTTCAGCTCACCGAACAACACGCCCTGGGACTCAATGGTGGGGGAGACCTCCTGGTGGGTCAACTGACCGTTCACGTGAGCGATCGAGCCACCAAACTCGGTCTTATCGCTCAGCAATGTCGCGATCGATGAGGAATCCACGGACCCGGATACGGGGCGAAATCGGTCTGCATTGAAGACTCGCAGGTCGACACGCTTGAATTCTTCCGGATCCAGGTCGCTGTGCAGAAGGGTCTGGTACTGTTCAAACGCGGCACGACGAGACTCGGTGATCCACGCAGGCTCAACACGCGTCGCAAGGAACTGCTCGAAGACCTCAGACGAAAAGCCGGTTCGGGACATATCAATGGCTGCAGATGACATAGTGATTACCCAACTGATCCTTCCATCTGGAGCTCAATCAGTTTATTCAGTTCCACTGCGTACTCCATCGGCAGTTCTTTGACGAGTGGTTCGATGAAACCGGTCACGATCATGGCGGAAGCCTCCGCTTCGGTCAGTCCGCGGCTCATGAGATAGAACAGCTGTTCTTCAGCAATTTTGGACACGCTTGCTTCGTGTTCAATCGCAACATTCTCCTCTTCGACCTCGATGTAAGGATAGGTATCGCTGCGGCTGGAGGGGTCGAGGATCAATGCGTCACACACAACATTGGACCGGCAGTTGATCGCATCCTTGTGTACCTTCACAAGGCCACGGTAGCTGGAGCGACCGCCATTCTTCGAAATACTCTTGCTGATGATACGGCTGGAGGTATTTGGGGCACAGTGCACCATCTTGGCGCCCGCATCCTGATGCTGACCACCGCCTGCGAATGCGATTGACAGAGTCTCACCGCGTGCCCCTGGCTCCATCAGCCAGATTGCTGGATATTTCATGGTCAGTTTTGATCCGAGGTTTCCATCGATCCACTCCATCAGCGAGTCGCCGTAGGCCATGGCTCGCTTGGTGACCAGATTGTAGACGTTGTTTGACCAGTTCTGGATGGTCGTGTAGCGACAGCGAGCTCCACGCTTCACGATGATCTCAACAACCGCCGAATGCAGACTGTCACTGCTGTACGTCGGAGCTGTGCAGCCTTCTACATAATGCACCGAAGCGCCTTCATCGACGATGATCAGCGTTCGTTCAAACTGGCCCATGTTCTGGCTGTTGATGCGGAAGTAAGCCTGCAGAGGGAATTCAATCTTCACGCCCTTCGGCACGTAAATAAATGATCCGCCAGACCAGACAGCAGAGTTGAGAGCCGCGAACTTGTTGTCACCCGGAGGAATGACAGTGCCAAAATACTCTCGAAACAGATCCGGATGTTCCTGAAGGGCCGAGTCCGTGTCCGTGAAGATCACTCCCTGCCTCGCAAGGTCCTCCTGAAGACTGCCGTACACCACTTCCGACTCGTACTGAGCTTTCACGCCGGCCAGATACTTCTTTTCGGCTTCAGGGATCCCAAGGCGATCGTACGTCTTTCGAATATCTTCAGGAACATCATCCCATGATTTACCCTGCTCCTGGGACGCCTTCATGTAGTAAAAGATGTCCTGAAAGTTCAGATCACTCATGTCGCCACCCCAGTTTGGCATCGGGCGGGACTCGAAGATACCCAGGGACTCCAGTCGGAACTCCGTCATCCATGTGGGTTCCTTTTTCATTTCGGAGATCTGACGCACGATCTGTGCATCCAGACCTTTACGGCTCTTGAATGCATAGTTGTCCGTCGAGTCATGGAACCCATACTTGTAGGCTCCGATCTCCACATCGGACTTTTCTGATTTCACCGGGGCATCTGTACTCATATCGATATTCTGCTTCTGGGACCGCGGGAACGCGGGAAACGCAAGGTTTGGAGGAAAGGCGTGTCAACAACACCGGGGACTTGTCGAGTTCGCCAGCAGCCGTGGCGAACTGATCGCCCAGGCCTTCGTGTGCTGCGCTATACCGGAGTCGCTTCAGCTTTGGCATTCTCAGCTGCAGCTTCCGGATGACGCGCGCGAATGTCGGCGTATCCGTTTGCATGCAGATCATGAGCCAGAGATGCATCCCCGGTTTCCACAATTCGCCCTCCCAGCATCACATGTGTGAATTGAGGAGGATTTGCTTCCAGAAGTCGCTCATGGTGAGTGATAATCAACACACCCATCTGAGGTCCTGACAGCTTCGCGATACCTTCGCTGACAACTCGCACCGCGTCACTGTCCAGACCGCTGTCTGTTTCATCAAGAATCGCGAACTTCGGCTGCAGCATCGCCAGCTGGAGAATCTCCATTCGCTTCTTTTCGCCACCCGTCAAACCATCAGTCAGGTAACGACGGGCA
>JBKDRW010000160.1:0-6601 GCA_046341255.1 Planctomycetota bacterium
CAGTGGGTATGGGCGCAGGACCAATGGCGTTGCTGGTGATGCCAAGTTCCGCAAACTCTCTCGCAAGAATCCGGGTCAGTGTTTCCACAGCACTTTTTGCTGAAGCATACAGTGCCTCACCTTCCAGTTGCAGGGGGACTGCGATGGTGCTGAAGTTCACGATGCGACCGAATTTGTTCTTCGCCATCAGCTTGGCGCTTTCACGACACATCAGAAAGGTGCCGAGAAAGTTGGTGGACATGACCTTCTGAGCGACCGACATCGGTGTCAGCATTGCGTGATTCATCGAGGCAATGCCGGCATTATTCAGCGTGACATCAAGTCGTCCGTGGCGTTTTCGAATCGTATTCAGCATGTCACGCACCTGAACCTCATCAGTCACATCAACACAGTGATGTGTATAACCGGGGAGCGTCCAGTCCGGTGCCGTACGGCTGCAGCCCTCTACGATGAAACCTCGCTGGACGTAGTATTCCGCGAGGTAACGGCCGATTCCCTTGCGAGTTCCTGTGATCAGCATGACATCAGCCATTGTTTGAAGCCTCCGTCAGGAGCGTGTCGACGTACCGAGCAAGGCTGCCGATTGTTCGGAACGGACTCTTTTCCTGTGACATCGCACGTTCATCGGCGAGCGTAATCACGGCATTGAGCTCATCGCTGATGGCCTGCTCCACGTTGAACAACAGCGTGACCAGTTCGAGGGATGTCAGGATGCCCTGCTGACCAATCAGACGAGTTGTTTCATTCAATTCCTCCGGCGCGACATGAACCTGCTCGTCAGATTCCGCAAGCAGTTCCTGCACATTGGCGATAATCAGGTCAAGGCTTCTGGTCGGGTCCATGTTGATGCTCCGAAGATAGCTCAGATCTCTGGGATGGCAGTCTGCAGTTCTGTCTGCAGTTCCTGCCAGCACTGTCAGCGGGGCTATTTGAATATGATGCGTGAACTCACCCGTGAGGTGACTGATCGGATCCTGTGCAGAATTCCGGTGGGTCAGAGGTCGCGATATCGGGAATCAAAGGGGCTGATTCTGAATGCAAACACTGATGACGGCCTGATGTTGACATGATGCAACAAATCTCTCCGATCGATTCGTTGGCTGAACCCGTATCGGCTTTCGCGTCAGGATGCGAAGTGTCAACAGATCAGGGAGCAGGCTGTTGTGTCTCGTGAACATCCTGCCTGAAAACCCTCCTGCTCGGCTTACTGGACACACCGGCATCTCGCACTCGGTTATCTCGAACCCTGTCACTTGGGAAATCGTGTTTTTTCTTGGTCGTGTTGTGCGTCACAAGGCAACTCGCCCAGAATCTCTCGGGCTGGTCTGCAGACGCGGCCTGCCTTGACTGAGCTGTCGCCCGTTTTGAAACGGCGTTGCAGCTACCGGAGGGGTCTCCAGACTCGCCGGCATCGCATTTGACCCGGAGCCGTCTTTTCCCTCAGGACAGGGCTTGCAGCCGGGAGGCCTGCGACATACGTTTCCTGTGTCAGTTCTTGTGTTTTCTGCTCGATGCGTCAGCACTCCATCCTGCCCCTGCCCCTCCTACACCGAAAGCACTCCCATGCTGAAAGTGCTCGGCGCACCTGACCGTGATCTCCCCTTCTGCGATCGACGGTCGCGGCGCAGCCTGTTGAACATCGGCACTCTGACGGCTCTTGGGGCGGCCTCTGGCAGCGGTTGGTCGCTGCCGGGCATTCTGAAGGCAGAGGACACTGCAGGCCGTGGTCGCTCTGCCAGATCAGTGATCATGATTTACCTTGTGGGTGGTCCGCCACATCAGGACATGTTCGATCTGAAGCCGGAAGCGCCGCGTGAAATCGCCGGGCCATGGAAGCCGATTCACACAAATGTGCCCGGAATGGACATCTGCGAGGCGTTTCCACGTCTGGCAACTCTGGGAGATAAGCTGACCATCATCCGTTCGCTGGTGGGCAACCAGGCAGACCATGATGCGGCTCAGGTGTTTCATGGGCGTGATCCGAGGCGACCCCGACCATCCGGAGGCTGGCCGCAGTTCGGGTCGTTGGTCTCTCGAGTGGTTGGTCCGCGCACAGAGACGGCTCCGTCTTTCGTCAGCTTGTGTTATCCGTGTACCCATGGACCCTACAATGAGCCGGGCCCGGGATTTCTCGGTGCGGCCCACTCGGCCTTTCGTCCCATGGGACCGACTCGGGAAGACATGATCCTCAACGGCGTTTCTCTTGAGCGTCTGCAGGACCGGCGATCGCTGCTGCAAAGCGTGGACCGTCTGCGTCGTGAGGTCGACAACACGCTGACCATGCACGGAATGGATGCCTTCACCGAACAGGCGATGGGACTGCTCACCTCGTCAAAGCTCGCGGAAGCACTCGATATTTCGAGAGAGGATCCGGAAACAATCGCTCGCTACGGTACCGGAAATCCGAATGTCTTCATTGACGAGAACGGAGCTCCGCGAGTTCCGCAAAGCATGCTGGCCGCACGACGACTGATTGAAGCCGGGGTTCGCGTCGTGACGCTGAACTACAGCAAATGGGACTGGCACGGTGGTTCGTACAACACCATCTTCAATCGAGAAAAAGAAGACTTCCCGATCTTCGACCAGTGTCTCAGCGCCCTGATTGAAGATCTCCATCAGCGCGGACTTGCTGACGATTGTGCGGTCATTGTCTGGGGTGAATTCGGCCGCACGCCGAAGATCAGCGATATTGTTGGCCGCGATCATTGGCCGCAGGTGAATTGTGCACTCCTTGCTGGTGGCTCGTTCAGGCATGGCCAGGTCATCGGGGCGACAGACCGAATTGCCGGCGAAGCGATTTCCCGGCCGGTCTCGTTCGGTGATATTTACGCGACCCTGTTTCAGCACCTTGGCGTCTCGGTTCTGGACGCCACGATTCCGGATAACCAGGGACGGCCCCAGTATCTGATCGACGATGGTGGCAAGGTCATGCCGGAACTGGTCTGAAACGCATCATGAGGAGAAAGTGCGTGAAGATTCTCATCAGCCTGACAGGATCGCTCGAATCCCTGTTGGCCGGTTGGGGTGATTCTACGCGAGAACGGATCGTCTGACATCGCTGGGCACCGTTGACCGCTTCAAAGGCTGCTGCTGCCATAGACTTCGATGTCCGCTGCCGTCCTGCGCGAGTGATCTCCCCTGCACCTGACACTGTCGTTTCGCTGACGGAGAACATTGACCAGAGCAGCCGGTGGCTCATCGCAAAACGCAATCTGATGACCGGCGCTCAGACGCTTTTCTCACAACAACAGGGGTCAGTTCAACACCAGGATCCGACGATGCACTTTTTGCTTTTTGTTCGATCTTCGAAACCCTGATCTGCGATTTTTCCGAAGTGGCAGCCTGCTGGCCGGAACCCGTATCTCGTTCTGAATTCTCCGGATTTCGGCGAATCCTCATCGCGATGCGGGGGTGATTTCAGGGAAATTGGTCTAATCCATCAGTCGACAAGTTCTGGCGAAGAGTTCGGTTGGTAAAGTGTCGTCAGCGCATTCAGGACACGACAGGGTTTCTTCGTGAACACCCCTCGTGGCTCTGGTGTCTTACGTTCCGCGGGACTGAGTGTTTCAGTCGCATCTTTGATCATTCTCCGGCCCGCGTGACAATCGTGTTGATGTGGACTTTGAAAGTGAAGAACTATGTCACTTCCTGTTGTGACCGAGCGACCGGTGGTCGAAGAAGATCCGCTTGATCTGATGGACGAGATTGATGCGTTGAAGAAAGAGAAGGATGCCACCATCCTCGCCCACTTTTACGTGGATGGAGACATTCAGGACATTGCAGACTTCACCGGTGACAGTCTCAAGCTGGCTCGGGATGCGACCAAAGTCAGAACATCGACCATTGTTTTTGCTGGCGTCCACTTCATGGGAGAATCGGCAAAGATCATGAATCCTGAGAAACGGGTTCTGATTCCCGATCTGCAGGCCGGTTGTTCACTTGCCGACAGTTGTCCTCCGCATCAGCTGGCTGCCTTTCAGGAGCAGCTGCGTGTGCAGGGGCGAGACTTTCAGACGGTGGCCTACATCAATACGTCTGCGGCCGTCAAGAGTCTCGTGGACTGGATTGTCACCAGCGGCAACGCACGGGAGATTATTGATCGCGTTCCGAAGGACAAAGAGATACTGTTCGTGCCGGATCAGCATCTTGGCCGTTATCTGATGGAAGTGACGGGTCGCAAGATGATCCTGTGGCCGGGCTCCTGTATGGTTCACGAAGTTTTCAGCATCCAGGATTTGCTGAGGGTGAAGAAGAACAATCCGGGCAGTGTCGTCATAGCGCACCCCGAGTGTCCTCAGAACATTCTGGAACTCACGGATGTGATCGGTGGAACCGAGAAGATGCGGCGGCATGTGATGTCCGTGGAGAAGCCCACGACATTTCTCGTGGCGACCGAGGCATCGATGATTCATCCGCTGCAAAAAGCCGCGCCGCAGCACACGTACATTCCTGTGCCTGGCATCATGACGTCAACTGGTGAAACATGTGCCTGCAATCGCTGTCCGCACATGTCACGAAACACGCTCCAGAAAGTCCGTAACTGCCTGCGAGACGGAGCTCCGGAAATCGAGTGGAAGGATTACTTTCAGAAAGCACGTGCTGTGCTCGACAGGAGTCTCCTGCAATAGATCCGAGGTCCGGCGTGAGCCGTCAGGGAATCGAACGGGTGGGTAATAATCAACAGGAAGCAGAGCTCATCGGCCGAGTGGCACAGGGTGATCAGAACGCCCTTGCCGACCTGTTTCTGCAGCATCGGGATCGCCTGTGGAGATTGGTCACGTTTCGCATGGATCCGCGGCTGCACGGTCGAGTCGACGCGGATGATGTTCTGCAGGAGGCGTGGCTATCCGCTGTCCAGAGAATTGATCACTTTCTCGTGGATGCATCTCGTTCCATCTTCGTCTGGTTTCGACTGATCACCAGCCAGACACTTGTGGACATTCACCGTCGGCATCTGGGAACTCAGAAGCGCAATGCAGGCAACGAATTTTCGATCGACCGTGGATGGTCATCGTCGTCGACATCTTCCTCACTGTCGTTCCATCTGCTGGACCATCTGACCACGCCCAGCGAGGCTGCATTGAAAGAAGAGATGTCGCAGAAGCTGAATGAAGCTCTGGCTGACATGAAGGAGATGGACCGCGAAGTTCTCGCACTGCGGCACTTTGAGCAGTTGACAAATCGCGAGGCCGCACAAGTGCTCGGCATTTCGGAACAGGCGGCCAGCGATCGCTACATCCGGGCACTGGCGAGGCTCAGGACGTCGATGACCTCGATGCCCGGTTATCTGGCTGAACCATAAGATCGGTAGTCGGGCTCCGAGGTGGAGGTCACGGGACAAGTCGCCGGAGATTCCGTGCGTCCAAAATACGGCATGATTCGCTTTGTGACTCAGGCGGTACTTCGAGTTGCCAGTGCAGCCAGAGCTGAAGAACGATCCTGGAATGGTACCCAGAAAAAGTCCGTCTTTGTGTTCTCCAGAAGCATCAGTGTCCTGAGCATGTCTCGCATGTTGTCCGACAGATGGCAGAGATACGCTTCGCCCCCATTACCTCTCGCTCGCTTTGCGAGACGAATCAGAATGCCGACAAACGTTGAGCCGAAGTAGTCCAGCCTGGAAAAATCCACCAGCAGATGCCTGGTCCCCGGTTCACAAAGCCGTCGATATGCTTCGTTGTATCCGTTTCGAATGTCGTTGTCGCGAAATTCCATGAACGGCCCATTTGCCGTGAGAATCAAAACATCTCCGGCCAGTTCGAATTCGAAAAGTTGCTTGTCATGGCTCATGGGCCGGGAATTCTCCATCGAAATCGCGAAGCAAAATGCACCCGTACGATCATCCTCCCAAAACAATGGAGGTGAGGATCACTTCTGTGTTTCGCCATCATCCTTCCTGAGCAGTTCTTTGTATCGTTTCTGAAACTTGCTCACTTTGGGTCCGACCACAGCGACGCAGTAGCCCTGATTCGGATTGAGGGCGAAATAGTTCTGATGGTAATCCTCCGCTGGATAAAACTTCTTCATTTCTTCCAGCGTGGTGACGATCGGATCATCGAAATCACCGGACTTGTTCAGGTCGTCGATCATCTTCTTCGCTGCCTGCTTCTGAGTTGCATCGTGGAAGAAGATCGACGAACGATACTGAGTTCCCACATCTGCTCCCTGACGATTCAGCGTGGTCGGGTCGTGTGTGTGCATGTGCACGTCGAGCAGCTGCTCGTAGGTGATTTCCTTGGGATCAAACGCAACCTGAATCACCTCGGCGTGCCCGGTATCGCCCTGACATACCTCTTTATACGTCGGATTTACGGTCTTGCCGCCGGTATATCCGCTGACGACTTTTTTAACGCCACGAAGGCGAAGAAAGACGGCTTCCGTGCACCAGAAGCAGCCACCGCCAAACGTGGCCAGTTGCGTGTTTGACTCAGTTTGTTTCGATTCGTCACCAGCCGACATCCTGATGGTCCTTTCGAACGAAGCATTTCCGGAACAAAGATCCGCTCGCTGGCGGTTTTCGGAATTCAAGACGGTGGGCAGTTTAGTTTCAATGAGCTGACTCTGGAAATCACTGTCTGGATTGCGAATCGTCGAGGTCATGAAT
>JBKDRW010000161.1:0-3997 GCA_046341255.1 Planctomycetota bacterium
GAACTCTCCATATTCCCTGAACCTTTCGGCCGTGTGTTCTGATGGATCAGAGCTGATGGCAATGACTTCTGCATCCAGTTCTTTGAAATAATGAAGGTCTTTGTCGAGGGCCGTCAGTTGTGCGACACAATGGCTGCAGCCGTAGCCGAGATAAAACACGATGACGACAGGGCGATCATGGCCAAGTTCAGAGAGTTTCTGTTGCATTCCAGCGTGATTTGGCAGATCAAAATCAACAGCTTTTTGATTCAGCAGTTTGACCTGCTGCGCAGGAATCGGACTGAAAGATGTGTCAGCCAGAATCACTGCAAGGGCTTCCGTCAGTTTCTGCTTTTGAACAGCTTTGACGTACGCTTCCGCGTCATTTCGGATGTGTCCGCTTGAGACAAGCCCGTATTGCATGCAAAGCTGGCGACACAGTTCAAGAACACTGTCATCATCTGCCGCAACGGTGTCCGGAGGTTTCGCAGAATGATAGATCAGGATGGCCGCGTAGAGGCAAGAGATGGTTCCCAGAAAGCCAAGGAAGACCTTCGTGCTCCACTCACGTCGCTCGGGCCCGTCACTGACAGGCTTCACGTTTCCCGGATCGGTCATGTTGCATCCTTTGGGTTCATCTGTCTCGATTCCTCTGCCTGCACACGAGCCGGCCTGACTTCAGTCTCGAACTGGAAAGAACTCAGCCAAATTTGCCAGTCATCAGCGGCGAAGTTGATCCGATCCCTGTCACGACATCCTAAGTCTGCCGTTCTGTTTCGGCGACAACCGGATCGTTCCGGATGGTGCTTTCCTGGCGGCGGGAGCCCATTGCTGTGTGTCAGGCTCAGATTTTTCCCATCACTGAGGTCTTTTCAGAATGATGTGTCCCCGCAGCGATCATGGGAGTTTCGACGACGTCTACCCCCTTGTGGTTTGCGGCATTTCTTTCGTTGCTTGATTTTTCAACGAATTTCCAACCTGGCGCAGTTTCCATTCCATACTTTGAGCTTGAAGAGAAGCATGATGTTCTGCCGAGATCAACAGGGTCGCGGGGCTTCCCGATCCTGACGCCGTCCCGAGCTTCTGGTGCCCTCTCTCATCGCAAATGCGGGGGACAGGCACAATGCTTGGGGGCGATCTGAAGCAGCAATTCGGGCATGCTGTTTGGCCCGCCGTCCAGACGGACTCGTCCCTCGAAAGCATTCGTCTGTTCACAAAGGTGAATCTGACCTTTGCAGCCGAGCGAACTTTGCACTACGTTCAGCACTGAGACAGAGAAAACTCGCTGGGAGGGAGTTATGGGCGACGAATCATCGAAGAGAAACACCATCGGAGGAATTATCCGCGGCACTCGGAGAGCCAGCGTCGGGGGGAGTGCGATTCTGATCGGAGTTGTGCTGTATCTCATACTTCGGGGACTTGGACTTCCGGGCGGCGGCCCAGGGACTGGCGGTGGTTCAGGCGGAAATCCGGAAACAACAGACGACTCTGTCACTTCCCTGTCGACCGAGAGCACAGACGACAGCACAGTGGCCATGTCGCCGTCATCGAATGCCGAAGATGGACTCACGGAAGATGAAAAGAAATCTGTATCGCTCGAAACGTTGACCATTCTGATTGACGGTCACGATTATCTTCTTGGGATTCCATCATCATCGGAGTTGATCTACCGCCCGACGGAACTCAAGCGAATTGTGGAGCTCGCGTTGAAGGTGAAGGGAGACTCGAGCGGCATTCGAGTGCGGGTCCTTCGCCGTGAGACGTCCCGTGCAAGTGCTGAAGTGGGGTTGATGACCGAGCTGAACCATGTTGGCATTAAGCAGGATGCGATCGTGATGCCGAAGGAGTTTCTTCCCGTTCAGACAGACACGGCAGCTCCGAACTGATTGACCTGCATCCTTATCGTGGTAAATGAGCTGTCATGTCGTTTGCGTTTCCATCGGCATTTTTCTGGGTGACCCTCTGCGTCCCGGTCATTTTGCTCTACATCCTGAAAGTCCGCCTGCGCCGATTGACGGTTTCGTCAAACATGTTCTGGCAGCAGGTTTATGAAGAGAAGCCTCCAAGAGCTTTATGGCAGAAGTTGCGTCATTGGAGTTCGCTGCTGCTGCAGTTACTCCTGCTGATGCTGATAATACTTGCTGTTGCTGATCCCTTTCTGACCGGCAGCAGAAGATTCCAGCGGCGCATGGTACTTGTGATCGACAATTCCGCCAGCATGGCTGCCATGGATGTTTCGCCAAGTCGCCTCGCATCTGCAAAGCGAGACGCAATGGATCTTGTAGATACGCTGGGACCCCTGGATGAGGCCGCTGTGATCGTTGCGGGTCGCAATCCGGACGTGGCCTGCGGTATGACGGGGCACTTGCCGACTCTGAAACATGCGATCGGGAAAATCAGTCAGACTGAAGGCTCCACTGCACTTGAACCAGCAGTGGAACTGGCACGCAAACTTCTTGCGACCAACAGAATTTCAGCGTCTCAATCGGTATCAGGCGACGCCGCCCGAAACGTCTTCGTATTTACGGATGGCTGTCTGAACGCCAGCGACGAAGGCTTGTTTGCACAAGATAAGGGCAATGAGACCAGCCACATCCCGGTGATCCCACGACTCTTCGGTACTTCGGCAGCAAACGTCGGAATCATTCAGTTTCAGTCTCGGCGAACACTCTCGGATCCGATTGGTTATGAGGTTCTGGTTGCGATCCGGAATTCGGGTGACGCGGCAGTTCGCTGTCGGCTTGAATTGTCATTGAACGAAGCGTTGATTGATGTGGTGCCACTGCAGCTTGCACCGGGTGAAGTGTGGTCACAGTCCATCCCTAAAACCTCCGCGGACGGAGGTGTATTGCGTGCGGAATTGTCTGATTTTCAAAGGCCCGCGGATTCTTCAAATCCTGATCGTCTTGAGGCAGATGGTAAGCCTGACGACGTCATTCAGGATGGGCTTTTGTCGGATAATCGAAGCTGCTCAATACTGACGCCTCGTCCTGCAGTTCCCGTGCTTCTTGTTACTCAGGGGAACCTCTTTCTGCAGAAGGTTCTGGAGGCAACTCCGCGCGTAGAGTTAACGATCTCAAGCGAAGCACCCGCACAATTGCCTGCAGATTTTGCTGATCGGAACGGTGTTGTCGTGTTTCATGGGACTACTCCACTAACGGTTCCGACCGGAAATGTGATGGTTATTGATCCGACAAACGACTCGGATCTCTGGACTCGCACCGGAATGATTGAGGCTCCATTGATTACCGAACTGGATGCATCGTCTCCCCTGCTCACGTTTGTCAATCTTCAGAATGTGAGTCTTCCGCGTGTCGAGACCCTTCGATTCGCGGATCCTGTTCGGCCGCTTGTGACGACGATTTCCGGAGATGTTCTGCTGGGCCGACTTCAACGCCCGGATGGTCGATGTCTTGTACTTTCGATCAATCTCAATGAAAGTGATCTGGGCTTTCGAACGGCTTTCCCGATCCTTGTGAGCAATGCAATCACATGGTTCACATCAAGCTCTTCGGATGTTCAGCCGGTTTTGAAGCCCGATGAGACCGTATCTGTGGCTGTGCCTGCTGATTTTGTCAGAGAATCGAGAAGTCTGGTGCTGAGAGGTCCCGGCGGAGAGGCTCGAAAGGTGGCCATTGCAGAATCAGGTGAGCCGTCGAATTCTGGAGGCGTCGAACAGCACGAAGTTCGGGTCGGACCTTTTTCCTCCGTGGGATTGTGGTCGATTCGACCCTCATCAATGGATGAGAGAAGGTTTGAGCTGGCTGTGAATCTGGCAGACTCGCGCGAAAGTGATCTTCGTTCTGTCAGGTCGCTCGAGGAGTTATCTCGGGGTGCCGTTGCTCAGAGGTTCAGCGGTTCAGGACGCCCGATCTGGATGAGTCTGATCATTCTCGCCTGTCTGCTGACATGCGTTGAATGGATGCTTTACCATCGCCGAATAATTGAATAGAAGACTGGCGCGATGTCCGGTCAATCAGTCGGGCCGCGGCGGCTCGCAGGGAGGGCAACCCTCGAG
>JBKDRW010000162.1:0-7822 GCA_046341255.1 Planctomycetota bacterium
CACACACATCAAAAAAAACAAACACCTAGGTCATTCCACATCTGTTCCTTCAAGAGACCGAAGGATATCCCAATCGTTTTCCCGTGAAAGGTTGAAAGCCGATGGTGTCACCGATTCGAGTTGCCGTGACCGGAGCCGCTGGTCAAATCGGGTACTCACTCATTTTCCGAATCGCATCAGGTGAGGTCTTCGGGCCGGATCAGCCTGTCATTCTTCATCTTGTGGAAGTTCCGCCGGTTCTTAAGGCGCTGGATGGCGTTCACATGGAGCTTGACGATTGCGCCTTCCCGACGCTGGCAGGTGTTGTCAAAGCCGACAGCGATCATCTGGAAGATGGTTTCAGAGACTGCAACTGGGTGCTCTGTGTGGGCAGTGTCCCACGAAAAGCGGGCATGGAACGTGGCGACCTGATTCGCATCAATGGTCCGATCTTCACCAGCACGGGACGCGCGATTGCTTCTGTGGCCGCTCCGGATGTACGCGTTCTGGTTGTCGGGAATCCGTGCAACACGAACTGCCTGATCGCAATGAACAATGCGAAAGGCGTTCCTTCTGATCGCTGGTTTGCAATGACGATGCTGGATCAGAATCGCGCGACGTCACAAATGGCTCACAAAGCCGGTGTACCCGTCGCCGCTGTGACAAATGTCGGCATCTGGGGAAATCATTCCGCCACTCAGTATCCAGACTTCTACCACGCAAAGATCAACGGCAAGGCAGCGACCGAAGTCATCACGGATCACGAGTGGTTGAAGGGCGAATTTGTTTCAACGGTGCAGAAACGCGGTGCGGCGGTGATTGCAGCTCGTGGCGCATCCAGTGCAGCATCAGCAGCCAATGCCGTTCTGGATACCGTCAAGGGCGTGATTCGCCCCACGGCCCCTGGCACGTGCTTCAGTGCAGCCGTCTGCAGCGACGGCAGCTACGGCATCGAGCCAGGCCTGATCAGCGGTTTTCCGCTGGTCAGCGACGGCAAGAAGGTCTCTATCGTTAAGGGCCAGACACACGATGCATTTGCTCAGTCAAAGATCGATCTGACGATCAATGAGCTCCGCGAAGAACGCGAGTGTGTCAAAGATCTGCTGACGTGATTGCGAAGTTGTGCTGCTCGGAAGTCAGCGAGTGATTTCCGCCGCTGCATTCAGAGAATCTGCAATTCAGAATCGGGAAGGGCTGGTGGAGGAGTCTCCGTCAGCCCTTTTTTTGACCACAACGGCACTGGGGTCAGCGACCCTGTTGAACGGTATCCCGCTTCCTCATGACCATGCCTCCTGTCATGCACGACCGGCTTTCTCCGCGGAGGAGACGCGAACGACTCGGTGAAAATGCAGCTCAACTTCGCGGTCAACAACGCGTCGAAGTCCTTCGGTCAGACAGTTCGGCTCATGATCGGTTTCACCCTGCCGTTTGATGTCGGCCAGCGATGTGCCCGGAAGAACACTGAAGGCACTCTGATAAATAATCTGATTGCCGGCATCGAGCTCAGGAACAATAAAGTGAACCGTAGCGCCGAAACACAGCATTCGGTGCTGGTAAGCATCCTCATAGGGACGAAACCCAGGAAAGGATGGCAGCAGCCCATGATGCAGATTGATGATTCTTCCGCCCGCCAGTTTCCAGCACAGGTCAGCAGGAAGTACACGCATGTATCTGGCGAGAATAATGTAGTCGATCTGGTGTTCGTCGACAGCTTTCTCCAGTAGTGAGTAGTCCGGGTTACCCTGAGCATCGCCGATATTGAGCCACGGCACACTGAACTGATCGGCAACACTGCGACAGGCGTTACGATTGCCGATCATCAGCGTCGCTTCTGCTTTCAGCCTCCTGTCACGAATGGCTCGCAGAATAGCCAGTGGCGGCTCCGACCGGAACGTCGTGCAGATAGCGAGTCGGGGCGGTCGCTGGTGCTCGTCCCGTGACCAGACGCGAACCTGCAGTTTCTTCAGGCGACCAATCTCCTGCAGCCGGCTTCTGAGCAGACTGATCGGCTCCAGACCCTCCTGCCATTCGATCCGCATCAGCATTGCGAACAGCCGCTCCGAATCGCGGTCGTACATCTGGATCTCATGAATATTTGCGCCGGCACCAGTCACATAGTGAATGATCGGGTCGGCAAGACCAACATGGTCCGGACCGACGGCTGTAATCGTGACCTGCATAACAGAAGACTCCGGCAGCACAACAAAAGCGGGACTCGAAACCGAGTCCCGCCTATCTGAGATCAAACCTGACCAACCGCAGCATCCGACGGCTCAGTCACAACGATCCTCGGTCAGTTTTCCGACCGTTCCTCTTTGGCACGTCGACGACGCAGAGACTTCGGTGCAAGTGCAAGCAGAGCCCCGAAGAAACCGACTGTGCCGGACCTCGTCTTCGACGTCCCATCCGTCACGGACCGGATCGCCGCAGCAGGTTCCGCCGCGATGACGGCAGACTGTTCGTTCTCCGACGCATCCCACCACAGCTGCTGATCCCAGCTGGACAAAATCTCATCGGCCTGATCAGCCAATTCCGTCTCCATGATGCCGACAGGCTCAGCAGACGGCACCGGCTGAACAACGGGCTTCATCTCTGCTGGCTGGAAAACATCTGACACAACAGCCTGATACTCAGACCCGGAGATTACAGCCGGCAACATACTGATTGCCGATTCCGTCGAGCTTTCGAGCAGACTGAGCGGCATAGTCGTCAACACAAACTCGGACACAGTCGGGACGCTCGTGGAGTCAGATGCGTCCGCGATGGTAAAGTTCGTGGAAGCACCTTCGCTCCACAGACTGAATGCTCCTGTCGCCGCATTGATCGCGCGGACCCAGACTCGGTAAGCGCCCTTCGCCAGGGCTGTCTGCACCGTGTATGAAGTCGAGCCGATATTGGTTTGACGGATCAGCGGTGGTGCACCTGGCAGGGCCGTTGCCAACTGTATGAAGATCTCGTAACCAGAGGCACCGTCAACGGTCTTCCATGTGAACGTCGGAGTGGTGTTGGTCGTTGTCCCCAGGACATTAACTACCGGCCGACCACCAACAAAGAACTCGAGGGCCACTGTATAGTCACCCTGAGTATCAGACCGACGAGCTCGAGCATACGCTCGATAAATGCCGCTCGGAAGATCCGTTGAGACGTTGTAGCCTGTCGACGTCAATCCTTCAGCCAGGATGTAATTTGTCTGGACGGATATCCTGAGGACGCGATCTATTCGGAAGTCGTAGAACTGGGCTCCGGCCGGAACACCATTCAGTGTCGCAGCCATATTGGTCCATGTAAACGACGGACGTGTGTTAAATGTGGATGATGATGGACCCGACAACGTCGGTGAGGTCACAACCTGGAAGTCCTTGCCGTCACTCCACGCACTCACATCACCAAACGCACTCGTTGCCTGAACCCAGAAACGATACCGACCTATCGGAAGATTTGAAGGAATCGTGTAATTCAGAGCATTCAGCCCGGAAACATCGTAAGCAACCACATTGTTGGACACGCTCGACACATACACGCGATATGTCTGACCACCTGGAACGCCAGCCCATGTGAGCGTTGGCGTCGCATCGGCAGTTCGTCCGGTCGGGCCAATCGCCGTCGGCTTGGTGGTGACGCGGAACGTTTTGGCGATGCTCCATTCGGAGACTGCTGCCGGATCAACGGTCGAATAGGTTCGAACCCAGACGACATAGGTTCCGAGGATCAGATCCTGATTGACCGTGAACGAGTTACCAGGAATGTTTGCCTGATTCAGGATCGTCACGTTGTATGGCTGACCCTGACTGTTCTTCTCGATCTTGTTGACCCAGACCTGGCTGTTGACCATCGCGGAGCTGCTGCCGATCGGAGCGGTCCACGTGATGACGGGGCGTTCCAGGAATGTGGTTGCCGCCGGACTGGTCACCGTCGGCCGCTCCGTCACCGTGAACGCCGTCGTCGCACTGAAGGATGAAATGACCGCAGAACCAGTCGAGCCATTGCCTGGCTCGTTGATGGCTCGAATCCTGTAGGTGTAGCGGGCCAATGGCAGCGCCGCTGTTCGCGTATACTGGGTGCCTGTCAGATTTGATTCTGTGAAGACAACCCCGAAGTCGCCATAACCACGACTGACAATCAGTTCGTATCGATCCGCCCCGGCGACTGCGTTCCAGCTGAACGTCGGAGTCGAGTCAGGAATAGAGCCTGATGGGGAAACCACCACAGGAACTGGTGAGACATTGAAGAGGTATTCCGGATTCGGCAAGGTCGTATCGCCAGCCGAGTTGAACGCAACAACTGTGATGCGATACGTGGCAAGAGGCAGATTCGACGTCGGCGTCCAGTTGTTCGTCAGGACATTGCTGACTGATGCTGTGGTCACATTGTCCGTGACATTAAAGAGTGTCACCGAGTAACGAACGGCTCCAGGAACCGCATTCCATGTAATCTGAGGACGCACATTCGTGACCGATCCCGTGGGGGCTGTAATGGTCACGGGAGTTCGAACATTGAAGTTCGAGAACGCACTCCAGTTGCCCGGATTATCGACCGCGTCAGTCGCTCGAACACGCACTCGATACTGACCAATGGCAAGGTCGTTGGTCAGTACCAGTTGGTTTGGTGGAGAAGCCGTTGTTGCATCCACCGTGAAGAAGAACTGCTGACCAGTCGTCAGAGACTCGAGTTCAATTGAATAGGTCTTTGTTCCTTCCACATGATTCCAGCTGATCGTCGGACGATACGTCTGAACGTCCCCGCTGGGCGTGGCAACCACAACAGGCACAACTTCAAACTGGTAGACAGCGGGTGCCGCTGCAACATCCACTTTGTTGTACGCGGTCAGCGTAGCCGTGTAGATGCCGGCTGCCAGCGTTGGCATGTCAAAGGACGTCAGCGTCGTGTCGGTCTGAGTGAAAATGACGACGTTCGAAGCATTTCGCACCTCGAGATCGTACGAATAGTTTTCCAGACGTGGCGTCCACGCAACTTCCGGCGTCAGATCACTCGTCTGCGGCATCCGTCCGTCTGCCAGATTGAAATCAAACGGCCGAGTAAACGTTGGCGTCGTCGGAGCCTGCAAAGACACGATTTCCACCGCGTAATCTTCCACCTCACCATCGTTCGCGCGACCTGACGGCTGCAGAAGTCCTGCAGAGCTCAGGCGAACTCGGAGCATCGAATTCCCGACGGGAGTGCCAGACGGAATCGTAAAGAACAGACGGTTCGTCCCAGGATTGACACTGAAACTGACACCATTATTCAGATGCTCTGTTGCATGATCAAACTCACCATTCAGGTTCAGATCGAGCCACATGTCCACCTTACCCGCCGCAGAACTGATCACATCGACGTACGCCGGAAGGATACGCGTCGGATCAGATTCAAAACTCGTCAGGAAGATGACACCGTCTTCGTCTGCTCCGTCCCCGGTTGCTGTCGCGTTCGGCTGTCCCGTTTGTTCCTTATCAATCGTGCTTCCAAGATAGAGCGTACCATTGATCGTGTGGGCAGCTCCCCCGGATGACTTGAATGTCTTGTAGGTATCGGGAGCATCGCCGTAATCAACGATCAGCGTTGTCACCGTGGCGGTGTCAACATTTGTGACTGCCGACAGATCGGTGGCACGCAGTCGGATCGGGTAGAGACCAGGCGCTGAAATACCAAGTCCTGCGAGATACGCCCATGTGACGGTGCGTAGCGTCAGGCCACCCGCAGCAGTTTCAAATATTCCGTCGTTATTCAGATCCCAGTCAAACGTCAGGGCATCGCCAAAGAATGTATCCGGGTCATAGCTCGCACTGGCGTCGAGGGTGAGATCGTACCCTTCGTCAACGAAGTAGTTGTCTGCGGAAATGGCAACCGGCGCGTCATTCAGTTGTCTGACGACAATGGTAAACGTTCGGGCCAGCAGATCGACTCCGCCATTCGCTGTGCCTCCGTTATCCTGCAGAGTCAGAGTAAACGTCGCAGAACCAGCGGTATCCTGTGCTGTCTGGAAGGTGATATTGCCAGCGTTATCCACCTCAAATCGCGTGAAGACCAGATTGCCTCCGGGCAGAATCACAGGGCTGGAAACTGACCAGGTGGTGGTCTGCGGCAAACCGATCTCATCGAGAGCGGTTGCTGCAGCGGGAGCAAACTGGTTGACGAAATCGACGGTCACAGCAGTCGTCAACTGGCGTCCGCCATCTTCGTCAATCGTGATCGTTCCGGCCGCATCAATCGCAAGGTTTCCGATCCCGTTGTCGCCAGGAGCATCCGTCACGATGTTCGTGGTGTAGACCGGAGCATCATTGATCGGATCGATTGTCAGGGTAAATGACTTCGTCCTCTGCGCTCCATCACTGTCGACCAGAGTGATGGAAATGGTCGCTGAACCATTGACATCCGTGCTGGTTCGGAAGAAGAGATCTCCCGTGACAAGATTCAGAGAGATGTCTGGTTGACCCAGCCCATTCGTCGCAAGGAAATTGGAAGTGGTCCACGGACCTGAGAGAATCTGGGACACAACAATCGACTGCACGCTGACCGTCTGAGGCGGCGTTTCATTGGCCGCTCCGGCATTAATTCCCGTTGCAAAGCCAACCACGGTCCGACCGGCATTCCCTTCATTCTCGTTCGCTTGTGTCAACGACGGAATGCTGAACTTCGGAGCATCATTCACCGGCGTCACGACAATCGACAGAACGTCAACGTCCTGCTGCGGCGCCGGAGGAGGAGTCGGAGGCCCCGTAAATCCACCGAGGTCATTCGTTGTGATGGTGACTGTCGCCGTGCCGAAATAATCATCGTCCGGTCGGAATGTCATCCCGTCCAGAGCACGGTTGATGTCATCCACAAGTCCTGTGAATTCCATCGTCGCATCATTGGTACCGTCCCCCGCGCTGAAGGTCAGCCCGGTCGTCCTCGAAAGCGTCAGGGCTGAGTTCGTGGCTTCCAGCCTGACCCGAAGAGTGTTGTTGCCCAGCCACACATCGGCATCAGAAACACTGATGGCATTGCCACCTGCGACCGAGAAAGTCAGCGACGTGTCTTCCGGAGTCGTCTGGCCCAGCGGAATCGTATTCACCGGAGGATCATTGACGCCGTCCGTCAACAGCAGCGTAAACTGAGTTGTTCCGTCCGTGCGGTTAGGGGCGAGGTAGTTTCCGGCGAGGTCTCGCACGCCATTGACAGTATCCGTTGGGGACGTCCCGTTGTTGTCAATGGTAATGCGATACTTGCGCTCAAACGGAAATGCCGTCGTGGATCGGAAGATCACTTCGTTGGTGACGGAGTTATAAACAAACACATAGTCGACACCCTGAGTCAGCAGACCTTCGGTCACGACTGTGCCACTCGGCAGATCAGGCAGGTCCGTGGCCTGCTTCACACCATCATCCATGTAGAGCTTGAACTGGCTGCCATCCAGAAGCACAAATCCGTCATCAATACCGATGCCGACATCTGACAGAGAAATGATCAGCTCACGCACGGTGCCAGGCAGATTCAGCCATACATCGTTCAGATCCGAATCCAGATCCGACGCAGCCTGATCCAGAGGCGTTGAAAAATACGCCGTCGGACGGAAGAAGTCGACGCGGTCAATTGCCCCGCGGTCCTTGAACACGTTCGCGCCCTGAGCCGCTGGAGTTGTCACGTCCGGATCATCCCCTCGGGTCTGCCCGTACGCATCCACCGTCGGAGTCTTGATCGGGGAAACCCCGATACCCAGCGGATCTCGGATGGTGATGAACCCGGTTCGATCCGTAATCGTATCGATCGAACTGTCAATGGCTTCCGACAACGGAGCAGGGTAGTAATTGCGCCGAGTCTGGTCGACAAACAGTGGACTTCCAGCAGCAAGCTGAATCGGGAA
>JBKDRW010000163.1:0-5256 GCA_046341255.1 Planctomycetota bacterium
GAAGTCGCCCGTAACAAGGGCGAAAGTGACAACGCTGCTGCCGTACTGGAGTTGACCCTGGCCAGGCTGGATATCGAAAAGTACACCAAAGGCGATTACCTCGTCAGTCTGAACGACCTGAAAGGAAAGATAGCGCTGGCTGAGGTTGACCTCGAAAAAGCGGAGAGTGCTTTAAGGAATACGCGGGATCTGTTGAAGAAAGGCTTCCGAGAACCGGAACAGGTGCGAGTTGCCGAGCAGGAAGTGGCACGCGCAAAATTTCATCTCCAGCGCGATCAGGAAACGCTGAAGATGACGGAAACATACGACCATGCTCGCAAACTGACCGAATATGAGGCCAAGGCAAAAGAGGCTGATCGTAAACTGGCTCGTGCAAAAAGTACGGCAGAAGCCAATACCAAAAAAGCCGAGGGTGCGCTCGCCGGGGCGGAAGCCGAGCTGGAAATTCGGAAGGAAGACAAGGCGGACACGGAAAAGCAGAAGGAGCGCTGCGAGATCAAAGCCATGCAAAGCGGCGTGGTGGCCTATGCCAATGAAGAATGGTGGGGAGAGGATCGCCGTATCCGGGAGGGCGGTACTGTTTACGAGCGGCAGGTGGTTTTTTTTATTCCTGATATGGAACTGATGCAGGTGGAAGTCAGGATTCACGAATCCGAAGTGAAGCGGATTGCTGCGGGACAGAAAGCCGTCATTCGAGTGGATGCCTTTGCCAACCAGTCGTTCACCGGAACGGTGAAGAATGTTGCTCAGTTAAGCAAGTCCGACGGATTCTTTGGTGGCGGGGTGAAGGAGTATACGACGATCGTGGTCTTTGATGAGAAGGCTCAGGTGGCTCTGCGTCCGGGCATGACGGCCGAAGTGGAGATTCTTGTCGACAGCATGAGGTCCGTGCTGGCTGTTCCGGTTCAGGGGGTTGCTGAACATGGTGGCAGGCATTTTGTATATCGCCACGATGGCAAAAAGATCCAGCAGACTGATGTGGAAATCGGCGCGACGAACAACCGTATGGTGCAAGTGACATCCGGCATCGCTGCCGGAGACATGATTGCGCTGGATGCTCGCAGCCGCGCTGCAGAACAGTTCAGGGATGCCGAAGTCGTGGAGAACCTGGACGTCACGAAACTCGCAGATCGAGACTTGCCGAAACCGTCGACTGATGTCACTCAGCAGGCTCCGGATGTCGTGAAACCGGCGGAGGGCACGAATCCGTCCGACGAGCCAGATGCGCCGGCCCTGGATCATCGGCAGCCGCACATCGAGCCAGCCGCGGCAGTGGGAGACAGGGATTCCGAAGCCGCTGCAGCATCGTCAGATTCTTCACCACCGCAGCCGTAAATTCAGACGATTCGCATCCACAGGCCAGAGACTGCAGCAGATCTCCACTTCTTATGCGTTACATCAGACTCGCGATACCTCTGCTTCGGACAGCCGTGCAGAGTCTTATGCTCCACAAGCTGCGGTCGTTTCTGACCATGCTGGGGCTGATCTTCGGAGTCGCGTCTGTCATTGTGATGCTTGCGATTGCCGAAGGGGCCGCTGCGGAAGCACAGAAGCAGATTGAATCCCTCGGTGTCAGGAACATCATCGTCCGCAGCGTGAAACCGATTCCTGATTCCTCGGCACGCAGTTTTGAATCCGAAGCCGTCCTGACCTATGGCCTGACGTGGGATGATCTGGAACGATTGAAGACGGCCGTCACGGTCGCCACGGGCTTGACACCACTCCGTGAATTCCGTCAGGAGATTCGACATCTGAACCGTCGACTGGAGGGGCGAGTTGTTGGTGTTACACCAGAGTATCTGCAATTGAAATCTGGTTCTCTCGGGGCGGGCCGTTTTATTGAACCGACGGATCTTTCGCAGTTGCGAAACGTCTGCGTGATCGGATCAGAGCTGGCAGAGACGTTATTTCCGTATGAAAACCCTGTGCAGAAAACCGTTCGTGTCGGTGCGAATCATTTTTATCGCATCGTGGGCGTTACCCGTTACCGTGCTCCGTCTGGAGGAGCGGGATCCAGTCTGAACGCCGAAGATCTCAATCGTGACGTCTACATTCCTCTGACCACCAATCGTGCGAGGTTTGGAGAGATCATCATCTATGAAACGTCCGGAAGTCTTTCATTTGAACGAATTGAACTGAGCCAGATCACTTTACAGATTGATGATCGTCACAACGTGCAGAAAGCCGCAAAGGTGATTGAGGATACGCTTGCGGCTTATCATCCGAAGAAAGACTATGCGGTGACCATTCCACTGGAGCTGCTGGAGCAGGCTGAACAGACGCAGAGGATATTTACGCTGTTGCTCGGATCAACCGCAGGAATCTCGCTGCTTGTGGGAGGAATCGGGATCATGAACATCATGCTCGCGTCGGTCACCGAGCGGACACGTGAAATCGGGATTCGCAGAGCACTGGGAGCGCGGCGATCGGATATCATCGCGCAGTTTCTTGTTGAAACGGTGATTCTGTCGCTCTCGGGCGCCGTGTTGGGGGCGGGCCTCGGTCTGGCGGTGCCCCCGCTGGTCAGCACCGTCAGCGGCCGGACCACAATCATCACGTTGACATCCCCGTTGACTGCAATGCTGGTCGCTGTTCTTGTCGGGACCGGCTTTGGCGTCTATCCCGCCCGTCGCGCGGCGATGCTGCATCCGATCGAAGCGCTGCGAAACGAATAGAGCAGATTCGCAGCACGCTGGCTTGGTCACAGTCGGGTGGCCCAGCACTACAGCCTGAGAAAGTTACCGAGCAGGTCGTAGCCTCTCTCGGTCAGAAAACTTTCGGGATGAAACTGCACGCCATGAACAGGATAGGTCCGGTGCTGAAGTCCCATGACTTCGAACGGTTGACCGTCGTCGTGAACCCACGCCGTGATTTTCAGGCAATCGGGTACGGTTTCCTGAGGGACAATCAGACTGTGGTATCGAGTTGCCTGAAAGGGATTTGGAAGCCCTGCGAAAACGCCTTCGCCGGTGTGTGAGATCATCGACGTCTTGCCGTGCATCAGACGACTGGCGCGGACCACCTTGGCGCCGTAAACATCCGCAAGGCACTGGTGCCCAAGGCAGACGCCAAGTACGGGCAGTTTCGGGCCAAACCTCGCGATGATGTCACGGGATAAACCCGCCTCTGTCGGTGAACACGGCCCGGGAGAAATGATGATTCGCTCGGGCTTCATTGCTTCGATTTCATCCAGACTGATCTGGTCGTTTCGCTCAACTCGAATCTCGATCGAAGGATCAATTTCTCCGATTCTCTGAACAAGATTGAAGGTGAAAGAGTCGTAATTGTCGAGCAGAAAGATCATGCCACAACTCGAAGACAAAGAACCCGGATCGGTGAAAATCGGCCAGAATCGCTGAGCTGCCCCGATGATATCCGCCGGGCAGATCGCCGCGGAGTGATGTTGCGAAAGGATTCAGCAAATCCCGGAAGTAAATGCGGTCACAAGGCACAAAAAAAGCCCGGTCGTCTGGACCGGGCCGGGCACTCAGATCATCGATTGCCTGTCAGTTTCGTGGCAGGTTTGCTCCACTGTCTGGTTTTGGCTGCACTGGTTTTCCTGTTTCGGCAGGCAATGCATTGCAGTCACCTGAAGCACACCCACCCATGATTCCCTCGGCACCGGGCGCACAGGTGGACGAGCAGCAGATGGTTTCGGGAACCAGAATGCATCGCGTGTATGGCACCTGCTTCATGACCTGCCGAGCGACCATCCGTGTGCAGGTGTTCTCGACTTGTCGCGGCACCATTCGGCAGACCTGGCGAGTTGAGGTGTAAGGAACCTGACGCGACACACAATAAGGAATCCTGCGAGTCTTCTGTTCGGAAACCATGCGACAGACGGAGTATGGGATCTCTCGAGTTCGCTGTTCCTGAACCATCTTGCAGACTTGATAGGGAATCTGCTGCGTCTTCGTTTCTGTCTCCATTCGGCAGACGCGATATGGAATCTGCTGAACGATTTCTTTTGCGACCATGCGAGTCACCTTCGTGGGAACGGTGCGAACGACCGTCTCCGGGACATAGCGGGTCACAGTCACCGGACAACTCTGTTTCACAACCTGCGGGACCATGACGGTGTATGGAACCTGCTCCTGAACGACCCGCGGACACCAGACACGCCGACAAATCTGCCGAGGCGGGCACTGAGTCATGCAGACCTGAGGGCCACATGGTCCGCAGACAACACGAGGAATCACAGGTCCCGGAATCGACTGGGTCTGAGTCACCCACTGGCCTGCGTTTCGCTGCACGCATCGAGTCCGTGTTTCCGGACGCATAACGGTGTAACATCGCTCCTGTTGAATCGTTTCATTCACACACTTCATCACAGTGCAGCGAACTTCACGCTGAATTGTTTCACAGACGGGTTGTTGCACGGTGTAGCGGCATTCGCGAACACGATCTTCCCAGACAGGCCGTTGTACCGTGTAGTTACACGTCCGATACTGGGTTTCCACGACAGGTCGTTGAACGCAGTAGGTCTCCTGACGCACGGCCGTTTCGGTCACCGGTCGACACACGGTGTACGCTTCTTCCCTGTAGGCCGTTTCTGTTACGGTTCGGTAACAAGTCTGCTCGACATTCTCGACCACACGCTCGTAGATTGTTCTCGTCGAAGTGTATTCCTGTGGCTCATACACGGTCTCGCAGACGGTGCGATAGCATGTTTCAGTCGCGACTCGACATGTCGTGTAACACGATGCCGGGGCACATGCTGCTGTGGGACAACAGTTGTACGAGGAAACTCCACACAAACCCGCGAACGACACACCCTGAGCAGCCAGCAGTAACATCGCTGCCGCCAAAATGGTTTTGATCCGCATCTTCAGACTCCGCCTCTTGGTGTTGGTCGATCGGCATTCCGCCGAGACAATTCCTGAACAGGTTGCAATTCGACGATTCAGTCGGTCCGAGTCCTTGAGGTGTGACTCGTCGTGAAACGCGGGTCCGCATGCAACCTGCTTTCCGGCTGCATCAGACTACCCATGCAGCAAAGCAGGTCTCAAAGGGAAACCCTTCCCAAAGTTCGTTTCCTGACTGAATCTGTTCTCACGTCCGTCTGGAGAAAAAACTTATCGCAGGTGAAGTAAATGGGATGGGCAAAATGGGATAAATAGTCTGGTGCGATGTTGCCATGGCTCAACAGGTTACAACAGTCGGCAACTTGCATGTTTTCTGCAGGTGCGGACCGGACTGTTGTGTCGCAAAAGGACAACAGTCGAGGTTGAATTGCGGCAACACGTCGTCGAAGGC
>JBKDRW010000164.1:0-13720 GCA_046341255.1 Planctomycetota bacterium
ATCGAAGCGAGCGTGACTCGTCCGGGCCGAATGATGAGATTCGCATCGCCCGGGGCAATTCCCGTGCCTTTCTGTCGCCACGCGTATTCTCCCGTGAGCAGCGAATAACGTGACGGTGTGCAGGTGGCTGCGGTGCTGTGACCGTCGCGGAACAAACAGCCTTCGCGTGCAAGGCGATCGATGTTCGGGGTCCGTACGGTCGTGGCCCCGTAGCATCCGGTATCACCGTAGCCCAGATCATCCACGTAGATGACGACGAGATTCGGCGGCGTTTGCGCCAGCGCCACGGAGGAACTGAGCAGCAGCGATATCAACAGGAAACATGTTTTCACAGGACAACTCCGGATTCGGATTTGCACGATTGTGCTGAACGCGTCGCGACAGGCCGAAGAAGATGCGATGCGTTCCTTGAAAGGATTTTGAGCGGTTGTAACACTCCCCCCGTCGTTATCAAGCGAAGAACTTCGAAGATGAAGTCGGATGCCTGGCGAATGTCCTGCTGAATGGAAGTGCCGAGGATGTTTCAAAGACTTCGGCCGACCATCCCGCGGGCACACGAGTCGTCAGCTGATTCCCGACGTCTTCGCTTCGGTCAGCCCCTGTCCTCCAAGAGCACGTTCCAGGTCTTCGCTCATGAAACAAATTGCAATCCTTGGCGCTGGAGCGATGGGGACAGCCTGCGCATGGATTTGCGCGCAGCGGGGTGATGTGCATGTGCGGCTCTGGGCTCGCAATCCGGAGTATGCGGAGCAGATTCAGAGGACGCGTGAGAATGCCAGACTGCTTCCGGCTGTGAAGCTTCCTGTATGCGTGACGGTCACATCTGCCCCCGCGATCGCACTGGCGGAATCCGAAGTGGTGATTGTGTGTGTGCCGACGCGTGGGCTTCGGGAGGCACTCATCACACTGGCTCCGTGGATCCCTCGAGAGGCGCTACTGGTCAGTTCCATCAAAGGCATTGAGAATTCGACGCTGTTGAGGCCGAGCCAGATCCTGCAGGAGTGCTGTGGAGCCCGACCGGTCGTTGTGCTTGGTGGCCCGTGCCATGCCGAAGAAATCACTCAGAGGAAGCCTGCGAGTATCGTTGCGGCCTGCGATGTTCTGTCCGCAGCCGAAGAAGTCCAGTCGCTGCTGTCGACTGAGTTCCTGCGAATTTATGCCAATGATGATCAGTCTGGTGTGGAACTGGCAGCTGCCCTTAAGAATGTGATTGCCATTGCGGCGGGGATTTGTGACGGCCTTGACTTTGGCGATAATGCGAAGTCCGCTCTCATCACCCGAGGTCTGGCCGAGATGGTTCGCTTCGGCGTGGCGTTTGGTGCGGACCGTAAGACATTCTACGGCCTCGCGGGACTCGGGGATCTGGTGACCACTTGCAACAGTGTCCATAGTCGCAACCGCGCCGTTGGAGAGAAACTGGGACAGGGGCAATCGCTGGCATCCATCCAGAGCGGTATGCAGTCGGTGGCTGAGGGTGTGCTGACCACTCGCAGCGTGTTTGAGATTGCTCAACAGCGACGGATTGATATGCCCATTGTCACGCAGGTTTATCGCGTGCTCTTCGAGGGCAAGTCTCCACTTGAGGCCACCATGGAGTTGATGCAGAGGCCACTGAAGTTCGAGTGACAACGGCGGGAATTTCGAAGAAGACCTGGTCTGCTGCAGGTCCCATGCTGCGTCATGTGACGTGATCGGTTATTCGACTCGGTGGCCTCGGGCTTTGACCTCTCCTGAAATCGTCGCGGTGGTCCGGAGGATTCTCAGGCGGACACGAGGGTATCCGTATCCGTGAAACGCATTGATCACGGAGTGGCATGCGGGTCTCGCGCTGGAGTTCATTTCGGCATCACATCCCCAAGGGAGCAGTTGTGGCGAATGGAGGCGGCCGGAATCGCTACTGAGGTCTTCTGATTTCGTCAAACCAGTCCCTGGCGAGTGACGCCGCCGATATGAAAGTCTGGCGGTGGTTGCCGCCAGGCACACTGACCGCTTCAACGCGGCTTTGCATGAGTGCTCCCGGGTGGCCGATCAGCACTCGCTGATAGTCGGCAACAAGCGTTCCCACCATCTCCTTGATCGCCTCATCGGCGGTGCCATAATAAGTCCGTATTGGTGTCCTGAAGAGCTGTCGCAGTGTTTCTGACTGTTGCAGCAGTGTTCCGTATCTCGATTGTGCGAAGAAAGCGGGATCGCGATAGTCGGGCTGGAAATAATCGAGCAGCGGTCGCTTTGAGTACTTTTCAAGCAATGCCCCGAGCGCCCCGGGGCCCGCATACGATCGCTCATAGATGGATCGCATGTCATCATAGGCATCGGCCGCAAGGACAGACTTCGCAAGCCCTGGTTCTTTGTAATAAGTCTCGAACGCAAACACGGACAGGGCGACAATCGTATTCAGCCAAACCGCGTCGACATCGACTCGAGGGCAATACATCAGTCCATTCAGTGCAGTGAAAGGGTCCGCCGGATTCGAGGCAGTGAACGCCGCTGTGACCTGAATCTTCTCTTTCTCCAGTTTCTGGATCAGTCCGGTTGCATTGAGTCCACCCTGTGACCATCCGGAGACGAAGAGATGCGATGTTTCGATCCCCCTGGAACGAACAAAAGCCGACGCTTCCATGTAAAAATCATAACTCGCCTGTTGCGTGCTGGCCTTGACGAAGTAGGCCTCCGGTTCCGCGGCACTGCCACCCATTCCGAAGTAGTCCGGCGCGATGACGACATAGCCGTTTCCGCCGTAAAGCGCTGCTATGTGCCGCGTTTCATAAGCTCCATCGTAATGCGAAAAGCCAGTCGGGTTGGTTGGTTGGAATGCATAGGAAGGGACTTCGTACTTACCGAAGGCAGTACCATGTTCGTAAATGATGGATGGCAGCGATTGACGACTCTGTAAAACGGGAATGGCCACCAGACCGGTCGCGACGATTTTTCGATTGCCGAGCTCAGGAATCTTCGACTCATAGGTCACCGTGTAGAGCTCGATCTCGTTCCTGGCTGTCGATCCGGCCGGCAACTTGTATTCCGCCGAGCCTTTGTGTGAGGCGAGGAACGTGGTTCGCTCCTTGTCCAGAATGACATTCAGCTCTGCAACCGTGATTCGCTTCAGCAGGGTGAACACGGAACCCGTCGGCATCCGAGTCTCATCGGAGACTCGGATGAGACGTTCCCCTTCGTTTCCGCTCGTACAGTCCTGGGACCACAGACGAGCGTCGCGGGTGCACCATCCCGCGACGCTGATGACCGCAGCATATGCGACGATCGCGAAGCCCCGCTGACGCTGTGTTATCGCCGGAATCCCTGTCACGGTGTGCCTCCTTGAGGGCATTCTTGTCTGCTGAGAACTCAGAACATGCCAATTCAACCTGCAACGAAACAGCCTCGAAGCGAACTCTGAGATGATCCGCGAAACCCGGCGAGTTTAAGAGGGCACATCTGAAGCGTCAACGTTGTGGGGGACCTGCCACTGCCGATCTCTGTTCCGTATTGTCCCAAAGAACAGGACCAGAACAGCACTCGCTGGAATTGGGTCTGCCAACGGTTTCTCAGGAGGCAAAGCCGACATCTCCTCGCAGATCCCACCGCAGATGGGACTGAAGCTGCCGTCCCGGCTCATCAGACGCTCGATTGTGCGATCTGCAGCAGAGTCATTCTCAAACGACTGCGTGTGGATCTGTTCGCACCGGGAAATCCATCTGATCCTCCACCGGCATTTGATCGGAATCTCTCCGAATTCGCATCCCCGTCTGCGACACCGCGATACACGGACGAAGGGTTCATGAGATCGCTGCCACATTGCCAGGACAGTTGCCTCCAGCCGTCGCGGTCGGAGGTTGACCTGCCGGATTGATCACCCCAGCGTTTTGTCGTGTCTGGCGGGAGTGGCCCTGACGCGGTTGTTGCCTCGTCACACCGATTCCACCGAACATCCGGTTGCGGATCTCGATATCCTCAACCTGTGTTCGAGGCTTTACTGTCATGGCCTTGTCGGGGGCACCAAAGACTGTTACAAGGAAATCGGTTCGAGACTGAAGTTGCAGTCTGGCTCCGCAGAGAGATCTGAATGCTGAACTTTGGGCCTCGAACTCTTCATGGAAGCCATCATTCCCTGCGGTTGCAAAGCAGACCGGGTTCGGATCGCACGATGGAGACAGGCAGGCCAGCAGAGGCTTCGTCGCCGAGGGTCGGGATCGCGAGCCATCCGCCTGGGCGTTGCAAGCAGTTGCCGTGCTGGAGGGCCACGGCTTTCCGGATCATTTATCAGGATGAACCCGCCAGCAGACACAGGACAGGTTCTTTGTTATGACGAAAATCGGCATTTGTGAGACATTTCCTGCTTTTGCGGGGTTTCGAGCCAGTCTGATTGCGGCCGCGGTGTTTGGGGTGATCTGCTCTGCTGATCTCTCGTCCGCACAGGTGAGCAATCCGGATTTCACCAGGGGTGATTCGATTCCGGAGAATTTCCATCACGACTGGAATCTCGGTGCCACGGGGGCTCGAGGCTGGATGTTTTCGGATCAGATGGTGACCACTGACGCACGTCAGATCAGAATTACGAAGGTTGCGAAAGGTTCTCCAGCCGAAGGCGTGCTCGCGTTGGGAGACGTGATTCTTGGTGTCGGTGGCAAACCATTTTCCTATGATCCCCGCACCGAGTTCGGTCGAGCGGTGACCGTTGCGGAATCGATCAGCGGCGCAGGACAACTGAAGATCACTCGCTGGCGCGACGGTCAGACGGACGAGGTGACCCTCAGGTTGCCGGTTCTGGGAACGTACAGCAGCCGTGCTCCGTTCGACTGTCCGAAATCGCAGCTCATTCTCAGGCAGGGGTGTGCGATGCTGGCAAAACGGGTCGCTGATTCGTCATACGATCCCGATCCCATCGTTCGTTCTCTGAATGCGCTGGCTTTGCTGGCCAGCGGCGATTCGAAATACCTTCCCATCGTGCGCCGAGAAGCGTTGTGGGCGTCTGACTTCTCTGCAAAAAGTATGGCCACGTGGTATTACGGCTACGTCACCATGTTCCTTGCGGAATATCAGTTGGCCACGGGTGATGAATCCGTGCTGCCCGGACTGCGGAGATTGGCATTGGAGGCAGCCAACGGTCAGAGTGCCGTAGGCTCGTGGGGGCACGGGTTTGCAAGGCCTGACGGTCGGCTGGGCGGTTACGGAATGATGAATTCACCCGGCGTTCCGTTGACGATCTCGCTTGTCATGGCTCGAGCCGCTGGAGTGGAGGATCCAGAGGTTTCTGAAGCAATTGAGCGCAGTCTGCGACTGTTGCGATTTTACATTGGCAAGGGCTGCATTCCCTATGGTGACCACGCACCATGGATGGAGACTCATGAGGACAACGGCAAATGTGGCATGGCCGCTGTCCTGTTTAACCTGGTGGATGAGACCGAGGGCGCAGAGTTCTTTGCTCGTATGAGTCTGTGCTCACATGGCGCGGAGCGGGACTGCGGCCACACGGGAAACTATTTCAACATCCTTTGGGCGATGCCCGGTGTGGCATTGTCGGGGCCGGATGCCACGGGCGCATGGATGAATGAATTTGGTGCGTGGTATTATGACCTCGCCCGTGAGTGGGACGGCGGCTTTGTGCATCAGGGTCCGCCTGAAGCTGGTCCCGACAGTTATGACGGCTGGGACAGCACCGGTGCTATTCTGCTGGCTTACGCAGCACCAAACAAGAGTCTCTGGCTCACCGGTCGGCGGCCGGGGAAAGTCCCGCAGATTGATTCCCAAATGGCCAATCAGCTCATTGTCACCGGGCGAGGCTGGGACAACAAGGATCGTTACAGCTTTTACCATCAGTTGAGCATTGACGAACTGATCTCGCGTCTCGGCAGCTGGTCGCCCATTGTTCGCGAGCGCGCCGGAATGGCACTGGGCCATCGCAGAGACGCTCCGATCAGCCGTATCGTGGGTCTGCTCGAGTCTTCCTCGCTGGATGTACGCCTTGGTGCATGTCAGGCCATCGTTCACCTTAAAGGCCGGGCCGAGTCTGCTGTTCCGTTCCTCGAAAAACTGCTGCACGCTGACGACCTCTGGCTGAGGATCAAGGCGGCTGACGCCCTGGCTGCCATCGGCGAGCCTGCGAAAAACGCCGTGCCTGAGATGCTCAGGTTGCTTGCGAGTTTCGATTCGGAGAAAGACCCTCGCGGCATGCAACAGAGATTCCTGACCAGAGCTCTCTTCGATTCTCACGAAGGATTGCTGGGACGGTCACTCGATGGCGTGGATCGGCCACAGTTGTATCAGGCGGTGAAAGCGGGCTTGAAGAATGAGGATGGTTATGCGCGCAGCAATCTGGGATCGGTCTACAGCAATTTGACGGCTGAAGCCATCAAGCCCCTGTTCCCCGCCATCCTTGAGGCGGTGGTACAGCCTGCTCCCAGTGGAGAAATGTTCGCCGACGGGATTCGCGTCGAAGGGCTGCGAGTACTGGCAAAGCACCATGTGGAAGAGGGGATGCACGCCTGTGTGGACTACATTCAGCACCAGAATCCGTGGGCCAGTCAGGAACGCACGCCCGAATTGACAAAGATTCTGATCAACTATGGCGCGCATGCGAAGAGTGTCGTGCCTGAACTGAAACGCATCGCAGCCGACTTCGCGGATGGCGAGCCCGATTTTCCGAGGCATCTGAGTCTTGTCAAAGCCGCCGCCGTCCGGGATGCCATTCAGCAGATCGAAGCCTCCAATGACCGCCCCGAACTGCTGCGGATCGAGGAGGATCGGCAATAAGATCGATCCGGGAGAACGTTCCCGTCGTCCAGAGATTCGTGCCCGCAGCGAACGGAATGCCGATCGACCTTGCGTCACGAATGCCTGTTGTGTCGCGTGTCCGTCAATTCCGGGACTCCAACAACTCGGACCACGCAAGAGACGCTCGAAGCTGCGACCGGAGCCCTGGTGGCTGGCGTGTGTGTCTGTGTGTGTGTGTGATCGCAGATCACGATCACGATTTGTCAGAATGTCACCCGTGACATCATCAGCGGCGTCCCAAAAGTTGGCCTTCGTTGAACCAGAACTCGTCATCGATCCGAGCGATGGTCCAGAATTGATCAGCCTGCTTGTTCCAGTCTCCCTGTGCGATGTCTTTGATCAGTCCGGAAATAGGAGAGACACTCGGGGCAGCGCGATGGCGAAGTCCGCTTGTTACGACGGCACTCGTCGCAGCACCGCTCGGCAATTCGGTCGACGTCGTTGCGGACATCAATGCAGACAAAATGTTCGATGTCGGTGTTGAAACGGGGCGAACGGGGATGGGTCGAGGAGCCCTGAATTGGGTCTTAGGAATCACTGCGAAAGCCGTCTGACCTGGCCGTTGCCATTCGAGACGCATCACAGCGGAACCACTGTTTTCAAAGTAATCGACCTGGATATCAACCAGTTGGCCGGCCTTCAGAGAAATCAGACCGCTGGTATTGTATGTTGCCCGATGAACGGTCCAGTTGTCGATGACTGTTTGACCGTTGATCAGGACACGGACCCCATCATCGCTGTAGGTCCGAAATCGGTAGTTCCCGGCTCCGATTGCCTGCAGCTGACCATTCCAGCGGATACTGAATGTGTCTTTGCCGATTTGCTGAGCCGGTGACCGCGAGCCCCAGTTAAAACTTACCTGGGGATCCATTCGAGTCAGCCTCGGGGCGGTAAAATCCTGATTATCGTAATACGTCCCCAGCAGTCCATACTGGATCACCACATCATTGTCCGCGATGGAGATTGTGGCACTGGCGTGGGACGTCTTCACCGTATATCCACTGCCGGCAAGCAGCGTGATTGTCAACTGTTCGGTCCCCTCAACGAGGGAATCGTCGACCGGGGTCATTGTCACCAGTTTTGTGGTCTCTCCGGCGAGGAAACTCAAGGATACAGGCAGGCCTGTGTGGTCGGCCGCCGAAGCGGTGCCACTGACGGAAAGATTCACCACCAGCGGAGTCTCTGTGAGCCCACTCCGCTGAACTCGCCACTGGCCGGTTGCAGGGCCCGTTTCACTGGCAGTGGACGCAATCGCCGTAATGCTCACTTCCGGTCGGCCGCCCTGCGTCGCGGCATCGTAAAGTGCGCGGTATTTTGGTGCGTTGAGTGACGATTGAGTCATCGACTGCAGTGATCCATAAACTCCAAATGAAGACGGATAGAGACCTCCCGTGAAATTGAAATTACCGAACATTTCGAGGCCTGCCTGCTGACTGCCGGCCAATAGCTGCGTGTACACATCGTACATTCGTGCGCTGTTTCCTGCGGCAAAAAAAGCGGGCTCATAGGCGTTGCCCCAGCTGTCGAGGTGCGGTCCGCCCTCGTACGCGACGAACCGGATCGGACGACCCAGCGAAGCACTGAACTGGTCGGCCAGATTCCGATGCTGCTGTAACCACGAAAATGTGGTTGGAAGATTGCGAATCAGTGCGTCGATGACCTGATCTGATGTCGTCGTGCTGCCGAACGAAGTGCGGTCGGTATCGCTGACATAGGCGTATGCGGCTGAGGAGATGGCGTCAAAGTGCCCACCCATGTTGACAGCGATCTGCTGAGCGATCCAGCTGTTGGCCTGCTGCCCCGCGACCACGCGAACCATTCGGTCGGTCTGACCGGCGAACACATCCGACCAGATGTCGAAGTCGCGTTTGGTTTCACGAGCGACGAAAGCCCACCGGTCACCGTTCAGGTACGCGTTTTCGGGCTGTGCAAGCTCCTGTGTGACCCAGGGGTAGGTCTCAAAGCCCCATCCGGCGTTCCATGTCTCGTTGGACCATTCGATGTAGATCCTGCGACCCGTTTCCAGCGTGTCACGGACCTGAGTCGCGAAGCTTCGAACAAAATTGTCATCAGCTCGATAGGGCATGTTCAACCAGACATCCGCATCGAGCTCGTTGGCCAGTTGCACCATATATTCCACCGCAACGCCATTCCGAAAATCTCCGCTTTGCTGTGTTGCGTAGTCGAACGGACGTCTGTGTGACCATGTGACCGTGTCGCTGGAGTTGGTTTCGGCCCAGTCCATGAAACGCAGCGTCCTGAACGGGGCAAGCCGGTCGAGAAACTGCGGATGGAAGGGCGAAAATGCGGCACCAGGTTTCCATACTTTGCCCGCAAAGCTCTGGCCGTTGTGATCGGGCATCCAGACATGAATGTTGCGGATCGGATCGCTCGAATTCAGATCCTCAATCCTCAGGTAGATGCCATCCGAGCTCGGAGTTACATTCAGCAGTGCGTAATGCCTGCCGTCCGCCATCGTTCCCTGCTCAACCAGTTTTGCGGCAAATCCCCACGAAAGCTGCCCGGTCCCTTCCCACTCGGCACGATACGTGCCGGCTGGGTAAGCCGTCCCGATGTCGCGAAACATCAGAGTCCCCAGACGTTGTCTCATCAACTGGCCCTGAGCGTTCGTCCATTGGTTCAGCTGAGTCGGCCATCCCTTGTTGTCAACGTGGACAGTTCCTCCGCCTTCCCAGCTCTCTGAAAACGTCGCTGTGTTGTAGGCATGACTGATCCATGGGCGCGACGATTGGAAGGCGTCGGTGAATGTCCACGCCGGACTCCAGTCGACCACGGTCTCCAGATTCATTCCTATCTGCATGGAGCCCGCCAGCATCCAGCGAGGTTCCAGTGTCTCCGTAGTGGGACGACGAGCCCGACGGTTCTTCATCCCCAATGGTCGGGGGGACTCTTCAGGCCATTCCTCGTTCGACAGCAGCCGTGCGACGGAACGCAGGATCTCAGAGAAAGCGAATCTGCACATAAAGTCTGTCCCACGATTCACGGTTCAGGAAGCGAAACACCATGACTGGAAAACCGACTTGAGCTTTGAACGCTACCTGACATCAGGTCGTCCGGCAACCTCACGGATCACCAAAGCCACCTGATTGAGCTGCTACAAACGACACATCGTGCCCATTCGATAGATCCGGCCACCGCCTGAAAGTCTGTTGAACAACAGGATTCGGGAGGGCGAAGGTCCTCCTGCGCCACAGACAGTACAAGGGTTTTCATGCTCCAGCGGATCGCCGGGATACTTGCCCTTTTTTTTCAACAGGCTGCTGATGCCGAGCTCCGTATGTGCGTGCTGGACAGCCATCAGCATGGGGTCGTGCGTCGGTCGGCAGCCGTTTCACCATCGAGCCACCGTATGGAATCTGTTCCTGGAGAGACCACGTCAGCACGCGGACTCACACAATCAGGGAAATAAAATCCAATCCCCTTCATGATCTCTTCAGGTTCGCCCTGCTAAACTTGTCTGTGGGAATGCCTGAATCGTTTCGGATACCACTGTGTCGCGGGTGTTTGCAATCGCGGTTCTTTGATGTTTCCTCCGTCCTGAGTCATGTCATGCGTGTGCTCGTCGTCGAAGATGAACCTGATCTGCTGCGAACCATCGCGGAGGTTCTTCGGGAAGACGGATATGCCGTCGACGAGGCAGCTGACGGTCGTGAGGGACTTTTCAAAGCGTGCCACTGGACTTACGACGCCATCATTCTGGACCTCTTGCTGCCGGGGATGACCGGATGGGAGGTGCTCGAGAAACTCAGGCTGACTCATAAGACTCCGGTGATGATTCTCACGGCGCGTGATGGTCTGAAGGATCGAGTCCGTGGTCTGGATGGCGGCGCTGATGATTATCTGTCCAAGCCCTTTCATCTGGCTGAACTGAAGGCTCGTCTGAGAGCCCTGATTCGCAGGTCTGCCGGTCAGGCAACATCACAGATCGGCATCGGCGAACTGCTGATTGACACCACGGCAAAAACGGTGACTCGGGGCAAGGATCAGATCCTGCTGACAGCTCGCGAGTTTTCATTGCTGGAGCTGTTGGCACTTCATCGAGGACAACTGGTCTCGAGAACTCAGATTTACGATCACCTGTTCGACGAAAATGACGACAGTCTGTCGAATCTGGTGGACGTGCATATCTCAAATCTTCGACGAAAACTCGGAAAAGACTTCATCACCACACGGCGCGGTCAGGGGTACATGCTCCATGACTAAGTCCATTCGCAGAAGGCTACAGTGGTGGTACGGCGGAGTTTACGCTCTTTCGCTGCTGGTCTTCGGGTGCCTCGTGTACTGGCGGGCGGATCGAGACGTGCATGAGCGAGCGGCTCTGCAGGCCATCTCAACAGCCCAGTATCTGGAAGTCAGTCTTCGTAACGTGCGTCCGCGTCCACCACGACCTTCGGAGCAGGATCTGAGTGGCCAGAGTGGTTCCGTCGAAGAACGACTTCCCGTCGAGTTCACATCTGAGCCGCTTCCTCTTGAATTTCGCCTTCCGCCCTTACCGCCGGAGCTCTCCCAGCGAGGTGTCGGGGAGCCACAGGGGCGACCTGGCTTTCGAGACCATCGGCCTCCCGGGCCACCCGAGGACCGACGTCCATTGCGTCACAATCGCGGACCCGTGGGCTGGCCGGCTGGCTCCGTACATCCTCCAGCTTCGCAATCCGGCGATGAAGAGGCAGATCGACCGATTGTGGATCGCATGGAATTCGTGATCTGGCGTCGGGATGGTTCCATCCTGAACCAGAGTTACGGTCCACGCGTGGACGAGTTCACAACGGCGGCAATGCCGATCGTGAAAGCCCGCGGTCCGCAGTTGACTCGGTCGCGAGGAATCCTGACGGTCAAGCTGCTGGGGCCTCACGAATCCACGATTCTCGTGCTGCGTCCGATGGACGAAGACCTGCGACGACTGCACTACTTCGGATTTCAGATCGCCGGTCTGGCCGTGGTGACGTGCGTCATCGGAATTGTCGGTGGCGGATGGGTGTCCAATCGCATGGTGCAGCCGATACAGCAGATTTCAGAGACGGCATCGCGGATCTCGGTGACCAATCTGGATCGTAGGATTGAAACCGGCGACCTCGATGAGGAACTGATTCCGCTTGCAAAGGTCCTCAACAACACGTTTGAACGCCTGGAACAGTCTTTCGGTCGACTGACACAGTTCACCTCGGATGCATCGCATGAACTGCGGACTCCGCTGGCCGTCATTCAGTCGCAGATTGAGCATGCTCTTTCGCAACCGAGGTCTACAGAATCTTACCAGAAGACACTGACGACCTGCCTGAAATCGTCTGAACGCATGAAATCCCTTGTGGAAGGACTGCTGTTGCTGGCTCGTACTGATGCGGAGCGTCTGGAATTGTATCCGACGGAGATCGACCTGCGTCAATCCGCAGAAGAAGCCGTCAGACAACTTGAAGGAAAAGCGGTCGCAGAGGGTATTGATCTCCTCTGCGAGATGCCGGAACAACCGGTGTTCATCAGCGCGGATCCGAGATTCATGGTTCAGATTCCGGCCAACCTGATCGACAATGCGATTCAGCATACACCGTCCGGCGGCAGGATTTCAGTTTCGGTGCGTAGAGAGAAAGATTTTGCCATCATGACGGTGTCCGACACCGGTGATGGTATCGCCCCTGAGCACCTTCCGCACATCTTTGAACGGTTCTATCGAATTGATACTGCAAGATCGCGTCAGAACGGTGGCAGTGGACTTGGGCTCGCGATCTGCCGAAGTCTTGCAGAAGGGCAGGGGGGCACCATCGAGTGTCAATCCGAGCCGGGCGTGGGTTCAACGTTGATCGTCAAATGGCCGGTGCCAGAGTCAGGCACAGAGGGGAATGGTGTATCATGATTGAATTGGTAAGCAGACTCTGCTGGCTTCAACAACGAGAACAACGGCCCCTGCCGTGTGCCGCTGGCGTCTGGATCATCCTTCTGGCGACCGCAGTCCATGCTGCAGCAGGTGAGTCGACCGAGGTGGACCCGAACGCGTTAAATCATCTGGGTGGATTCTGGTACGTGAGCAGGACGGATCCACCGACGTATTTTTATAGAGATGCCGATCGATATCTTGATCTGTTTTCCTATCACCGCAAGGACTCGAACGGCGATGGGATTGACAACGTGATCATTCGACATGATGCCACATCCATAATTCTCGACAGCCAGGGATATCCCAATCATCCGACGGCCGTGTTTCCCAACTCGGGAAATCCGAATCGGATCGAGGTTCAGAAGTTTCAGTTCAGGCTTCCGCTCGAACCAAAGTTGAACGATCACATTACGCGCGTGCCCATGGGACCGATCGGAGTGGCGCTGAACGGAGTGGTGTTCTTCAATCCGTTTGAAGCGGGCGGTATGAATGCCGTTGAAGGATATTCGGAAGTATGGCTGGATTCATGCTGCGGTCATCCGGAACAGCGGGGCGTGTATCACTACCACAAGTACCCTGTCTGTGTGAAGTCCCCGTTCAGGGATAACGGCCAGCAGCATTCCCCGGTGATCGGCTTTGCATTCGACGGATTTCCAGTCTACGGCCCGTATGAATCCGATGGCACGATGGCCAGGGATCTTCAGGGATCCGCGGCTCTTGACGTCTGCAATGGCCATTCCGATGGCCAGCGAGGATATCACTATCATGTGACCCCGGGACGATTTCCCTACGTCATCGGAGGCTACGCAGGAGTGCCCCACCCAGCCAATGTGCGGAACCTGCGTCGTGATCAAGAGGGCGCGATCGAGGATAACAGTTCAGGAGAAAGTCTTCAGCCAAGAGTGATTGCGGCCGTTCGCCCGGGCACTGCATCGCCCGGGAAGACACACGTGCTGAGTATCGATCTGGATCCGGAGAAAGCCACCCGTATCCGAGTTCCGGAAAGCACCCCGGACTGGGTTCAGATCGGCCCGTTTGAGGCGACAAAGATAGCGAGAGAAG
>JBKDRW010000165.1:0-8587 GCA_046341255.1 Planctomycetota bacterium
TATCAGAACCGCTCCGACCTCTTCGACGGCGACTACGGCGACCACCGCTGCGACTGTCTGCGGATTGACTCAGACCGGAATGTCACTCTGGCCCGGCGGATGGCTGTTCCACCGATGGTGAGTCGCCATGATCGTCAGATCCACGAAACTCTGGCGGCGACACCGGATGTATCGCTGGCCCACGCAGTTCACCACGAGACTCGCGACGTTCATGGCGATCCTTGCGACCGCCAGCAGCACGCTCGCGATTGCCGCTCACACCCGGCCGCTGGCGATTTCGAAACGATGGCCGATTGGAATTCTGCTCGTCCGCTGACTCGAAACCGGCATCTGCATCGGCGTTGTTCTTTACCGAGTCCACGCCGTCACCAAACTCCGCAGGCACAAACTTCTCGATCTCGTCGGACAATTTCCGACGAGACGAAAACGGGCCAGGTCTCTGGGGCAGCACCGGAACAAACGGAACGTAAGGTTCGAGTTCAACCTCAGGTTCTTCCTCAAGGTCCCTCGGCTCGGCCGGACTGAGGAAATGGGCCACATCAGGTGATTTTGTGACGGGACGCTCCTGCGGCTGCATAAATTTCGGCGGATCGCTGCAGGAACAGAGGTAACTTGTCACAGATCCGGGAACAAAGATTCGTCGGCCGCACGCCTGGCAATGGAACACACGAAGAACTCGAAGTTCAACAGGAAGCGACGGGCCCTTCATGGGTCATTCCGAAAACAAGTAGCCATCATACGGAGCATTTCTGAATCGACGAATGAGCAGTCTAAACGCCGCCCCGCGCCTCCGCAATCAGGTCTTCAGAGCCCACCATCGCCAATTCCGCAAAAGCCGCAACATTCAGGATGAAGTTCACCATGTCCGTTTCGAAATTCCTGTACCCCTTGTCGGACATGCCACGTAGAGCATCAGTCTATTTCCAGGGCGATCAGCCTGTCCCTGCGTGATTCGCGATTTGCATGATCAGGATTGACATGGCCAACCCGTCACTCTGGTTGTTGAACGGAGGCTTTTGTTTCCCCTGTGTGTTCACCTCATCTCCCAGCCAATTTCAGAAGCTTCGCCCCGCTGATCTCTGAACTGCATCCCCCTCGCGTTGACGCTCCGCAAGACTCGCACCGACCACCACTGCTGTCTGAGGCAGATCAAAAATTGTCACTGAACACGGTCGAATCATCACGGGATCTTATTGACTCAATACAGAGTCACTCGCCTCACTCAGCACCTCAGCGGCTGGTGACATGAATTCACTGTCTTCACCCATCCCTTCCTTGAATCGTGGCACGCCAGTCAATGATCGAGGACCTTTACCCCGTCATCAGATTCACAAATCGTGCTCCCATGTGCCCGGACTCGCCACTTGATTGCTGAGGTTGTCGCCCCGCCGTCACCACTTGCTGCAATCGATGATCACTCGCACATCAGACAATCGCTACAGTCGATATATCACACCCAGATGCTGTGAACCGACGGACCGTTTCGGCAAAAGCTGCCGCGCAGAGTCAATCCGGCAAATTGCACACGACCCTGAGGGCGATAGAAGAAGGGTAAAGCATTCTGATTGAAGGGGCGCAGGCGAGCCCCGAAGCGAACAGAAGGTCACTGAGCTCCTTCCTGACCCGTTCTGTCCTGAGTTTCAGCGACAGCACGCATCGTGCGGAGCGTTGTCGACCAGCGTTGGCTGCAGTTTGCAGGTTCACGGTATGGCAACAGGGTTTGAGATTCCGCGAGCATCAACTCGTGGTTCACAGTTTGGAGGCAGGTCCCTTGAACGGCACAACGACAACAATTCGAAAGCACTCTGACCAGGAGATGCGGGGGTTTCGAAGCTTCATGTGGATGTCCATGGTGATGTCACTTGGAGTCGTCTTCTTCGGCATTCAACTGATGATGGTCGGGCCCCTGAAAGGTCGCCTCGACAACATTCAGGCTCGACTGAACGTCTCCGAATCCAACATGGGAAAACTTGTTGCAGCGCGAGAGTCAGTATTCCGTACAAATGATCTCCTGACCACCTTGAACGAGCAGGCTGGTCGCCTTGACGATCTGCAGAGCAACATTGCCAGTATCGAAACTCTTCGATCCACAGTCACCAAAGAATCCGAGGCGGCAAGTTCTGCACTGGCTGCACTGGAGCAGATGAAAAAGGTTCAGGAGCGATTGATTGCGACTCAGCAGCAGACGACTCAGGCTTCCGCGCAGCTGGCTGCGATGAGCGAACTTCAGCAGGCTATTCTGAACGGCAGCCACTCCACCGAGGTGGCACAGAACTCGCTGGATGGTCTGGTTGCTCTGCAGAATCGCCTCATTGCTGTCTCAAACAATTACGATCAGGCCAGCGAAGGCGTATCCAACATGGCCGACCTCACACAGCGCGTCATCACTCAGTCTGAAGATCTGCAGATGGCAGTCCAGAAGTTCGACGAATTCGTCGGTCTGAAAGACTCTGTCCGAGTTGCATCGGCCGATATCGATCGTGCGAAGGCCGATATGGCGGGGCTGAATTCTCTGCTGGGAGACCTGTCCGCCACTGGCGAAAAGCTGTCAGTGGCACAGGAGAATACCCGCACGATGGTGGCGATGAACGAAACTCTCAGCGGATCCGCTTCGCAACTCGAATCAGCTCAGCAGAGCCTCGACTCGCTGATCAGCATGCAGGACTCGCTGGTGAAGCAATCAGATCAGGTGGCTGCGGCAATTCAGAATCTCGAAATCATGGATGATTTTCGTGTTGAAGTCGCAAGCCACGTGGACTCTCTCGAACAGCTGCGGCACACGCTGATGGAACTGGCGATGATGGAATCAACGCTTGGTCGAGTCGCCAGTGTTGTGGAACCTCTGACGCAGATCGGCAACCTCCGCAGACTCAGCGATGAGGAAGTGCGAGAAGCGGCACGAGTCATTCTCGATCGACGATCAACTCGCTTCTCGCAGAGCGAATCAGACACGGTCAGCGACCAGTCCCGAAATGCCCCTCCTGAAGCTTCGTCGAGCAGCCAGGAAATCCCAGTCCCACTGCCTCCGGAAGCTCGCTGAAGAGACCAGACTCAGGCGAATCCAGCCTAAGGCCACGAGCGATCCTCGTGGCCTTTTTCATGCAATTGCCCTGACAGGGCTCAGCTTCGGGAGAACAAACAGATCACACGGAAGAAAGGCGCGTTGTTTTGAAACAACCGGTTCGGAATTGAATCTATCATGCTATTATTTCCCGGGATCGTTCCGGCAGCACAGCGAAGCGAGGTTGAGACAATCAGATGAAACGAATTCGTCTCGGCGCGGGAATTCTGAATCAGACGCCTCTGGACTGGGATGGCAACAGCCGTCGCATCATTGATGCAATCCACGCCGCGCGCGAATCGGATGTGCAGATCCTTTGCCTTCCGGAATTATGCATCACCGGATACGGCTGCGAAGATATGTTCCTCGCGCCACATGTCTGGCGAAGCAGCTGGGAGATGCTGCAGGTCATCGTTCCTGAAACGGAGGGAATGATTGTTTCCGTCGGCTTGCCGTTGTTTGTGACGAATGGCGTTTACAACACGGTTTGTCTTCTCTGCAACGGGCAGATTGCAGGATTTGTCGCGAAGCAGCATCTGGCCGGCGACGGTCTGCATTATGAACCTCGCTGGTTTCGGGCATGGCCAGCGGAGGTGATCACCAGATATCAGCAGGATGGCGATTCCTGGCCAATTGGCGATCTCATCTTCGAACGCGATGGAGTGCGAATCGGCTTTGAGATCTGCGAAGATGCATGGGTCGCCGGCCGGCCTGGAAATCGAATGGCGGAATGTGGTGTCGACATCATTCTGAACCCCAGTGCAAGTCATTTTGCGTTCGGCAAGCATGAGATTCGAAAACGCTTTGTACTCGAGGGTTCGCGTGCATTCGGTGTAAGTTACATCTATGCCAATCTCGTCGGCAACGAAGCCGGTCGTTCGATTTACGATGGCGGTGCTCTGATTGCGTCGGGGGGCGACCTCGTTGCTGCGGGGCCGCGGTTTGGATTTCAGGATGCTGACATCACTGTCGCAGATGTCGATGTCGAGCTGACTCGTAATCGTCGGGCCAGCATTCACTCGATGGCATCGGATGTCGGGAAATCGATCTGGGATCGGATGATCTCCATTCGAGGGCAATTTGAAGCTCCGAAAACGCGGATCACGTCACCGATGCTGACGCAGCCGGAGTCTCGACTCGACGAGTTTACTCAGGCCGTCTCGCTGGGTCTGTTCGACTATATGCGCAAGAGTCGATCGAATGGGTTTGTGATCAGCATGAGCGGCGGCGCTGATTCCTCGGCCTGTGCGGTGCTCGTTCGGTGCCTGGTCGATCGTGGACTGGCGGAACTGGGGATCACTGCGTTTCAGGACAAACTCCGTCATGTGACTGGCATCGGGAATGCCACGTCCGCAGACAGTATCATGAAGCTGCTGCTGGCCGGAGTGTATCAGGAAACGAGGAACAGTTCGGAGGTTACCTTCAACGCTGCTCGGGAGGTGACGGAATCCATCGGCGGAATGTTTCTGCGGATCGACGTCGATTCCCTCGTGGAACTCTACAAGGATCGAATTGAATCAGCGATCGGACGAAAACTATCGTGGCAGACGGATGACATTGCTCTTCAGAACATTCAGGCTCGCACTCGGTCTCCCTCGGTCTGGCTCCTCACCAATCTTCGCAATGCGTTGCTGCTTTCAACGAGCAATCGCTCTGAGGCAGCGGTCGGGTACGCCACGATGGATGGTGATACATCCGGCGGCCTGAGCCCGATTGCAGGCATCGACAAGGCATTCCTGCGAGAATGGCTGAGAGAGATGGAGACAAATGGTTCCGCAGGAGTTGCTCCGATCCCCGCGCTCCGGCATGTTAACGTACAGCAACCCACGGCAGAACTGCGCCCGGCAGCGTATCAGCAGACAGATGAAGGCGATCTCATGCCTTATCCCATTCTCGACCATATCGAGAGACTTGGGATTCGCGACAAGATGAGCCCGGCGGAGATTCTCGAGACGCTCTGCCGGGAGTCTTCAGAATACTCAGGACGTCAGCTGGCTGAGTGGGTCACGCGATTTTTCAGACTCTGGTCTCGAAACCAATGGAAGCGAGAACGTTACGCGCCATCGTTCCACGTTGATGACAAGAATCTCGACCCTCGCACGTGGTGCCGGTTTCCAATTCTTTCAGGAGGCTTTCAGCGTGAGCTGGAACGTCTGCAGATTCCCGAACAGCCGGAAAGCTGAGATCCTGCTTCACTTGCGGGGTGATGACCTGCTATACATGCCCACAGAGCCGACGGAGCGTGGGTCTCTGTCGGTGACTGCCAATCAGGGCGGCGTCGGAATCTGCTGACGCCCCGTGATCACTCCTCGAGAACACAGGAATGAGCCTTTTCATCTCTGTTTCTGACAAACAGTGAGTCCGACTCCGCGAGTTGAGCGAAGCCGGGAGGGCTGAATCAAAGTGGAACCGGAATGCACGCGTCTATGATCACGTCTCACGAAGACTTTCTCGAGTTGTGCGACCATATCCGTCAATGTCGACTCGTCGCTTTTGACTCAGAGTTCGTGTCTGACATTGGCTATCGACCTCAACTCGGTCTGCTCCAGTTTGCGACCCCGGAGCGATGTGTTGCCGTTGATCCACTGGAAGTGCCCGTGCTGTCCTCCTGGTGGGACATCATGGCCGATGAAGAGGTGACCGTGGTCGTCCATGGCGGTCAGGCCGAGATTCGCTTTTGTGTGCAACTGAGTGGCATGATGCCCAGAAATCTGATCGACATTCAGATTGCTGAAGGGCTTCGGGGACGCAGTTATCCGCTCTCCTACAATGCGATCGTAGAACGTGTCCTCGGAACCGTCATCGGAAACTCGCAGACACGAACAGACTGGCTGAGACGTCCGCTTTCTCCCGAGCAGATACAATACGCTCTGGAGGATGTGTCGCATGTGCTGCATGTCTGGAACCGGCAGCAGACATGGCTGGAAGGCAAAGGCCGACTCGACTGGGCGAAGTCTGAATTTCAACGAATGTGTCTCGAGATCTTTCAGGAAGAGCAGATCCAGCCGTGGGAGCGACTGTCCGGAATTCATAAACTGCCAAGACGCGATCTGCTGGTCGCCCAGAAACTGGCTCAGTGGCGTGAAGAAGAGGCCGCCTATCGCAATCGTCCCATTCGACGTGTTCTGCGAGATGACCTGCTCGTTGACCTTGCGAAACGTCGGCCTCGAACCGTACAGCAGGCCCTCGCGAATCGCGACCTGAATCGCCCCGAGTACCGCAAAAGACTCGAAGAAATTGTGGCTGTGATCGACGATGCGTGTCGAGTTCCTGATGACAAGCTGCCGAAACGGATCCGCTCCAGAGACGATACTTCATCTGACGAGCAGGTAATCTCCAAACTGCTTTCACTCGCTCTGGGAAACGTCTGTGCGGAACTTGACATCGCCCAGACGCTCGTCGGCACGAATCGTGACCTCATGGAACTCGTTCGGTCCATGAGAAGCGGTGATGAAGACGCAACACCCCTGCTGTTGTCCGGCTGGCGTGAAAAAATCTGTGGTGAATTGCTCAGAAAGGTGCTCGAAGGCCGCGTTCGATTCCGCGTATCGCCTCCCAACTCGTCCACACCGCTGATTTTTGAAGATCAGCCCTGACGGGATCCTGATGCCACGAAGACTCAGATCGTCCTACCCTCTCAGAAACGACACCCGTTCCCAGACGCTCTCAGCGTGGCAACTCAGAGCCGGCGTAATCCACAGGGACAGAATCGCGGCTGATCCCTGTTCTTCAGAACTCACTGCATACCAACAATTTCGTGACAGGAAGCCCTCATGACGCTCGATGAACTTCAGAATCTGATCGCCACCATGTATTCCCGCAAGGACTCTGCACGGGGAATTGAGGGGACGTTTATGTGGTTCATGGAGGAAGTTGGCGAACTGTCCGCCGCGCTTCGGGAAGAAACCAGGGAAGAGACTGCGAAGGAATTCGCAGATGTGCTGGCGTGGCTGGCAACCCTCGCCAACGTGGCAGGAATCAATCTGGCAGACGCTGTTCGGCTGAAATACGGTCAGGGCTGTCCCGGCTGTCACGAAATGGTCTGTTGCTGCGGTCCTTCAGAAAAACCATGATGGGTGGCAAGGCTTTCACAATCCGGCCTGCGAATGACTCCACAGCCACTCGAGTCATTCCCCAGTGCTGGTCGAGCACACACACGGATCAGTGAAAGAGCCCGGCTTGGCCGGGCTCTGTTTGAATTATCCGTCCTCGTCAGACCTCTGTTCGACTACTTCGCCTGACTCAACTGCAGTTGAGGACGGATCTGCTGTCGACGATTTTCAACGACACCAGCAGCCGCTTCCACGGCCTTGTCTGCATTCGACAACTCTGCGTTTGCAGCGTTCAACTGAGCTTCGACAGCCGGAAGGTCAGCCATTACGGTTTTCATTGTCTGCTCTGCCGTGGCCATTGTTGCCTTTGCATCGGCAATAACCTTCACGGAAGCATCTATCTCCGTCTTCGACGCCGTCATCTGCTTATCCATCGCAACGATCTGTTCATTCATGGTCACGATGGACGAGGACTGACGTTCAATGGTTGCTGCAAGAGCGTCAGCAGAAGACTTGATCTCCGCATTATCAGGAAGCACTGTCAGAGCCGTCTTTACCTGTTCGAGTGCACTCTTGATGTTAGGCAATGCCGTCTCCGTCTTTGTGATCAGATCTTTCTGAGTCGCCTTCTGCTGTTCAATTGCCGTCATCGACGCGTTCAGATCCTTCATTTTCTGTTCATTTGAAGCCACCAGTGCCTGAGCATCCTGCATCGTCTTTGTCGCTGCGGCGATCATCTGCTGTTTCTCCTGCAGTTGAGTCTGAACCTGCAGGGAAGTCAGCTGAACTTCATCACGCTTCTTCCGCGCTGCCTCAAGGGCAGCCAGTTCATCTCGCAGTGCGACATAGTTCTGCCAGCGGCCGACCAGATTGTTCGCGCGATTCAGCTCGTTCTGAACTGCCGCAAGAGCCTGCTCTTTTGCTGCCGTGGCCTGCTGAGTCGCGGCATACGCGGTATTCTCCGTATCCAGAACGACCTTCGCGTCTTTGCCTGCCTTGTCATCGACCGCAAGCTGTTCTTTCTGCTTTGCGATGTTGCCGTTCAGGCTGACAATCGCCGCCTTTGCAGCCGCAAGGGCAGTCTCGTTCGTCTTCAGCTCGGCTTCGCGTGCTGCCACCTGAGCCTTCAATTGTTCAACGACTTTCTTCAGCTCTTCGTCGGCCTTCATCATATCAGACGCTACAGCCGATTTCTCAGCGGCCGCCTTCAGCTCCGGTACCGCCTTCTGAAGGGCAGCAACGGAATCCGTTAAATGTTTCTCCTTCGTCTGTTCAGCTGCAAGCTTCTGTTCTTCAGCGGTTACCAGGGCCTGTTGTTCGGCAAACTTCTTCTGAGCGCCTTCATATGCGACGTTTGCCGCGTCAACTTTCTGCTTCTGCGTTGTCTGTACTGCCACTGCAGCATCACGCTCGGCGGTCGCGACTTTGACTTTTTCTGAAGCCGGTCCGATGAGAGCCTGAGCCTGTCCGACCC
>JBKDRW010000166.1:0-21660 GCA_046341255.1 Planctomycetota bacterium
ATTGTTTCATCTGGTTTCCGGGCGGCAGCAATAAGGGCCGCGGCTGCTCCGGTACTGGCACCGAAATAGCCCTGCGCCAGACCAGATGTCCGAGAATCCTCAGAGAGCCACGATGCTGTCGACAGCAATCGGTCTGCAAGGAGTTCCACATCAAATACTCGTTCCTGATCTCCTTCTTCGGATTCCACCAGAAGATCCGGCAGCAGAGTAGCGAGGCCCGATTCGACCAGAACTCCTGCCACGAACTGATTTCGAGGGCTGAATCGTCCGCTGCCGGTGCCATGAGCAAAGATGACTATGCCTTTTGCTTCCGGTGGAATGGTCAGGATCCCCTGCAGCACACCATGCGGTATTGGAATGCGGACATGCTCATGAAGGCCATCTTCCGTTGAAACGGACATCAGAGTTCTCCTTCTCGATCGCCGTGTCTGAACACAGAATTCACCTCTGGTATCTGCCCATCAGTCGTGCTTCAGAAAGCACATGGCCGCGAATCGACTGAAGAAGTTGATCCCGCGTGGAGCCGGCAAGAAGCGGTAACACGGTGTTCAATGCAAACAGGCGAAAGTAATAATGATGCAATCGGCCGTGTGGTGGTTCTGGTCCTGAATAACGACATGTCCCAAAGTCGTTTTTTCCCTGTACACCGGTCGTGGCAACAGGTTCTTCGGGGATCATTCCCTCCAGCAGTTCTCGACAATCAGGCGGAAGGTTCGAGACAACCCAATGCGCCCAGATGCCCCCTGGAGCGTCCGGATCTTCACAGACCAGTGCGAAACTGACGGTGCCAGCCGGAGGTTCTGTCCACATGAGCGGCGGTGAAAGGTTCTTACCGTCGCCCGTATATGTGACAGGGATGAATCCGCCCTCGTCGAAGGCAGGACTGGAGAGTCTGAGAGAATCCATGGTTAAAACTTCACTCGGTCCGCGTTAGTCAGCGTGAAATCAAAGATTCCGCCCGCCGTCGAATTGAACAGGAATCCAGGGGCTGAATTGCCGGTGGCCTCGCGGCACCACGCTGAATTTCAGCGACAGACTTCGGGATGACCGAATGGATCTGTTGTCAACAATTGCAGTCAACTCTTTCGATCGCCATGGTGTTTGATGGATGGAGGGCATGACCTGTTGCTTCACGGATCAACATGTTTGATGGTCAACCGCCGGCGGGCTTCTCGTCGATCTTTCCTCCGTCCGATTCAGAGACGGACGACGCTGCTCCCGCTGATTTCACGCGATCGCGAAAACCAGACGGCGCACAGACGACGCCGAATCCGGGACAAGTTGTCGAGATATCATCTCCATCGGGGGCGACAGCGATCAGGTTCACGATGCTTCGGATTCCGGAAAGGCTGCGAACCGTTTCCTGAGCAACCTGCTTATGAAACCACGATGGCACGAGTCCTCGGAGCGTCAGGATTCCATCAGAGACTCCGCATTCAAGTGCTCGGATGCTCCAATCGCCGCAGGCCAGCAGTCGGTGTCTGACGCGGGATACAAGTTCGTCGTCCTGCACCACCCCCGGATGTTTTCCGGCTGTCTGAGAGGGCATGATCGCATTCATTTCCAGCATTGCTGCCATGGATAAGTCTCCTCACTTCAAAGGGGCCAGAGATCACCTGCACGTCGGGTCATCTGTCCATCACACGCGATTGCTGTGTTCAGAAGATCATTTGTCCCGGCGAAACAAAGCCGTCTTCTGACCAGAACCCTTCCTGACAGCAGCAACGGACGGCCGCTGCCAGCAGGCCCTGGCATGATCGTCTGGCAAGATAAGCCAGACGCCGGAGCACACACAGATCTCCGTTGACAAGACACGGACGCCTGAGATGGGCGGACAGTCTCGCCGCACGAATGACTCGAATCAGTTCATCTCGGTCCATCTGATCTATCGCCGAATTGGACAGTTCGGCAATCGTCAGGTGATCGAGAATCTCATGGCTGTCGTTCGCCTCACAGCACCCGACACTCCCTCGGGAAACGGTGCCGCTGCTCTGAGAACCGCAAGACCGGTACCGCCACCGGAGCTGTCCCGGCACAGCTCCGGTGGCGCCATCATGCCATGATCCCACAGAACTGCTCCCGGTCTGCAGTGCTCCATGATCAGAAATGGTCGTTGCGAATTTCATTGGCCTTGATCTCCATCTGTTGGTTGAAGTTCTGCTGGTCCTTTGTCTTTCTGTTCGACCACGGCCGGCCAGATCTCCATGTTGACTGGCCGTGACACAGAGCTGGTCGTCATCCCTGATATCCTCAATCCGTCAGCGATGCGCCAGGACCAATTCGTGAACCTGGCTGGCGCTATCGCAGAATTGATCAAGGTGTATGAGGTACTTTTCAGAGGCAGTTCACATCACGCAGCGTCTTGTCGAGTTGAGAAGATTCAGTTCTGACTCCATGGAAATTCCTGCTGTGAAACCGCTCTGCAGACAGGCTCCACGAGTGGTATTTCCTGTGGATATGCGATCAGCAGTTGCAACCGGATCTGATGGATTGGACCAACATGACGACCTGAACGGAGACGTGAGATCTGTCGAATCAGGTCTTCCAGCCGAATTGGCTTTGTGACGATTGCCCGCACCATCAAATGCTGCTTCAGGACGGGCGATATTCCCTGGCCGGCGAGCAGCAGGACGTGGATGTGGCCGAGCACCGGGTCATTCTGCATCACGTCCAGAACACCGTCAGGTCCTCCCCACAACAAATCACTGCTGATCAGCAGGACAGCCGGACGAAACTCTTGCAGGAGGGTCAGGCAATCCAGACCAGTCGTGGCAATTTCTGCTTCGTGCCCGCGATCCGCGAAATAAGGCTGCGCTGTTGTCAGAAATGAAACGTCAGGATCAGCAACCACGATTCGCATGTCGTGCTCCTTCAGCGGGAAAATGTCGATGATCCATCATCACCACAGACTTCCCTGCCAGGACTGGACGACTTCCCTGTTCAGTGAGCGAACGGCCGATATTATCGGTGACTCGAAAAAACTTCCTATCGGGCGATCAGCCATTCCAACGCTGGTGGTTTCCGCCAAAAAAATGGGCGTCGTCAGCCATCAGGTTTCGCAGGTGCAGTCCGTTCTCAGCGGAAAACGCAAACACATGTGTTTGCGAGGCGACTCGTTTGAGGGTTTTCAGTCGACGGCCTGCTGAGGAGTGTCGCAGTTCGTCTGAAAATCGACGCCACGACGGACGGAGGTCTTTTGGGCCGCTGCGCCATCCATGTCGATTTGAAATCATGCAGAGTGCATGAATCAGGTCCGGCGACGCGGTGGTCAGGGCGGTCTTAGTCAGCGACTTCGGGGGCAATCCCGGGTTTCTGGCGCAGGATCCGGGAGATCACGGCAACGACCACCACGATGTAGAACATGGCACTGATGATGAGCGGCCAGAACAGAAATGGCCAGCGGTGAAAGATGCTGTCCGAGAGCCACGACTGCAGCAGGCACAGTGGGGCCAGACCGAGTCCCGAGGCGCACATGACCTGCCACGTCGGCATTCTGGTCATGCCGGCCGCATAAGACAGCAGATCACTGGACGTCAGCGGGTTGAGTCGCAGCAGGAACAGAATCCAGAAGCCCCGACGCTCAATCAGTGTCTGAAATCGCGAGAAACCGGAGTCCGAAGCCATGCGTTGAATCCAGCGGTCTCCAAATGACCTTGCCAGCCAGCAGGATAGTCCTGCACCGAGTGTGTTGCCGACAATCGCGAGCACACCACCTGTGACGGGACCGAACACCAGCCCGCCGGGCGCATACAGCATCAATCCCGGAATCGGTGCCACAACAACTTCAACGCATGTGAAGGTGATGTAGGCGAAAGGAGCCCATGGCTCCATCGCCTGAAACATGGCCACCATGGCATGAATTCGCTCCGCATTGGTGCGTTCGGGGCTCGCCACTTGCGCCACGATCCCGCCATCAAGCCATGACACCGCTCCCCACGTGATGATGGCGAGGAGCAGTATCCATGGAGTGAGATCGATCAGCTTCCATTGCGGAGTACGATTCATTCAGGCTTCCCTGCAAAAGTCCGGCAGTCAAGAGAATCCATTTCTGATGAAATCAGCCGGCCACGCTTCATCAGCAGAAATGAGCACCCTTCGTGTTGACGTAGACGGCATACAGGGACTGGCTGCCAGTCATAAAGAGCCGATTCCGTTTCGTTCCTCCAAAGCACACATTACTGCAGATTTCCGGCAGATGAATCTGAGCAATTCTGGCACCGTCTTCAGGAGCAAACACGTGAACGCCATCGTAGCCGGCTCCGACCCAGCCTGCACTGGCCCAGATGTTGCCGGCGACATCGCAGCGAATGCCATCGGCAAACCCTGCTTTCGTGGTGCCATCCGCCATTTCCAGATTCATGGATGCAAATTCTCTGCCGTTTGCGAGTTTCGTGCCATCCACGACGTCCCAGACCTTGATGTTCTTCGGAGCATCCGGATAGTGGGATGCGCCTGTATCGGCAACATACAACCTGCTGTAGTCCGGCGAGAAACACAGACCGTTTGGCTTGTTGATTTCTGTTGTCATCTGGAACACTTTACCGGTGCTGGCCTCAATTCGATAAATGGCTTCTTTCTGATGCGGCTGGACTGATCCGGTCTTTGCCAGTTCACCTTCATAATCCATCAAGGCGCCATATCCGGGATCCGTAAACCAGATATCTCCGTTGGGATGCACAACACCATCGTTCGGAGCATTCAGGGGTTTGCCGTTGTAGCTGTTCGCAAGCACCGTACGGGTTCCATCAATTTCATATCGCGCTACAGCACGGGTCAGATGCTCGAATGAGATCTGTCGACCTTCGCGGTCAAAGGTGTTTCCATTACTGTTGTTTGCCGGATTCCGGATGATGCTGACATGCCCGTCTTCTTCCAGCCATCGATGCTGCACGTTGTTTGGAATGTCGCTCCAGACAAGGTATCGACCCTGACCGCTCCATGCCGGTCCTTCCGCCCACATCATGTTCTTGCTGTGATACAGTCTCTGGATCGGTGTGTTTCCCAGTATCAGTTTCTTGCCGCGATCATCCAGTGAGACCAGCCGCGGATCCGGATAGCGGACAGGCGGATCATTCTCGCCGAATCCGAATTGCTCTTCCGCTCTCAGATTTCCCGCTGCTGCCACCGCTGCCGCAGCGGAAAGAAACCATCGACGTGAAGGACGCAGTGAGTTGATTTCGGTTCCTGCAGATAATTTACCGTCATGTGCGTGTTGAGACATTGTGGGCTCCCGATAAGCAAGGGGCAGGGTCAGTGAGTTTGAACCCGTCAAGAGGCGCACGTGGATCGGCTCTGCGAAATTCAGTTGGCCAAGCTGCGGTGGAATGATTGACGGGACACCTTGGGTTGATTCTCCATTGTGGCGAAAGCTCGCGGGATGTCACGCGAAAACCTCGGTCCATCCTCATTCAGCCTGAGGCCTGTTCGGCTGAGTGACGCGCAGACCCTGCTCTGTTTCGCTGGCGGGACGAGGAGCAGGAAAATGGCCCGAGCCTGATATTTCGTCAGTTCGACATGTACAGGAGGAAGACGTACAACGCCCCGAGAAATGCGATGGTTTTCAGAAACATGATGGCAGCAGAACTGAAAATGCGCGACGGCAATTCGAAACGGCTGGCGCTGTAAACGAGGCTGATAATTGCCGTCAGTGGAACGGCATAAAAAACGGAGGAGGAATCCATCGCGACTTCGGGCCCCTGGAATCAGTGAAGGAAACAGTAGGTGAATTCACAATCTGGCTGAGTTGTCATCGGGCGATGTGTCATCGAGCGGCAGATCATGGGACGTCGGGACGTTGATCCGCATGAGGATCAGCTCTTCTTTTCCGACTTCTTTTTATCGTCCGCTTCCTGATCGTCCGGCTTCTCGTCGCCATAGCCGTAAGCCGGTCCATCGACTGCATCCCAGATCGCAAGCAGATTGAGCAATCCGGCGATCCAGGTGAAGACCGTGGCAATATCAAACTTTCGACTCAGCACACCGTGCAGTCGATCCAGTTCAAAGTTATCCCTCGGAGCCTGGTACCAGTTCCAGACGGGTCGATTGATGAAGCCCTTGATGCCATCACTCTGGTAACGCCGTTCACCAAGAATATTACATTCCACGAGTCGCTCCGGAGAACCGAACACCGCTCGGCCCAGCCGAATGGTACCTCCAAGAGGATATTCGGTCATAGAGCCATCAGCTTCGACAGCCTTGAGCAGACCACTGACACTTCGGCTGCCTTCAGGGCGAACCGGCTCGAGCGTGATTTTGCCTTTGACAGGCTTTGACCGACCGCCTTCAATCAGTACGCCGCGAAAACTCGCGTTGATCGGCGTATCGAGCATTCTTGCGTCGTGTTTGTCGCTTCGAAATCGCATTTCCTGAACAAGCGCCGGCAGAGCCGGCAGCCCAACCAGAAATTGAGCTCCGTAGCCATAGGCAAAACTCAATTGCGGCTGGCTCTGAACGGCCTGCCCCAGATGCAAAAACTCGTCGGACCCCGGCTCGGGCTGACCAAAAGCTCTGCGATGCAGATTTGATTCGGCAGCATCAGTGCTGAGCACCAGTTGGCTGTAGACCGGCTGCCAGTTGCCGAGAATCATGCCCCAGAAGAACAGCGTCAGCACACCGACAAAATTGATCGTGGCCTTCAGGCGACGTCCCTGATACCAGTGCCCGAGGCCAGGGATCAGGAACGCGAGGACTCCGGCAATGATCGGATTTCGAAGTGGAACGCGGGGATCTCTCATGACTTAGCCTGTCGCCGCCGAGTGGAACAGAAATCTGCTCCATCCCGCGTTGGTTCGATGATAACAATCAGCCTGGGATGCCCTCTCTTCGCAGGATCATCATCCCATGAACTCTCCGAATCGTAGCGATCCATTGAATCCATGTCAGCGGACATCCGTGTGGTTCGCGTCCACGCAGGAATTCTGAGGCCCTTCAGCGGGCGATTTCAGAATTCTCAGGATTCTCGAAGGCCTGAATGCATGGTCGTTCGGCGATCAGGGGGCCTTGACTTTGATGGCAATCGGCTCGGCAAGAACAATGTCAACGGTGTCCCGCGGAGTCGCAGCGTCCGTCACAGATTTCAGCCTTGCTGCCGCGGAAGTGACCAGGGCATCTGCAGCCTGCCTGCGATTCATGGCATCGACGACCGCCTGATCCGCTTCGGACTTCGTTTCGGATGGTGCCGCGGCAGCAGCCTCCATCAGTTTCTGAAGTTCCGCGGCTGCCGCTGTCGCATCCTCGATCGCTTTTTTGTGTTCCGCTTCGGCAACCGCAACAGCATCGGGATTAAAACGATACCGTGCCACAGCGCTCCCATAGAATGAAATCAGATAGTCACCGGGCTGCGTGCCGAGTGACTTCGTATCGAGTACTGCCTCAGCCGTATCGCCTGTCAGCGATACATCAAATCGCGGATTGTTCTCGAAGCCCTCGCCGGAAGTCTTCAACTGCAGAATCGATCCCGAGAACTCACTGCGTTTGGTCATGATCAGCGGGATCGTCAGTTTTTCGCCCGCGACAACTTCAAAGGTCTTCTTCTCTGCTGCTGCCATTGATAACGGTGCGAATTCAGAACCGGAGACTGAGATCGGCAGCCCCGTGATAAGTCGAGGCTGAGGAATTTCTCCCCACGAATCCACAATCGGCCATGCGTGAGCAGCCATATGAACGGGTCGGCGAACCTCTGCACCATCGAGCATCGATCTGCCGTAGAAGCTGACTTCAGAAAGTGCTCGCGGTGCGTTCTGATCAGCTGTAATCAGCATGATGCCTCGAGTCTTCCCTTTGGCAATTCGAAGACCCTGCGCCGTCACTCCCGGCGGCAGGCCTTCCATCACCAGATCAATATCACCATCGAAACCATCACGACGGACGGCTGCAACCTCAAGGGCCACTGTAATGCCGCCTCGCAGCGCGAGCGGTTTTGATAAGGCATTTCGATCACCGTTGCGAAGTTCCATGTGCAGGCCCCAGGCGGCAACGGCAAAGTCGGGAGCGGCCCGGCGTACAATCATGCGATAGATGTTACAGGCGTCATTTCTCGTACCGCCAAAAAGATCGGTGAGTTGAATCCGATACAGACCGTCTTCCTTGATCTCAACACGACCGATGATGTCCGGAGAGCCGCCATCGTAAGGTGGCCCGTCATAGGCGTAGCCATTGCTGGATGGTCGAATCGGCGGGGCAATGTCCGTCAACTCGGCCACATCTTCCAGCGTTGCAGGTGGACCCTCACCAACAACTCGCTGCACAAGGATCGCCGGATCCGTTGGACGACCAAGACGTTCCGAAGCGACTTCGATCCACCAAGCGTCACCTTTTTTCGCCTCGAACTCAAAGACATCAACATCCGCCGCTGGAAAAAAACTTCCGGCGAGATCGCATGGAATCGAGATCTTCTGAACGGCAGCGCCGTCGTTGTTGGGTTCAGCTTCCGCGATGGAAGCGATCTCCGGCAGATTCGCAGGAGGCCATGAGAATGAACTGACGGTCCTCGTTGATGCAAACATGGGTACAGGTGCGTCAACGGCCACTTGCTGCAGAGACAGGCGGTAGTAGAAGGCCGGGCCGCCCTTGAATGTCAGTTCATGCACTTTGATCGTGTGCCTGCCATCTTCCTTCGCAGTAAAGTCGAGCGTTCCACCGCGACGATCGACGACGAGATCTCGTCCCATCGCGTCTCCGACAATCAGCACAGCGTCCAGTTTCGAATCGATTCCTCGCGAAGCCACGTTGATGATGTATCGATATCCTTTGACGGCTTCAAAGGAGTAATGATCCACAGCCTTATTGGTCATTACCGCGTTGCAGACCGAATTGATGGCCAGCGGCATGGCTTTGTCGAGCGATGTGTTCGGGTTCGTCTGAAGAACTTCGGGCCACGTGTCCACACAAAAGACGCGAGACGAGGAAATGCCAAGTCGTGTCATCAGGCGAGCTTCGTGAAGCCCCGGCGGACAGTCACCCGAAATCGTCACCAGCCATCGATCCGGCACTTGATCGCCTTCAGCGTCAAGCTTCGGCGCTGCCGTGATGCCCGGATGCGTAAATCGCAGTTCAGACGCATCCTCGATGTTTTCGCCCGTGACGACGATCTCGACGGTTGTCCCGATCTGACCACCCATGGGCATCGTTGTCAACAGTCGAGGCAATGGCAGGCACACCGTCTGAGCAGCAACTGGCGAAACCGTCTGCGCGATCGAAATGATGGCCGCCACGATTGCATAACATGAACGACACGTCAGGCGGGATGGAGGAATCATAGGTGGTGGCCCCATCTGAATTTCGATGACGAGCAGAATCTGAATGGGAAGATCTGGCGGGCTGCAATCGGCAGGTAGAAGCGAGGGTCACAAGAACGACGACCCGGTGAATCCCATCAGAGACGGTACCAGCAGTCACGTCGAAACTCAAGGTTCTTTGTCGTCGTGGACTCCTGTCGCCCGGGACAAAGATCGGTTCGGTCATTCTGGCGGGAACTTGAGCACGCCCCCACCGGACTCTCGTCGTTGGAAACAGGACAAAAAAGGGCTTAGGCATCAGGCCTGAGTGTCTCCGGCCTTGTAAACCAACTTGCAGAAAATCATTCGTCCCGCGCTGCTTTGCAAGACGCTTGTGACGACGACATTCGCATCTTTTCCGGTCATGTTCGCCGCATTTTCACAGACAACCATCGTCCCGTCGTCAAGGTATCCGACTCCCTGTCCGGGCCCTTCCCCTTCCTTGATGATTTTGATCGAAAGTCGCTCGCCCGGAATATAGCGAGGTTTCAATGCGTTCGACACATCATTGAGGTTAATGACCGGAATCCCCTGAACACTCGCGACCTTGTTAAGGTTGAAGTCATTCGTAATGACTCCTCCACGCACCTGCTTGGCAAGGGCAACCACTTTCTGGTCAACAGTCATCATTTTGAAGTCGGTTCGCGATGTTTCCATCACTTTGACATCGACGATCGTGCTCTGCTGAAGCTTGGCAAGGACCTCCAGTCCCCGACGACCGCGCGTTCTGCGATTCTTGTCGCTGGAGTCGGCGACATCCTGAACCTCCGCCAGCACAAAGTCCGGCACGATCAGTTGTGAGTCGATGATGTTGGTTTCCACGACATCTGCAATGCGACCGTCGATCAACGAACTGCTGTCAACAACCAGCGGGCGTCCGCTCTTCAGGTCTCGCTGAAATTCAACGTAAGGAATGACAAACCGAAAGTCATCCTTCGTCTGCAACAGCAGTGACACGCAGAGATAAGGCAGGATCAGCAATGTCAGCAGGACCACCAGCGTGTGGTAGGGCGTATTCACCGGAACGATCGGAGTCAGAGCCTGAATCATCAGATAGGCGAGCAGCACGCCGATCAGAATCCCGAAGTAAATCGCTGAAATGATGTCGATCCGTTTGCGTCGAATGATCAGGTCGATGATGGTCACCGCCTGGGACAACAACAGCAGAACGAAAAACGAAATTGCCTTGTTGTTCTCAATCACTCGCGGCAACAGCGCAGGTTCACCTGCGACGGTTTCCGTCGATATATAAGCCAGAATCGCTCCGGCACAGATCAGCAGGTACGCGACCCGCAGAATCATCAGCAACATGATGGAAATGCTCACTTTGGTTTCGAGTGACTCGTTCACAACCCTCTGGACAGGAATGAGGCTGGCACCTCCGTTCGCCAGATCAGCAACCTCATTGCCAATTCCGATCTCAGCACATACCGCCTGGGAAACACGTTTTCATCGGGACACGATGCCCAGGCGGAAACGCATGGTTCACAGGGTTGTTCCTGTTTCTCGGTCCACGCTGATCCCGGAAGTTGTGATTTCGAGAGATTGTGCTCAGAACGTCAGAGATCGATCAGAGCTGAACCACGAAACACCGATTTTCGCAGAATTTTCTCGCGTGGCAACCCGTGATCGACTCTGAAGGGACTTTCCCGAATCAGATCGAGAACATCGTAACAAAATGGCACAGTTCGTTGGGGCGTCGAAAGTCAGGAGAAATGTTTCCCATCATCCTGGTAAAACTGGGAGAGCGAGGTTGCTGAGCCGGTGCAGGAGCGAAGCACATGTCTCGGCAGGTCGCTGTGAAATTCGAACAGTCCCCCTGATTCGAGATGCGAAATTTCAAGCTGAAACTTTCGTGATTCATCAACAGGCAGTCACTTGTGATTCGAGACCGAGCTGGAAACAATAAGAGTCCTCCCTGTTGGACCATCCGCTGATGCCGGCGTGTTCCCGTCCCGATTTCAAAGGATGCGCAGATGTTCGTTCGCAGCCTTTTGACCAGCCTTCACACCATGGTTGTGACTTCTGTGACTCGAAATCACATTGGATGCTGCGTCATCAGACTTCTGGTGGCTGTGTGTGTTATTCTGTCGAGGAATTCCCTGTCTGCAGATGAGAATACGGCTGTCGCCGGCGAAGACTTCTTCGAGACGCATGTGCGACCGCTCCTGATGACCCGGTGCATCGGTTGCCATGGTGAAGAGAAGCAGTCGGGCGGTCTTCGACTGGATTCATTGAATGCGATGCTGAAAGGTGGGGATTCCGGGCCAGCCATGCAGCCTGGTGATGCCGAGTCAAGCCGCCTGATTGAGGCGATTCGCTATCGTGGTGACCTGCAGATGCCTCCGGAAACCCCGTTGACTGACCAGGAGCGGGACATTCTGGTTCACTGGGTTAACTCAGGTGCAGAATGGCCGGAACACAGTGCATCGTTAAAGTCAGGCGTTGCCTCAGCGGCTCAGACGCATTGGGCATTTCAACCGGTGAAACGCCCCCCCGTGCCGGAAATCACATCGGCGGCCGGAGCACGGGTCCGAAATGAGATCGATGCGTTTGTGGTTGAAAAGCATGAACAGTCAGGACTAAGCCTTTCGCCGGAAGCGGATCGACGAACTTTGATTCGCCGCGCCACGTATGCAGTCACCGGCCTGCCGCCAACGCCTGAAGATGTGGACGCATTTGTGGCGGATTCCTCGCCAGGATCCTACGAACGACTGATCGAACGCCTGCTAAGTTCGCCGGAGTATGGTCAGCACTGGGCTCGGCGATGGCTCGACATCGCGCGGTACTCCGACACCAAGGGATATGTCTATGCCCGAGAAGAACGATTCTGGGTGCATGCGTGGAATTATCGTGACTGGGTGATCAACTCGCTGAACGCTGATATGGCGTATGATCGATTTCTGCTGCTCCAGATTGCGGCCGATCAGGTTGCGGATCGTACCGAAGACGATCTCGCGGCGATGGGTTTTCTGACCGTCGGCCGACGATTTCTGGGTGTTCGCCGTGACATCATCGATGATCGGATTGATGTGGTGACGCGTGGCACGATGGCGCTGACCGTTGGCTGCGCACGGTGCCATGATCATAAATACGACCCGATTCCGACCGCGGATTACTATTCCTTGTATGGTGTGTTTGACAGCTGCGTGGAAAAGGTCGTTCGTCTGCCGAGTCGCGGCGATCGGGATGACGCGTTTGAAGCCGATTACGAGGCAAAAGAAAAACAGCTGCGAGACACACTGCAGCAGCGACGTGATGCGACTCAGAATCGTCTTCGATCCCGGATCGCAGACTATCTTGCCGCTCAGCTGGAACTCAGCAGGTATCCTGAAGAAGGCTTCGATCAGGTGATCTCGGCAGACGATCTGCTGCCTTCGTTTGTCCACCGCTGGCGTGATTATCTGCAGAATGCTGAAAAGAACGGTGATCCGGTGTTTCGGGCGTGGCATGAGTTCCGAACGCTGAAGACTGAGGAGTTCTCGAGGCAGTCCGGGCAGATCGTGTCGTCGCTTCAGTCGCTGCCTCAAGATCAGCTGAATCCCCGAGTGCGAGCAGTCTTTGACTCGATCCCGGAATCGATGCAGGAGGTGATCGCCCGGTACGCAAAACTTTTTGAAAACGCTGAGATTCGATGGACGGCCCTCGCGATTGACGCAAGAGCCAGAGAACTGGTTCCGCCGGACGTATTTCCTGATCCTGCCGATGAACAACTGCGACAGGTGCTCTATGGGGCTGATGGTCCCTGCTTTGTTCCGGACGAACCGATTGTGAGTACCGAGTATGACTTCGATTCGGGCGTCTGCACGGAGATGTGGAAGTTGCAGGTTGAAGTTGATTGTTCGATTCTGAACGCATCGTCGCAGCCGCGATTTGCCGTGGTCCTGAATGATCGTCGTCGTCTGGTGACGCCCAGAATCTTCCGGCGAGGCAACTCGGCAAATCGCGGAGACGAAGTTCCTCGACAGTTTCTGACTCTGTTGAGTGGCTCTGACCGAAAACCGTTTCAGTACGGCAGCGGGCGAAAAGAACTGGCCGAAGCCATCATTCATTCCGGGAATCCCCTGACGGCTCGAGTGATTGTGAACCGCATCTGGGCCCAGTACTTCGGAACGGGAATCGTCTCCACACCCGGTGACTTTGGGGTCCGTGCTGAAGCGCCGTCGCATCCGGAATTGCTGGACTGGCTATCATCTCAATTGGTCGCCGATGGCTGGAGTCTCAAGTCGCTGCACCGCCGAATTCTGCTGTCCTCCACGTTTCGGCAGAATTCGTTCGGCTCAGAAGATACATCCCGGCGCGATCTGGCGCTGACACTTGATCCATCGAATCGGCTCCTTTGGCGAATGGCGCCGCATCGACTCACATTCGAAGAACTGCGCGACACGATGCTGGCACTGTCCGGTGACCTCAGCCGCGAACTCGGAGGACGCGCGGCGGATTTGTTCCGACAACCGTTTCCGACCCGCAGAACGATTTATGGTCTCGTCGATCGACAGTTCCTTCCTGGGACACTCCGGATGTTTGATTTTGCAAATCCGGATCTGCACATACCGCAGCGAAGTGAGACGACCGTTCCTCAGCAATCCCTGTTTCTGATGAATCACCCGATCTCGCTCGAACGTGCTCGCTCTCTGGCTCGGGTGGTTGCAGCGGAGAATGATTCGCTTTCAACTCAGGTCACCGCGATGTATCGCCGTGCCTACCAACGATTACCATCTGAGGGAGAATTGCAGGCCGCGATTTCGCTGCTTCAGAGTGAGTCACCACCTTCAGAACGCATGCCGGCGACGGTTGCAGCGTGGTCGTATGGCTATGGGGCGATTGATGAGGCCGCCGGGCGAGTTTCGTCATTTACTTCTCTGCCACATTTTTCGGGAACGGCGTGGCAGGGAGGACCATCGGTTCCGGATGAAACGCTGGGATGGGTGTATCTCAATTCGACCGGTGGACACCCGGGCAATGATCGCCAACATGCATCAATTCGACGTTGGACGGCTCCGCGATCGATGCAGATTCGGGTGCTTTCAAGACTGCAGCATGACCCCGAGCCCGGGGATGGAATCAGGGCATTCCTCGTGAGCTCAAAATCCGGAATACTGCAGTCTGCCACAGTTCATCGAAAGCAATTGGAACTCAAGACCGATGTCCTGTCGGTCGAACCGGGTGAAACGATTGATATGCTGGTCGACATCGGTGAACTGCTTAACAGCGATCAGTATGACTGGCGATGTGCAATTGAAGAGGTGGGACCGAACCCCGCTAAGGCAACTCGGTGGGATTCGGAGTCCGACTTCACGCGGGACATTGCAATCCGCCTCACGCCGCTTGAACAACTCGCGCAAGTTCTGCTGTGTTCGAATGAACTGATGTTTATTGACTGATCGCGGCGTCGATGGCGTGTGCGGTCGTCAGATTGTGAACAACAAAGCAAATCCCGAGGCTGGAATTGCGATGCGTCTGGTTTCGAATGAACGGATGCTTCACAGCACTGCAGGAGCCAACCGTCATGAAACATGAGAGCCGATCACAACGCCGAGCAAGAGTCTCCTTACGTCTCATGAGAATCGAGCTACCTGCGCAGATGCCGAAATCGATCGGATGATGAGGAGCGTCCGCAGTCTTCATCGCGATACTCAGGCTGTCCTTACGTCGATCGAGGACGAACTGCCGCATTGATGGGTTTCAGCCGTTCTCTGCGAACATCGGCAGAGGTTCGTGGTCAGCTCCATCAGACCTGCTCAGCGAGAAGTTCCGTAATTCGCGAGTTGATATGATGATTGTCGATTTCCGTTGCCATCTTCAGAGCATTTCGAATCGATCGATGATCGCTGGACCCGTGGCAGATGATGCAGACCCCATCAATCCCCAGCAAAGGTGCTCCTCCGGACTCCTGATAATGGAACTGTTCCGTGAGTTTTCCAAGCGTCTGTTTGGCGAGATCACGCTCCGTCGACAGCGACTTCATCAGGGCCCCGCCGACGGTCTTCAGCATGAATTCCGCCATCCCTTCACTCACCTTGAGGACGACGTTTCCAACGAAACCCTCGCAGATGATCACGTCAGCTTCGCCATGGTACAGTCCTCGTCCTTCGACGTTGCCAACGTACGTTCCATGAAGCTGAGCCTGTTGAAGCATCGCGTGGGTGTCACGGTAAAGATCCGTACCCTTCCCTTCTTCACTTCCGATGTTCATCAAGCCGATCCTGGGGGTCTGAATCCCCAGCATCTCGCGGGCCCAGACGGATCCCATCAGTCCATACTGAACAAGATGCTCCGGACGGGCAGCCGGATTGGCTCCGACATCGATCAGGATGCATGAACCAGTGAGCGTTGGCAGACGAACTGCAATCCCAGGACGCTTCACACCCTTCAGAAACAGCCGCGTTCGCAAACCAGCCGCGACAACTGCGCCCGTGTGTCCGGCACTGACCACGGCCTGTGCATCCTTGGAGGCCATCAGTTGCCAGCATCGAACGATTGAACAGTTCGGCTTCTCGCGCAGCGCAACAGTCGGCTTCTCTTCCATCCCAACGAAGCCTTCAGATTCAACAATCTGAATTCGTGACGGCAGAGGACCGACTTTGGCGATTTCTTCTTCCAGACGGGGGCGGTCTCCAACCAGGAGTATCTCCAGGTCCGGAATTCGCTCGACCGCTTCAAATGCACCGATGACATTTGGTCCGGGAGCAAAGTCTCCGCCCATCGCATCCAGGGCGATCCGCATGGAAGTTATTCCTCAGATTCTACCAGGGTTCGGCCCTGATAATATCCACACGTGGGGCAAACAACGTGAGTCGGAACCATGGTGCCACACTGGCTGCACTTCGCCAGTTGGCGAGGCTTGATGGTGTTGTGGCTGTTACGCTTTCGCGACCGAGTCTTTGAGTGTCGTCGCTTTGGTACTGGCATGACTAAACTTCCAAACGCTGATTCAAAAAGGTCCAGAGATCAAAGAACAGAAGACAGGATCAAAACGGCCGGAATTCAGCTGTCCGCATGCTCCTGGGAGCGCGAACAAGGCCGCATGCCGGTACACTTGTCCAGAACGACTTCAACAGGCCTGAAAGACTTTACCCCCGAAGGTTGCTGCCTGCCCAAGTGCCGAAATTCGTTCGAGTTGCTTGATCGCCCATCGTGCACGCACCATGCGCGCCACAAACACATCAAAAATCTAATGCTTTCGACACCCGGCAGCGGGTACAGAAGTCATTTTCCGGTCTTTGAAAGGATTTCCGGTCGCTTTTCAGGCCACTCGCTGCGTTCGCTGCTTCGATTTCCTTGGCACGGCAGAAACCGTCCAACAGGCAGGGAAGTTGACAAATGTGCATGAGCTGGCGACAGGAATCGGGCATGGTGTCAAAGACATCATGAGATGTCAAGAAGCAGACCCGCCTCACTCCATGATATTCATCCGCCGGAACGAACAAAGTCTGTTCCTTTTCTCTTTTTGGTCTGAACACAGTCAGAAAATGGTTGGGAATGGGATCCGCGGGGCAACTGATCTTCGAATCTTCGATCACTGCTCCGCTCCTTATTCCATGTCAGGTGATGGTTCGGGCGGTCGGATTTCAGGTTGAATTCCTGTCTCAGGAAGACATCTCCTCAGCAATTGTACGGGCGACTAAAATCCGAAATCCGACTGAGTCGGTGGTCGTGCTCAGCAAGCAGAGATGTCTGAGTTTGGCAAACGTCTGTACAATCGCCTCTGGCGCTTCGTCGATCCGGCTTGCATCTTCAGGCACTGCTGACTCCGCGAGTATGGAGGGTTTTGTGGGTCTTTGAGCCACACATACTGCGGGCAACTCGTACCTTTACGAAAGCATTGTTGTTTCATGAATCCAGTCAAACACTTCACGCTTCTGGCAACGGCCTTCTTCGCGATGTCTCCAGCGATCATGGCAGACGAGGAAAAGTCAGCGCAGGGCGACGTTCTGTCGATCGGCTCAAAGGCTCCGGAACTCGATATTGAGCATTGGGTCAGCAATGGCAATGGCAAGTTCCGGCCTGTGACGGAATTCGAGCCCGGCAAGGTTTACGTGGTTGAGTTCTGGGCCACCTGGTGCGGTCCATGCGTTGCCAGCATGCCACACCTTGCTGAACTGCAGAAGACGTATGCCAGCAAGGGCGTGCAGATCGTCAGCATCAGTGATGAGGATCTTGAGACCGTTGAAAAATTCCTGAAGCGTCCTGTCCGTGGTGCAGCGCCGGCTGAAGAAGACGGTGAAGACAAAGAGGACGAGTCCGATTCTGAAGGTGGCGACAAAGAAGATGAGGATGAAGACGAGAAGCCTCTCAAAGGAACCTATGGTGCTTTGACGAGTGTCTATTGCCTGACGACCGATCCCGACGGGTCGAGCAATAAAGACTACATGGAAGCCGCTCAGCAGAACGGAATCCCGACCTCATTCATCGTGGGGAAAGATGGCGTCATTGAATGGATTGGCCATCCGATGGAACTGGATGAACCTCTGGCTCAGGTCGTGGCTGGCACATGGAACCGCGAAGAGTATCAGTTGATGTTTGCTGTTGAGCAGGCTGTTCAGTCGAACGATGGAGAAAAGGCTGCAAAGCTGATTGCTGAAGCGAAGGAAACGTTCAAGGACAATCCGGAAGTTCTTGAAAAGCTGGAAAGACTGGAGTTTTACGCCGGGGTTCAGTACGCCTTCCAGATGCTGCAGCAGGGCGAGACGAAAAATGGCCTCGCAAAGCTTGAGGAGGTTTCCGCAAAGGCCAGTCCGCAGGAACTGATCCAGATCAATAGTGCCAAGTTCCAGTTGCTGGTTGGTACCGAGGCCTTTGATGAGGCTGCCAGGGAACTGACAAAACTGACGAAGTCGGAAGATGTCGAGGCTGAGGTGCTCAATCAGATCAGTTGGTCGATCTACGAAGCCGCAAAGGAGAATAACGACGTTCCGGAATCGCTGGTCAAAGCGGGCATTGCGGCTGCAGAGAAAGCGGTCAAGGGTGCGCCGGACAATGGAATGATCATTGACACGCTCGCTCATTACATGCACCTGCAGGGCGAGCTGGATAAGGCCATTGAACTGCAGCAGCAGGCCATCGAGAAGTCCGGTGAAGCGCCGGAGGAAATTGTCAGTGAAATGAAGGCTTTTCTGAAGAAGCTGGAGAAAGAAAAGGCCAAAGCGGAAAAAGCGTCTTCAGAAGAGAAGTCTGAGAAGTCGGGGAAATAGGTGTTGAGGAGACGCGAATCTCTCTGAGGTCTCGGTTCCGAGATACGGGCTCGATTCTGGTGTCAGATTCGAGCCCGTTCTTTGCGCGACATCACCGCGTGCTCGAGGGTCTGTCGCGGTCGATATCCACGTACGAACAAGACTCTGAGAAACTCGTGCGACAACGTTGGAGGTCATGGTTGTCGAGTGACGATCCAGTGATCCGGAGTGTCAGAGGAAGATTTCGGGCAAGCTGCTCCCATCGACCGCATGTTTTTCAGACAACAAAAGCGACGTAATAAAATGCGAGCCCAGTGACGCTGGTGAGCGTAATGTCAGCAGTCGATAACCATCCCAGAACAGAATGAGCTCTGCTGTGGCCCCCGGGCACCGGGTTCTTGCCAAATCGTTTCAATGCGAGGATGATTGTGGTTACCCACAGCACCGGAGTCGTGATCGCAAACACAAGATGAACGAGCAGCCACGGACGGACCGATTCAATCTTTGCCGCGTAGACTTCAGGGGTCAGATTCTGTTGGGCGACGATTTTCTCCCAGCCGCCGTGAATTAACTGAACATCGATTTCAAACGCCGAAACCGCCACGAGCAGGATCAGGCCCAGCCCCAGCTGCATCTGCATGTGTGTCCTGTATTTCTTCCGGACTTTGACCAGCCAGAGGCTGAGCAGCAGCAGTGGAACAATCAGGGCAAGAGCACAGACGACGAAGTCCAGCATGAAGGTCGTTTGGTAGCCGAGAAAACCTGTGCGGAACATTTTCCTGCGACTCCTGGGAAGAAAAGAAGGATCCGCAGTGAATCTTTCAGAAATCGTCTGCGGGGCGTCATCTGCGTAGTGATAGTCGCTGCCGCGCCTGATTCAAACCGCAACGGTCCGCATTCCTGAACGCAGCAGCCGGAGAGTCCGTCTCTGTCCGACAGAATCGATCCTGAGGGATCTGGCCGGGGTATCAGCCATTTGTGACATGGCAGAAGGCGGCCGGAAAACTCGGACAGCATTTCCAGCAGAATCTTTCTCGAACAGCCTCAAACAGCCAGCAGAATCCCGACGAGCAGGTCATATGCGGCGTGACAGCCAACGGTGATTCCAAAACCTCGCAGCAGGAACACGCTGGCGAAGAAAAGGCCGGCAGCGGCTCGAAATGAAAATGCAAACAGACTGAATGCTTCAGCAGCCGGCCCCACATGATGAGCCAGCGCAAACAGGAAGCTGGTAGAGACCGCTGCCATAGCAGCCGCATACTTCGGAGGAAAATCGAACATTCGGAAACACAGAAAGCTGGCGGGCACCAGCAAAAGTCGGAACATCACTTCCTCATAAACCCCTGCGCCGATGTAGGACACCGCGAGCGAAATCGAACCCTGCATCGCGTTCAGAATTCCAGCCGGAGCCGTATCCTGCCGAACCAGCGAGCGAAAGATCACATCGTGGCACTGCCCCACGGCCACAAGCACGACCGCCAGAAGAAGACTTTCCGCCATCATGCCAAGCTGCGTCTCAAGCCGAACTCGCCATGGATGTCGGCGAAAGATATGCCAGGCAAGCAGAAGCCCGATCACAATCAGTGGCAACAGTACCTGTTCCGCTCCGGCTCGGGAGAGCAGCGAACGCATCCAGAAGTCCGCTCCGTTCCGAAGTGCATCGGGCTGATCCTGATCAATCGCCAGTACGCCAAGTTCGTATGTCACAATGAGTGGCAGCAGAAACATCAGACTCGAAAGAGGCGTTCGAGCCTCATCCCAGTAGTCTGCATCTCGTTGTTCCTGCTGTTCTGCCATGATCATGACCAGTGCTGCGACCTGATTCGGACATGAACAACCCGACGGACCGATCGCGTTGGAAACACCTTGCTTTCGAAACGATTTGTCACTGAATTCTTCACGTAAAAAGAAAAAAACATGCCGCTGTCCTGCCTGGTTTATCGGTTGTTGACTGGACACGAGTGCCTTCCCAACTGGAGAAGACGAATTCATGGAGCAGTCCCATTCCTGACTTCCGGCAATCTTCGCCGACGTTCGACCGCCGCGAGGTGCCAATCAGAAAACTTTCACCCGACCTCCACGTTAAGCCATCACAGCGCGCTCACTCATCATCGGAAATCACATTGAACTGGCGCTGCCGGGCAGACGACAAAAAATGCGGACGGCGTGTTCGATGCATGGCCACGGAGCTTCCACCCCGCGTTTTCATGTCGAGGTCCAGATCAGCTTGCTGCTGCCGGTCCTGATGCCATCTCAACCTGTGCGACAGAATCACGCGATCATCCGTCTCCTCACCATCTGCATTACAATCGTCGCTTCGGTCGATACCAAAAGCTGCGCTGAGCTCAACGGCAAGTGCCTGATCGACTTCCTCGGCCGCCCGATCATCCCAGATCACCCGGAAGAACTCTCTGATGTCCGGCGGCACAATTGACTCCGCCGCAGCAACCGAACGGCGGTCGATCCTGTCCGCGAAATCTTCGGTCACCTCGAGAAGCTGTGCAGACGACCCATCGACAGAAGATCCTGTCATCGCAGCCATCTTCTGTGAAGCCCGTTCGCCGAGCGAGACTTCGTCCGATCCTGTCACCAGCAATCCTGATATCGGCCGAGTGAGCCACGATCGAAACACACCAGCAACAATATCCGCTCCGCGAGTTTCCGGGGCGAGTGTCATGGCCGCAAAGACACTGTATCGGGCTCGTTCAATGGCAGTTGCCGTCAGGTGATTGATCCCCTGCGTCGCCGTCACAATACGATGGCCAGGCTCGGGCAGCAGCAGAAGTCCATCGGGTATCGTCTGTGTCTCGCGAGCAATCTGTTCGCAGAGCTCCCAGATCTGATCAGTTGCCGGAGAATTCTGAAGAAGCACCTGCTGCAGTCGTCGCATCAGACGTGTTTGAGATTCCAGTCGCCAGATCTGGTTCTCAAGTCGTTCTGTCCAGCGCTGCTGAGTCTGCAGAAGTCGGCGGAGGTTGTTGCAGAGCTCGTCCGATCGCTGGTTCGAGGATATCTCAGCACTGTGCATTACGGCTTCCGCGATTCGCGAAACATCCCGGATCTGGTCGCTCAGACGGCTGAGCGGGCCATGAATCGCCAGTGGATGGCTGAAGGGACCTGCAGATCGGCGGTTTTCCTGACGCAGCTTCTCGCGAAGGAACTCCAATCCGCGGTATCCATTGGACTCGCGCAACTCCGACTCAATATCCAGA
>JBKDRW010000167.1:0-5779 GCA_046341255.1 Planctomycetota bacterium
CACATTAAGAATCAAGGTTTGTCTGTCATTACAGAGATTGGCTCTTTTGACGGACAAACATCGATTGGCGGCAACTTGAATATCACGAATGGCCTTGGGAAATCCAGTAGTACGGAAACACCCGCTGCTGACACAACAATTCAGAGAACGGGTGTTGGCAAAAATCTTGACATTTCTACAACTCACGTTGGCGGCCAGAATATCTTGTTGTTGTCGTCCACGATCAGTGGATCGACCAATTTGCGATCCGGAAGTGGAGATGATTCGATCGTATTAAACGATGCCGTTTTCAAGGGTAGAACCAGGCTTGAGGCTGGAGGTGGGAACGATCTCGTCTCTATTGGAAAGTCAAGCACCGTGCTACTGATGAAATTTGTGACCGAGGAGAGGACGCGAACCAAGACAGTTTATGATCTGGTAACTGATCCGATCACCGGTGAAACCCATCTAGTGCATCGTGTAGTGGAGGAAACCTATATGGCAATCGTTCCCGTAAAAGTAGCCGTCAATCTTGCTGCTGGCTCGGTTAAGTTTCACCGGACTGCCCAAATGCGACTTGGGGAAGGTGACGACACGTTGACACTGGCCAATGACACGGTCGTGTCGTCTCAGACCGGTGCCGTACTGAATGGCCAGAAAGGCAGCAATACTGTGAGTGTGGGTATTGGCAAAGCGTTGGGGAAATTCAGATTCAAGCACTTTGTGGCAGCAGGCGGATTTAGGTGAAGCAATCGAGACAGGATAAAAAAGGGGGCAGGTCTCTTCTATTGCGTCTCATCGATTCGGCCGCGTCTGCCAAAGTCGGAGTTTTCGTGTGATCGACTGCAACGCTGCTGAGTTATCGACTGAGTCGACACGATATTCCGTCAGCGGATCCTGCAGCAACAGAGACAGAAATTCGCGAGCACACTGCTTTCCGAATCTCGGCTGGCCGCCTCGGAGTGCTCCCATCAGTTCCGTCATCATGGCCGCGTCAGGCCGTCGCTGCTCGGCGATGGCCTGAAACCATGATGCCACCTGATTCTGCTGTTCTGCATCCAGTTCTGTCGCACCAAGAACCGACGCCAGCCTGCGCCGACCGCTCGAATGCCCTCGCAACATCCTCAGCAGCCACGCAATGACCGCCTGACGCTGTCGTTCCTGGTCAGAGGCAGCATATTGCGCCGCTCTTTGAATCAACTGATCGTCACTTTCAGTTGCCGCACACTGCAGCAGCACTTCCACCGCATGAAATTGACTTTCAGGAGCGCCCTCTGCAAGTGTCCGTTCGGCTGCGAGAGCAATATCGTTCGCCGAATTCAACACTCGGTGCAAGCCCGTCGGAATCGGCGTTCGCCTTGCTGCCATGGTCCAGTCTGAGATGGCTGTTGCTTCACGCAACGGCGTGACCACTCCGTCTTCGGTCAGCATCGCCTGGCCGCGACGAGTCAGCACAACGTCTCCGATCTCCACGGATCCCCGGAGTACAGCCACGCGACAGCCAGCGTCATCCCGGACCAGTCCCAACTGACAGTCCTGACTGAGGCAGACGATGGCCGCAGCCCCGGACAGACACTCAAGGGTCATTCGGAGTCCTCGGGGAAGCTCCCGAAGTACGGCCGTTCCGGACTCTAGTTTCAGGCGGATTTCCTCATCTGCCTCTGGCATCTCGAGGATCGTTTGCGATTCAGGACCGAGGACCAGAGTTCCACGTGTCAGGTCTCCTGAGACATAGCTGTCCACAAACGTCATCAGTCGCACACGTCCGCTCTGGATCAGATCACGACCGGCGTCGCTCTCAACACCGGCCCATCCATCGGATCCATCCGTCAGGGCCGCCACACCGGATGTCACTTTCACGTTCTTCAGCAGTGCGACTTCTGATTTCTTTGGTTCGACCGTCTCGGGCATTGAACTGTCGGACGGCCGTGTCATCTCCTGCGAGGGTGGCACAGGCTGCGGCCGAATGTCTGCAATATCGCTGTTGCTCGTCCCCGCCGGCTGCGGCCGCATCGGCTCCGTGATCGCGTCGCTTCTCTTCATCTCGACCAGTGGAGTCGAGTCCGACATCATCGAAGGAGCCTCGGGCAGCAGCGATTTTTCAACAGCTTTTGGCTCTGGAACTGGTGGTCGACCATCTGCCATGGAATGCTCTGCCGGGGATCGGCGAAACCAGATCAGCAGCATCACCAGAAGAACCAGGAGCGCAGCGGCCGCAGAGACTCGTGAAGTCGATTGACGGGGACGCACTCCAGACATCCCCGGCTCGTAGACCGGTTCCGTCCGCAGGGCCTTCACCAGCGAGGTCAAAGCGGGTGATGACTCTGTCTCAAGAGCAGACCAGGCTGCGTACACTTCCCGCAGCAGAGCAGGGGACTCCCAGCATCGCCGTTCAAAAGCGTCTGCGTCCGACTCACTCAGTCCCTGATCGAGCCATGCTGCAATCTGGTCCGCGTCCGCTTCAGAAATGGCGTCCGAGAGATCTGTCGGCGGTTTGGCACAGGCTCGGACGGCAGCCAACCGTTCTGCCAGTCTGCTGTCTCTGGCCAGCTGTCCGCGAAGGCGCGCGTCGTCGGAAGGTAACAACTGACCGTAGATCAGCTGCAGCATCTGGCGAAGTCTGACTGAAGAAGATCCTGACATAAGAAAACCGAACAAGAAGAGTTCCAGAATAAACCACGCCACTGTCCATGTGGATCATGAATCGTCTTCGGTCTGCATCAGCCTTCGCAGCCTGCGACGCGCCCGGTCAAGTCGTGGCCCGACCGAATTGACCTGGAGACGAAACTCACGAGCAATCTGTGCATAATCCTGCTGTTCAAAGTAGAACAACTGCAAAAGTCTCTGGTCATCCGGCGAGAGCCTCAACATCGCCAGTTGAAGCTGCTCCGTTTGCTGCTGTCGAAGTCCACGATCCTCCGCATTCACCATTGCGAACTCATCATCTTCTGCGGGCATCGACAGGGCAGTCTGTCGTGCGGTCCGCAGCAGAAGGCGAAGTGTTGTTCGCCGCACAATAATGGCCAGAAACGTCGATAGCCGGCTACGTCCGGAATACTGACGCAGCACGGCCATCTCACGATTCAGCAGTTCTCGGTAGACCTCTGCGATCAGATCTTCAAGAGTCTCCTCCTGAAGCTGAGGCTGATGCAGTTCAGCCGCGGCTGCCCGAATCCGACTGATGATCAACCCGCGTGAGGCCAAAGCAAAATTCTGCCATGCTGCGGCGTCCCGCTGAAGCAGTCGAGCGACCATCGCCAGATCTTCCTCGGCGAGGAATGACGAGTCAGAATCCCCGGATGAACCTGGTGCAGAAACCGCAGTGTTCTGTTCCGGACCCGCATGGCTCTGCATCGTTTTCCGATCGCTCATCGCGGCCAATGCTCCACTTTATTCCATTCATTCCCGAGAAGACTGCGTCCTGCAGATCACATCAGAGCGAACTCAATCCCTGCCCGAGGACCTCAGCCGTCTGTTGATCAATATGACCTCGTCAAGCAAACATTCTCCTGAGCCTGACCTTGCACAAGTTGCTGAATGCTCGGCAGGGACCCTGCCTCCCTTTTTTAACGGGCTGTCAGCCGGCCAATGCGCCTTGTAGCGCATTCTCAACTCGCGGAACGAGGTTTTCAAGAGCATCAATCGCAGCTCCGCAGTTCCAGCGAACACGAGCGGCCAGTTCTTCAGCCCCAGACAGAATGAGGAGGTCGATACAACGATTCCCGGTCTCGCGGATTTCACTGATACACAACCTGACATTGATACGAGTGGCACGAAGACACTCGCGAGCCGCGAGTGCTGCAGCTTCGGTTTACCCATCAGCCAACAGACGTCGAATGTCCTGCAGCGTTGAATCCACATCCCCTTCGACCGCATTCAGACAACGCTGTTCGAGGTGTTCCACCTGCGCGAGACAACGTGCTGCCGCACTCTCCGGATCCGAGCCGGCCTCAACCCGCTCAGTCGTGCCAGCACCAAAACACAAGACCATTACAGCGACGGTTCTCAGAAACTGTGATCGAATCATAAAGCACCTTCCTGGTCCTGAAGCCTTGCCTGCTGTTGATGTCGCCCTCACGACATCGATCTGTGATTCAGCAGACCTGCCACGTTTGTGGCGCTCCATCCGAAATCCGTGCCGCATTTTTTCTTTTTTTATCTGCATCCCAAAACTGTCTGGCAGCACGAAACAATTCCCATTTTGCTTCAGGTTTCTGACCGCTTTGGATGGCTGTGGCTGTCAGACCCGTACATCCTCCGTCAGGAGGATTTTCCCCCACGCAGGATGCACAGAGCTTCTGTCCATCGACCAACTTGCCTGATATGCTCCGGCCGGATGGAACGTCAAACCGTCAATCTGATCAGTCCGTCAGGCCGTCGTTCTTTACGATGTGCCACAGGGATCAGATTCGCAGCGACCCGTGTGTCAGAAGCGTCGAATCGAGAACCACTCCGGAATTTCTTCCAGGAGTTGGGTGGCTTCCAGTTTTCATGGCGGCAACTCGGACGTTCTGGAAGACCGTGTTTTGCCGCTGCCAGCGAACAGTTGAAAGAAGACACTCGTCTCAGACATCCTCGATCGTAAGACTCCGGGGAGCGTATGGAATCGAGCGCCGGTTGATTTTTGTGTTCGATGCGATGAAATTGCTGCCTGATGCAGAACGAATCCTGGCCAGTCGGAAGGCAGGTTGCTGACACGTTCGTGCGAATGAAACATCGAAGATTGGAGGCTGTTGTGGTTCGGATTGGCATTATCGGGATTGGTTTCATGGGCTACACCCATTTTGAGGGGGCTCGAGATCTGACGAATGCCAGAGTGACGGCCATTGCCACGCGGGATCCAAAGAAACTCGCCGGCGACTGGACTTCGATTCAGGGCAATTTCGGACCGCCAGGCGGACACGTGGATGTTTCGCAACTCAAATGCTATTCGGACTACCGACAACTGATTGCTGACCCGGACATTGATCTGGTCGATGTGTGCCTTCCGACGGACAAACATTTTGATGTCGTGATGGAATCACTGAAGGCCGGCAAACCGACGCTGGTTGAGAAGCCGATCTCGGTCGATCTTCCGGAAGCCCAACAGATGGTGGACGCTGCGAAAGCCGCCGGTGTTCCACTGCTGGTGGCCCACGTGCTGCCCTTCTTCCCTGAGTTCAGATTCGCTGCCGAAGCGATTCGCGATCAGAGATTCGGACAACTCAACGCGGCCCATTTCAAGCGAGTCATCTGCCGGCCGGACTGGTCCAGTGACATGTCCGATTTCCGAAAGCTGGGCGGATGGGGCATCGACCTCCATATTCACGACAATCACTTTATTGCCCATGCGTGTGGACGACCGGAAGGCGTCTTCTCACGGGGACTGATGCAGGACGGTTTTGTGAATCATGTTCATACAACCTACCTTTACAAAGACGGCCCGGCAGTGACCTGCGTCAGTGGAGGAATCGCGGCGAAGGGCCTTCAGTTTGCTCACGGTTTTGAATTGTACTTTGACGACGCGACGCTGCTGTTCGATGCCGGCACGCTGGCTGGTGAATGGGTCGTCAGCCGACCTTTGAGTGTCATCACCAATGACGGCAGGCTGACTCATCCAGAACTCAGCGGAAGCGGAAAATGGTGCGGTGCGTTTACAGATGAACTGCAGGTTGCTGTCAATTCTCTGACGGGTTCGTCGGCTGGTCCATTAGCCGGAGACACGGCCCTTGCTGCGTTGCAGATGTGCTGGGCTGAAAGCCGGAGCATCGAATCGGGAAGCATTGTTTCACTGTGAAAAAGCCATCGAAAGCAGGCCGCC
>JBKDRW010000168.1:0-7918 GCA_046341255.1 Planctomycetota bacterium
GGTCAAGTCCATTCGGTCGTTCGATGTCGAAACACAGCGACGTGTGGAAGACCTGAAAAGCATCTCGCTGACGGCAACCATCACGACGAAACCCGTTCCATCATCGGAAGCCTCCCCGCAACCAGCGGAACCGACAGCGCCGGCCGCAGGCAAGGGCAGATCGAAGACTCGCAAAAGCCAATCAGTCAGCCAATCATTTCCAAATCCAGACTCCGCTTTCGTAGTCAAAACCTGGCCACCTCCCGCGCCGCTCTTTAACGACAGATCGGAAAACCTGATCGATTCGCTGCCGAAGTCGTCGATCGTGATCCTGAGCGATATGCAGCAGACGATCAGCGAGGGGCGATTGTATCTGCAGCGACTTACGAACCCGGTCGGGCTCTACGGCGTTGACGCGACAATGGCCAGGCTGATCGAGTTGCCCTCAGTGACAATCGATGCTCTGGGAATCGACAGTTATGAAACGTCGTGTCATCTCAGCATCGAACAGATGGAACGATTCAGCGGCAGTCGTCGTGATGCGCTCGTGGAATTGTCGGAACTTCTGGGCCCCGCGGATCATGTGCTGCTTTGCTGTCACAATGACGGCGAGCACGAACGCCTGAATGAGCTGATTCATGAGACCGATGCGTCGGCCGGGACGAGTCTGGCCGAGCGTGTTCATCTGGCGACTGGTCGGCTGCAGCGCGGGTTTCGTCTGATTGAGCATGCTCTGGTTGTCATCAGTGACAACGAACTGTTCTCGCGATCCACCGCAAGGACTGTGACTCGCAAGCGTCGCACAGACTCGAGAACAATCGACACATTCCTTGATCTCCGCGAAGGTGATCTGGTCGTGCATGTCGCCCACGGCATCGCGCGGTACCGTGGCATGTCAATGATGGGAGCCAACGGTCAGCAGGAAGAGCATTTGCTGCTCGAGTTTCGCGACGCGGTCGTCGTCTATGTACCCGTGTCACTGATTCACATGGTGCAGAAGTATATCGGACCTGCCAAGACAACACCGGAGCTGACCAGGTACGGTGGCACATCCTGGATGAAGAAGAAGGATCAGGTTGCCGACGCCATCTCCGACATGGCAACGGACATGCTCCAGATCCAGGCCGAACGCGCATCGCGACCGGGACTTCAGTGCAGACCAGATTCGCATCTGCAGCAGGAATTCGAGAAGTCGTTTCCGTTCACGGAAACTCCCGATCAGGTGACCGCCATTGCGGACCTGAAAGCCGACATGGAGCAGCCCAGGCCCATGGACCGTCTGATCTGCGGCGACGTCGGTTTTGGAAAGACGGAAGTAGCCATGCGAGCCGTCTTCAAGGCCATCGACAATGGACGACAGGTGGCCGTACTGGTTCCGACCACAGTCCTCGCCGAACAGCATTATCGCACGTTCTGCCAGCGCATGGCGGAGTTCCCGATCACCGTCGAGATGCTGTCGCGATATCGCTCAGCGGCCGAGCAGACGCGCATCATGGAACGCCTCAAAGACGGTTCCATCGATGTCGTCGTGGGGACTCATCGACTGGTCTCAAAAGACGTCAGGTTCAGGGATCTGGGACTGCTTGTCGTGGATGAAGAGCAGAAATTCGGTGTCAAGGTCAAGGAAAAGCTTAAGCACCTCCGATCGGACGTCGACGTGCTGACTCTGACCGCAACGCCAATTCCGCGAACCCTGCACATGTCGCTGCTGGGTATTCGAGACATCAGCAGTCTGACCACACCGCCTCGCGATCGTGTCCCGATCGAAACCCGAGTCGGTCGGTTCGATGAGAATCTTGTTCGCAGTGCGATTATTCGCGAGCTGAACCGCGGAGGGCAGATCTACTTCGTCCACAACAGAGTTCATGATATTGAGCTGATCGCCGAGAGACTCAAACGTATCGCGCCCGAGGCGACTCTGACCATTGCCCATGGACAGATGGATGAAGATGAACTCGAACAGGCAATGATTCAATTCGTCACCGGCAGAGCTGACATCCTTCTCGCAACGACGATCATCGAAAGCGGACTGGATATCTCCAACGCAAACACGATGTTTATCCACCAGGCAGACAACTACGGACTGGCTGATCTGCATCAGCTTCGAGGTCGCGTCGGACGCGATCGGCATCGAGCGTATTGCTACCTGCTGCTGGAAGATGGCAAAGCCGTGACGACGAAGGCAACTCGTCGTCTGAAGGCAATCGAAGAATACAGCGAATTAGGCGCCGGCTTTCGAATCGCCATGCGCGATCTCGAAATCCGCGGCGCAGGGAATATTCTCGGGACTGAACAAAGCGGTAACATTGCCGCTGTCGGTTATGAACTCTACTGCCAGCTGCTGGAAAATGCGGTGCGATCCCTGAAGAAGCAGCCGCTGCGGTATCAGCGCCATTGCAAAATCGAACTGCCGGTCAGCAACTTCATCCCCGATAAATACGTCTCCGATCAGAAGCTGAAGATCGAAGTCTATCGCCGGCTGTCTCAGGCCAACACACTGGAGCAACTGGCCGAACTGGAGGCCGAACTGCGTGACCGATTTGGTCCGATTCCCACGGCCACCCGTCGCATGCTGCAATTGCGAGAACTGAACCTGCGTGCTCTGGCATGGCGAGTGGAAAACATTCATCTGGAGACAGGTTACGCAGTGCTCCGTTACCGTGACGCCCGGCGAATTCGGATGTTGTCTCATCTGCACAAGGGACATCTGCGAGTTGTCGATCAGCATGATGCCTACTGGCCTCTGGAGGCCGACGAAACCGATGGCCCTGCCATCATGGATGAACTTCTCGTCGCCATGTCTGTCGCTCAGCCACCGGTGGATGATCAGTGAACTGCGTCATACCAGCATCGTGCACAGTCCTTCGCCGGGAACAACTGATCTCGCACCGATGCCGGCTCAGCAGGCAGGAGTCAGCTTTGCAGGGGCGAGCACATTCAACACGATCACGGGTTCGTGAATCCCTGATCAGGAGGCTCGACCTTCAGTGGAAACCCGTGTGCCGATTCGTTCGCCGGCAATGGCTCGGGCGATGTTTCCGACTTTCTTATAGTCGAATACGATGATGTCGATCTCCTGCTCCATGCAGTGGTGCATCGCCTGAGCATCCATTACCTGCAGATTCTGATCGAGCACCTCTTTGAACGAGATATCCGTGTAACGAATCGCGTGAGGATTCTTCATGGGGTCTGCTGAATAAACTCCATCGACTTTTGTTCCCTTCAGAACAACTTCTGCGTCCAGTTCGCGTGCACGGAGAGCAGCCGCGGTGTCGGTGGTCACGAAAGGACTTCCGGTTCCGGCAGCCAGAATCACGACGCGACCTTTTTCAAGATGGCGGATGGCTCGTCGGCGGATGAAGGGCTCTGCAACCCCTTCCATCCGAATGGCACTCTGCAGCCGTGTGGCCACGCCGGCGCTCTCCAGAGCGTCCTGCAGAGCCAGTCCATTGATCACGGTTGCCAGCATGCCCATGTAGTGCGCTGTTGACGGCACGATTTTTTCGCTGATCTCCGCAAACTGTTTACCACGAAGGATATTGCCTCCTCCACAAACGATCGCCAATTGCACGCCGCTCGCAACGACGTCGCGGATTTGTTCCGCGACATTCGCAAGTTCCGCCATGCTGATCCCGGATTCTCCTTCACGGCAGAAGCTTTCTCCGCTGATCTTCAGAAGAACTCGCTTGTATGCTGGTCGAAGGCTGCTGCTCGACATGAAAAACCTCGGAGTGGCAAATGTCAGAAAAGCCCGGCATCAGGAGACTGCCGGGCTTCTTTTCAGATCGATCAATTCCGGAGAGCGGGAGATGTGGGCCCCCTGATTGCTGGTCCAACGGAAGAATCAGTGGGACTGACGTCCCCCGTTCAGCCTTTGTCCCCGAAATCAGGCTGAAGCACCGACCTTCCAGCGGTGGAAGGTAACAGCCTCAGCACCAACTTCGGACAGAGCCTGTGCGACGGTCTTGCTGTCGTCCTTCGCGAACGGCTGCATCACAAGCACACCCTGTTCCGCATAAAAGACCTTCATTCGGCCATCGACCATCTTTTCGATTATGTTTTCCGGCTTCTTCGATGCACGAGCTTCAGCGATCAGGCGATCACGTTCTGCCTGCACAATGTCAGCAGACAATTCCTCAGGCTTTGTTACGGCTGGGTTCAGGGCCGCGATGTGCATCGCGACATCCTTCAGGACATCGGTACTCTTCGGACTTCCAGCAGCAACGAACAGAACGCCCGTCTTGTAGTCGTGATGAACGTAACCAGCCACCGGACCCTTCACGCGAGCGATTCGATTGACCACGATCTTTTCACGAATCTTATTCACGATCTCTTCATACTGTTCCTGGAACGGCTGGCTCTGGCCAGCGCCCTTCTGAGCCATCAGACTTGCAGCGTCCGCAGCACCGGGGCCATTCAGAAGCTGCTCAACGATGGACTGACCGAACTTCTGCATGACTTCGCCTGTGGCCACAGGAGCAGACTCGCACTGTATCTCAACCATCGCGGCTTCTGAACCATCAGCGGCAGTTGCAATGAAGATGCGACCTTCCGCTGTCACATTGTCCGCTCGCTTCTCCTGAACCTTCTTGAACATCTCCTTCAGGATCTTGATGGCTTTGGCTTCGTCTCCGCCCGCTTCCGTTAATGCCTTCTTGCATTCCATCATCGGAAGGTCCGTCTTTTCACGCAGAGCTTTCACCGCTGCGGCTGTAATTTCGGCCATGTAGAAACTCCTTGAATGAGTTGGAATTGAATTCAATGTGACCAGCAGACCGCCCATGAGAGGACAAGCCCTCAAAGCGATATTGCGTGTGCGGTCGCCGGAAACTGATGTGAACTACTCACGACGATGCTGTCGCCGAAAAGGGCAGGTGGACATCATGCTCAAATTTGACACTGGAGCCTGTCGACTCCATGCGTCAGGAACAATCGGTTCCTGTTCGCTGATCGACACGTCTGCGGCCGCAGACGCTCGCATCAATGAAACGAGACGACGGCCTGATTGACCGTCGTCCGTTTGTATTTGGATTCAGAACGCCAGCTTATCGGATCGACGGTACAGCCTTCGGCTCGTCAGTTCCGCTGTCATCCTTCTTCCGGGAGGTCTCTTCCGGACGCAGGCTGCGGCCCTGCTTGATCGCATCTGAAAGATGCTGAATGATCAGCCGAATCGATCGCAGGCTGTCGTCGTTGCCTGGAATTGGCAGGTCGACCATGTCAGGATCGGAATCCGTATCGATCAGGGCAACAACCTTCACACCGAGGAGACGCGCTTCGTGAACGGCGTTCTTTTCCTTGGTCGGGTCAACAATCACGAGGCACTCAGGCAGACGGTTCATCTCTCGCATGCCGTTCAGATTGCGATAGATCTTGTCGTACTCTCGATTCAGAGTCGACTGCATCTTCTTGGAGTAGTTCTTGATCTCGCCGGTCTGTCGAAGAGTTTCAAGTTCCTCCAGTCGCTTCAGACGCGTACGAATCGTCCGAAAGTTCGTCAGCGTACCCCCCAGCCATCGCTCGGTGCAGTACGGCATCCGGCATTCTGCAGCCAGCTCTTCAATCGAAGCGGCCGCCTGCCGCTTCGTGCCGACAAACAGAACCAGACCGCCCTGAGCCGCCACCTTCAGAAGGTACTTCTTTGCGCGGATCAGACCACGAATGGTCTCCTTGATGTCAATAATGTGAATCTGGTTTCGACGACCGTAAATATACGGTCGCATTTTGGGGTTCCAGCGACTGGACCGGTGCCCGTAGTGAACACCAGCATCCAGAATGTCTTTCACCACAATCTCAGCCATTGCCGATCTCCTGTGATCTGCGGCGGCAGCCGCAGCGAGCATTCCATGGGAAGCCCGCACAGAACAATTGTGTGAATGCCGAAGTACGATAAATCGTGATCCGACACGCAACACGCTGCCGAATTTCCCGAGGGCAGCTAAACTCGTCAGGCCCCACATGGGCCCGAAATTTCGAAGCGGTGCAGAATACCGTCGTTCCGAAACAGCGTCAAACTGTGATCTCTCGCAGACCCGCGAATCTCACAGTTCAGCCGTTCTTCCGCGATGCGACTGGCAATCGGACGAGCATGCCCCTGATTTGAACCGCGCGCGGAAGATCAGGTGAATGACGTCTTCCGCGCGCCGAAAAGCCAACAAACTTCCAGAAATCCGCCAACACGAGGTCTGCTCAAATCGGATTTCGGAGTCAGTTTTTTGAGAAAATCAGCGTTGAACGAGCCGGAATCCGCGGAAAATCAATCCCCAGGTGCATGCCGTCGGACGGAAAAATCCCACCGACTGCTACTTCAGCCCGAACACCAGATCCATCTCGTCTGAGATGCGTTTCAGTACCGCCTCGTCCCCACCCTCGACCTCGGCCGCACACCAACCGTAGAAATTGATCTCCTTCAACGCCTTCCTGACATCCGGGTAATCAATGTCACCCTCGGAAATGCGGGCCCACTGGTCCTCGGCTCGGTTGTAGCCCTTGATGTCCAGCTTGAAAACTCTCTTCCCAAGCTGACGAATCCAATCACCCATGCTGCCATATTTCCAGTGATTGCCGATGTCAAACTGCATGCCGACCCACGGTGAATTCAACTCGTCGACGTACCGAACGTACTTGTCGGCCGTCTGCATATGATCGCCTTCATGGTTGTAGTGAAAGTGATTCCATACATTCTCGATGACGATCTGGACTCCCAATTGAGCCGCGAGGGGAACGGCTCTCGAAATGTTCTCAATCGACCGCTTCCAGAGTTCATCCTCCTTGCCATCCTTTCCGTGGCCGACCACCAGCAGCACCGAGTGCCCGCCGACGGCATGCGTATCTCGAATCGCTGTCTGCAAAGACTCGAGCGCTCGGGCTCGCACGGCAGCATCGGGATCGGTGTGACGAATCTGCCAATGAGTCGAATTGACTGTACCATCAACGGGCAGCCCGCTTTCCGCGATGGCCTGCTGTGTCTCTTTGACATTCATGCCCGGCGAGTCCATTTCGATGCCATCGAAACCCGCCTGTCTGACAGCCTTGAATTTATCTGTCAACGAACCTTTCACTTTTACCATTCCGATCTTCAACGTCTTCCAAAGTCGCCCTTTCAGACCATCTGATTCTTCCATCAGGGACGCGGCCAGCGGCTGCGCCATCAGCGCGCCGGCCCCGGTGAGCATGGATCCGGCGGCCGTTGCCATCATGGAAGAACTCAGAAAGCTTCTGCGAGAAAACAGATCGAGTGTCATTGGGTACCTTTGTCGGAATTGATGCTGATGAGGATTCCTGCGGCGTCACCGTCGGCGATCGCCGTCGCCAACGGCATGACGCTTCTGGTGCTGCGTGATCGTGTCCAGAGACAAAGCCGCTGAATGTAATGCACAGTGGCACCGAAAAAAATCCTCCGCAGTGCGGTCGTTCCAGCGACACCGATCGGGAGACCTGTTGCTTCTGTGCATCAAGTGATGCGTTCCTGTTGCGTTGAACTTAACTGGTTGTCTTGGGCTGGGTTAGCAACTGTGACGTGCGAGTTCTCCGGAACGCACGGTGACATCCGGCATCATCGTGATTGTCGTATGTCAAGAAGGACTGACAGCCAGACCAGTATTGCAAACATGAACGTAAGTCGAATGCATCATTCATGTTATGACACCAATCCTTCCACCTTCCCGCGGATATCTTTGCGCGTTAAGGTCGATTGGCACAGCGCCTGCTTTACATGGTTCGCATGGCCGACGATCAATGTGATCGACGGAAACCAACTTCGCGAATGACCTGTCCGAAACTGATTCATTCGCCATGAAAGAAACGGGAGCTCATCAATGAACATTCTGCACGCACTGAAGAACGATGACCACGGCTTTGTGGTTTCTGCGGAACTGGTTCTGGTCGGAACCATCTGCGTCCTTGGGATGATCGTCGGACTGACCGAACTGTCTTATGG
>JBKDRW010000169.1:0-9553 GCA_046341255.1 Planctomycetota bacterium
AGATTGCTCAGATCCACAGACCCGTTGGACGCCGCCAGGGTGATGGACCTCGTCGGCAGCGACGCCGGACTTTGACTCCCGGACGCATCCACATACACCAGCCGGTAATTATAAGTCCCCGCTGGCAATGTTCCGGAACCCGGCTGGGACCCCAGAGTCACAAGGACGACCGGTGGAGCGTTGACTTCAAGGAACGGTCCACCCGGGCTGCCCTTGATGCTGAGGTTCTCGGAAATGATGTGCACGATGTCACGATCATCAAATCGTCCGGCAACCGTCAACTGGCGAGTCGGCTGACCGGGTGCAGTCTGAATTCGGACGAATAATCCGTTGTTGGAATTGTTGACAAGTCGGTTGCCGTAAATGTCGGGCCCGACGCGGTTGTAGTCCGGAGTGAATGCAACCGACTGAAAACCCGGCGTCGTAAAGTTTGTTTCTTCAAAGCTGTCCGGATCCGCGGAGATGGCGGAGTCTTCACTCAGCGTAATCAGGTTGTTGTAAATTCCCGGCCGGGCCTGAACGAGAGTAATCGGACTGATGATCTGATTGACCGAGTCCACATCCAGCTTACCACCGCCGTAATGCAGTGACGCAAAAGCGACGTAATCCATGAAGATGCCGGAGCGTTCATAGTTGATCCGACTTTCGGCATTATCCACGTCACGACGGAACACCAGACCGCCCCAGTTCCCCGCCTTCGGCGTGGTCGGGATCGGAGTTGTATCGCCGCCAATCGTTTCATCTCGCCACGATGTCATCGTGACATCCTGGAACGGCGTTCCCAGGACCTGCAGCGTCGCACCTCCTCGATCCACTGTCAGAGAAGAACTGCCCGCACCGATCAACGCGCCCTGCAGCTTGAAGATCGCACCAGCGTCAATCATCACCACGACATCTCGGGGAATGTCCATGGTGCCACCGTCGACAAGTTCGAAACCGGAATCGTTCAGGCCAATCTGGAAAGGCACGTTGTCGCCCTTTGTGGCCACGTTCCCGTCTGTTCCTCCATTGCCCACAATTCGAACGATGTCGCCTGGCTGAGCTGCGGCAAATGCCGCATTGATGCGGTTGTACAGATTGACGATGTTGCCACCGGGTGTCATCGATTTGTCGACGACGCGAACCTTTGCGATATCAACCGCACGAAACCAGAAGTTGTAAACTCCGCCTTCGACACCATCATGGTCGCCATCCAGACGCTGCGAAGTCTGGTTCGGGGCAGAGTCACGAATTGTCGAATCTGTATCGGGACGGAAGGTGAGGCGCAGGTCATACTTGCCCTGCGTTGTTCCATTCATCCCGTTGTCCTGAATCGTGGGATCATACTGGTCGTTGCCGCTGGCACTGACGCCGATAAAGTAGGTGCCAGCCGCCAGTTCCATCGTCAGCAGAGAATCTTTGCTGAAGTAGTCGTCATTCTGAGCGATCAGGGTTCGCTGTCCGGACGATTCCTCGCGATACAATCGAATCACCGTATTCAAAAGGCTGGCGTCCTGCATGCGCTCAGCCATAGTTTCCGCAGTGACCTGACCGGTCTTGGGCAGCACAAAACGATACAGGTCAATGTCTCGACTCTCCGGCCGATACAACGCCTGACCGTGAACCAGATCGGCGTCACCCGGGAAGTCCGGCTCAACGGTCGTTGTCTGAACCGTCGGGCCTTCAAACCCTCCCATCACTGTCAGTTCAGGCAGGTCATATGCGTGCCCGAAGCCCAGCAAATGGCCAACCTCATGCATCGCAGTGGTAAACCATGAACCTCCATAGGAGTCATCCCAGGTTTCCGCATTGTCCATGATCGCGAGATTCAGCGGTCGACTCGAAAAGCCAGTGACGCCACCCGCGCCCGTGATAATCGCAGGATTGATGGCCCGCAGATCGCCGGTCACAATCGTGAATCCCTGATTGGCAGTTTCGACAAACTGCACACCCATCCGCTTTGAGTACAGATCAAAGATCTCGCGAGCCCGCTGTTTCTGATTGTCTGTGATCAGATTGGAAAGCGGACTGCCCTGAGGCGTGAATCCGTAGTTACGCTGAAAGTTATAGAAAAAGGTCGAGATCTGAGGATCCTGATCCAGCGGGACCTCGAGATGTGTCTCTCCCGGCACATTGATTTCGCGATGACCCGGCTCATCACCGTTGCCCGGAAAGTCAAACGGATAGGCACGTGACAGAATCTGACCGCGAATGACCTGACTCTGGCTCGAGAGAGTTCCAAGACTCACCGAATTGCCAAACGAAGATCCGGGATCAAGAAACGAAAACGAAGTCGTCGTTGAGGTCAGCGTCAGATTCGTGTTCTGATTGCCTGCAATCGTGGTTCGCACCAGCCGATTGACCTGCGTGTTCAGATTCATGGCCCAGGCCAGCTGAGACGGCGTCGTGCCACCAACGGTGTCAAAAACCACCGTAATAGCACGGTTGACCACCGTAATCTGAGGCATTCCGTTTGTGTTCAGGGCCGCCTTCGAAAAGGCGAGCGTAATCGGATTACCGTCAATGGAGACAATAGGATCAATCGTCACCGTCGCCGCAGCGCTGCCGGTCGTTCCAAAGCTGTTGGTGAATTGCTCCGCATAGGTACTTGTGGTCGGAGGGAGCGGTACGGTCTCATCCGTGCCGATTCGCAGTCGATACATCCCTTCGCCCGACAACTGATCAATCGGGCTGGCAAACGTCAGTGTGGCCGTGTGGGTCGTGGAACTGTAGACCACTGACGTCGGAAGGTGAACGATGTCGTCTGTGTTCTCGACGGTGCCGCGTGTCGCGTGCAACCGATAGAAATTCGGATTCTGTGCAGACGCCGTGTCCAGAGTGTCTTCATTGAAATAGACAACGATCTGGTCTCGTTGCTGCGTCAGACTGCCATTCAGATTTCGCACGATCGGCTGAGGCACGATGGACCGAACCTGTGCACCCAGATTGAGCCGAAATGAAAACGTGCCATCCGTGCCCCCGTTGAACACTTCGTTGGACGTGTTTCGCAGAGGATTCGGGCCCGTCCCTTTGATCGTAATGCGATAAAAATCATCCGGCAGATTTTCTGCAAATCGCAGCACAACTTCTTCGTTGGTCGCTCCCAGTCCCACATAACCCAGCGTGACCGGCACCTCATTACCATCCGCAAACGTGCCGTCTCGTCCTGAACGGGTCACCACAATCGGAGAGTTGTTGAACAAGCGGTTGTTGCTGGCGTCAATATTCTGGCCAGGATTGAACTGAAGCGTCAGTTCCTTCGGAGCGACGTTGAGCGTTTCATTCGGCTCGAGGAAGTCACCGATGTTGGGTCGGACTGCCACCAGTGTCGGCGCCGCCAGAAGTGTTCTTGTTTCCAGGGTTTCTTCAAGTCCTGTCTCCTTTCGGACCGGGTTGCGACGCTTGAACGGCGTCCGATTCTGGCTCAGTCGGTTACGAACAGAAGTCAGCCACGTTGAAATCAGCATTGCCACAACCCTGGAAAAACTAAACAAGTGTTGGTCAGCCCGGATCTGATCAGGAAATCCGGGAGATCAGACTGAATAAATGACCATGAATCTTCACAGGAAAACCCGCATTTGAGCAACGGCAGTCTGCGCGCAATTCTTCCTGCTGCACTCAAGACGGGAATTTTCTCTTCGTCAAACAGATCTAAGTCCAGCGAAAAGAACGAATTTCATCCGCAAACACCAGAACATGTTCTCAGGGGCGTACTTCCGCCTTCTGGAAGTTGACTCAGACTCAAGAGATTCGTCGTTTTCCTGCGGAATGCTCCAATCTGGATCGGAATCCGCAATTTCCGCCGGCACAGTTTGTCCCCAGCCGTCGCAAAACCTGCGGAATTGCTTGCGGTTGCCCCGCCGACAAGTTTTAACATTGTGCCCTGAGCGATGAACCTCGCTCGTTCTTCACGAGCGGCATTGCACCACCACGCGTTGCAGAATTCCACTCTGCTCGAAATGCCGCCGTTCCAGCCTGCATCCGGACGATTTCTCAGTTCCTGATCGTGAATTCAGGAGTTGAGAGGGCGGCCGGAAATCAGGCAAAATGCTGGAAGTCTGATGCACCGGCCCGTTTCTCATGCCGGGAGATCCGAAAATCCCCCTAAGACATCTTTGCCCCCCGCGAAAAACTCCCTAAAAAACGCGTTCTGAGAGCAAATTGATCTTAAAACGTTCGCAAGGCTGAGCTTTGCTTCAAAACGTTCCCACCATGCATGGATGTCAGGGACAGGATCTCTCGTGTCACAGGTTAACCGAAATCGCCCACTTCCTGCTGTCATGCCTTCGGAACTTCCGAAGCTCGGGCTTTGCGATGCTTTGCCATTGCGCCTGCCAACACAAATGCCTCCCGGCATTCCGGAATTTGTGCCGGCCCGCGGCTTGAAGGGCCCACACGCACAGTCTGTCTGGGGCACTCTTTTTCCCGGTCGAATGCCACTCGTCGGGACGACCGAGCGACGTATCCGCCTGCCGGATGGAGATCTGATTGTTGTTCACGACGACAAACCGGACACATGGCAACGTGGTGATCACGTCGTGCTGCTGATGCACGGTTTGTGCGGTTCACATCGCAGCGGCTACATGATTCGCATGGCAAGGCGGCTCAGTTCCCAGGGAGTCCGAGTCTTCCGGATGGATCATCGAGGCTGTGGTGCCGGCGCCTTGCTGGCTCGAGCACCGTACCATGCCGGACGAATTGAAGACATTGCAGCTTCCGTGGAAATGGTCGAACGATTGTGTCCCGGGTCTCCACTTTCCCTTGCCGGTTTTTCTTTGAGCGGTAATCTGCTGCTGAGATATCTGGGAAGCGACCCGGATCGCCTGCCCCTGTGTCTGTTCCGCGCGGTGGCAGTCTGTCCGCCGATCGATCTGCATCAGTGTGCACAGAAGCTGCATTCATCAGCCTCAGGTCAGCGTTATGACTGGTACTTTACCCGCAAGCTGATCAGCCAGATCGCGGGTGGGCCGCAATGGAACGATCAACTGCCGATCGCTTCCGTACGGCGGTTGCCCAGACGGTTGTACGATTTCGATGAGCTGTACACCGCCCCGGCCTCCGGATTCGATTCAGCCGATCACTACTATTCCGTCGCCTCATCGGCCCCGGTCATTTCCAGAATTCGTGTCCACACCACAATCCTCGCGGCGATCGACGACCCGGTGGTGGCTCCGGAGCCCTTTTATTCATTACGGCTGCCAACCAACGTCACTCTGTGCCTCACAAAGCACGGCGGCCATCTCGGCTTCATCGGCCGAGCTGGAGTCGACCCGGATCGACGCTGGATGGACTGGCGGTTGATCGACTGGCTGCTGAGCTGAAGAAGCGTCTGATGACATTCACGTCAGACTAAAACAATGTTCCCTGTCCCCTCGAATCCCTCGGAGGGCGAAACAGATCCGTCCTCATCGGAGGCAGGGACTCCGTCATACCGCATTTTTTTCGATGCAGGCGAAACATGGCTGCAATCTGTTCCGAGATCTGGCCGGTCCCACGCATGCGAAGACCAAACTCGCTTTGACTTAATGCGCCCCCTCGAATGCTCCGCAGGCGCCCTTCGACTTTATCAGCGATCCCCGGACGATGACGCCGGAGCCAGTCCAGAAACAGCGGCTCCACCGTCAGAGGCAGACGAAGCATAATGAAGCTTGCCGACTTCGCCCCGGCATCAGCGACAGCCTGCAAAACTGCCGGAATCTCATGATCATTCAGACCCGGGATCACCGGCGCGACCATGACATGAACCGGAACACCTGCCATTGACAATTCGCGAATGGCCCGAAGGCGACTCTCTGGCGCCGAAGAGGCGGGCTCCAGAACGCGAGTGAGTGACTGGTCGAGACTGTTCACACTCAGCGCCACGCGACAGAGATGACGCGACGCCATCTCCGCCAACACTTCGACATCACGCGTCATCAACACATTTTTGGTGATCAGCGCCACTGGCTGGGCAGCCTCCTGAGCGACAAACAGACATTGACGGGTGAGCTCAAGCGTTCGTTCAATAGGCTGGTAGCAATCCGTGACACCGGAAAACATCACCGACTCACACTCGTACCCGGGTCGAGCAAGCCAGTCGCGAAACAGACCCGCAGCATTCTTCTTTACAAAGACGGTTGTTTCAAAATCAAGCCCTGCGCTCAGCCCGAGGTATTCATGAGTCGGCCGCGCATAACAATAACTGCAGCCGTGCAGGCAGCCCCGGTAAGGATTCAGACTGTAGCGAAAGGGAATGTCGGGACTGTCGTTCTCTGAAATGATCGACCTGGAATCGTCTTCGTAATATCGCGTCTTCGGACGCCGGAGTTCCGCCAGAAACTCATCGTCAAACTCGAGTTGCTCGTAGTCCGCTTCGGACCAGATCGACAGGAACCGATTCGCTGGATTCTCGGCTGCGCCGCGACCTATTGGACGGGAGGACTCGGGCGAATCCATGGGGACCTCTGAAATCACTTCCGCGCAAGTCAGGAAACGGCATTTTCTGCTGCAATACCAATTTTTCCTGAGTTTCTGGTTTTTGTGACTGTTCCGGTTGTAGCACTCATTCGTGACGTGCCGATTTCTCTTCTGACACTGGTTTTACGCAATCTGTCAGCTGCTGGCGATTGCTTTTCGGCAAATTGAGGAAGGTTCAACGAGATGCGAAAACACACTTTTCTTCACAAAGCTGCCAGCCTGGCTCTCTGTTTCGGTATCATGCTCACCAGCAACGTTCGCGCATTCGATGGCGGTCGACGACAAGTGGCTCGAGACATTGAACTGACGGCGGACGGAACCCTTCAGGGACAGGTTCGCACGGCTGAAGGCCGACCAGTGGAGAATGCTGAAGTCGAACTTCGATATCAGGGCACTCCGATCGCCCGGACCATGACGGGTGCCACGGGCGAATTCTCAGTCACCGGAGTTCGTGGCGGTGCTCATGATCTGCATGTCGGAGCGGTCTCTTCCCCGATTCGCCTGTGGAAGAATGGCACTGCTCCGGAAGGATCACTCAACGGCATCGTTGTGTCAGCTGACGAAGAGATTATTCGCGGCCAGGCTTGCGATCCTTACGGTGCTCCCTGCAATACATGTCCTCCGACCAGCTCCGGCTTCGGATTGATTGACGTCGTCACGCTGGCCATGCTTGGCACAGCCGTGACAGGTCTCGTGGTTGCGATTGACAACAGCAATGAGATCGACGATCTGAAAAACCAGCTCGCATCACCATGATCCCGCTTTTCTGCATGATGACGATGTCATCTGAGTGAACCACGGAATCAGAGGAACAAAATAAGCTCACGCATCTCACCAGCCTGCGGTTTGTCCGCAGGCTGTTTGCGTTGATGTCTCTGTCTTGTCACATGCGCACCATTTCCCATCCGAGTCCATTGGCCCGGGTCCCTGATCAATGGTCATCGGCAGCCCTGACATTCCGAGTCTGACATTCAGCCACCCGATCCGACGAACGTTGTTTCCATGGCCGAATGATTGTGAATGATTTACCCTTCGTCGCCACCCGTTTGCTTCGACCCGGTCAACCCTTTTCCTGACAGGTTCTCCACGATGAAACGACGATCTTTTCTGCAATCCGGCAGTGCTGGAGTCGCCGCGATGGCCCTGCATTCGGGACTGTATGCTGCTGGATCCGCAACGGTACCGCACGTCGGCATCATTGGATCCGGCTGGTACGGCAAGGTTGACCTGCTGCGATTGTTGCAGGTGGCTGATGTTGAAGTTACCGGAGTGTGTGACGTTGATCGAAAGATGGCAACGGAGGCTGCTGAGATCATTTCACAGCGTCAGAAATCCCGCAGGACGCCTCCGATCTGGCAGGACTATCGAGCCATGCTGAATGATGTCCGGTTCGACATCATGCTCATCGATTCACCAGACCACTGGCACGCATTGCAGACGATTGACTGTGTAAACAGGGGGATCGACGTCTGGGTACAGAAGCCAGTCAGCGTCGATGTGATCGAAGGGCAGGCCATGCTGACTGCTGCGAGAAAAAATCAGCGTGTCGTGCAGGTCGGTATGCAGCGTCGAAGCACGCCCCACCTGATCGATGCCAAAACAAAGGTTGTCGATGCCGGTCTGCTGGGCGACATCGGTATGGTCGAATGCTACTGCTACTATCACATGCGAGCCAATCGCAAAGTTGTGCCCATCACCCCTCCGGAACATCTCGATTTCGAACTCTGGACCGGTCCGGCTCCAATGCTGCCGTTTACGGAGCTGACTCATCCCAGAAGCTGGCGAGCGTTCATGGAATATGGAAATGGCATTCTCGGAGACATGTGTGTCCATATGTACGACATGATTCGCTGGATGCTGAAGCTGGGCTGGCCAACAGCGATTTCGTCGAACGGCGGAATCCTCGTCCAGACGGAATCCAGCGCGAACATCTCGGATACCCAGACAGCCGTATTCCAGCATCCGGATTTTCCGGTACTCTGGCAGCATCGCTCGTGGGGAGACCCTCAGGATGCCGGCTATCCGTGGGGTGCAACCATCTACGGCGAAAAAGGTACGCTCAAATTGAGCGTCAACAGATTTGAGTTCACTCCGCGAGGCGGTGGCAGCGGCATTTCCGGGGAAGCCCTGTTCGAGTATGACAAGTACCCCGAAGACGAAACGGAAAAAGATCTCGAACGACATGTTGCCTCAGCAGTCCGCGGACATATGAGAGATTTCCTGCACTGCATCGAAAATCGTGAACGTCCGGTGTCTGACATCGAGGAAGGCCATATCTCCACCGCCAGCTGCATCCTCGCCAACCTTGCGATGAAACTCGGACGCACACTGCATTTTGACCCGCAGACTCACACCATCCCTGGCGACGCCGAGGCCACTCAGCTGCTTCGGCGAAGCTACCGAAGCCCATGGGTCCATCCGGAACCGGTTGTGGTCTGAACAGACTCTGATCATTCTCTGAACTGGCCCTGAAGGGTGACAATCAGCCGACGTCGACCTCCCTGATTCCGGTGCTCGCACAGGTAGAGACCCTGCCATGTCCCCAGCAGCAGCCGACCATGACCGACGGGCATGAAGATGGACGAACCCGTCAATGCGGCCTTCACATGTGCGGGCATGTCGTCAGAACCTTCGCAGGTATGTCGATACGGCCACGTTTCCGGTGCCAGCCGATCCAATGCCATCGCGAGGTCTCGCGGAACGTCCGGGTCCGCGTTCTCGTTCAGCGTGATCGATGCAGACGTATGCTGAATGAAGACATGCAGCAACCCAACAATGCACTGACGCACTTCAGGAAGGTCACTCAGGACATGCTCAGTGACCAGATGGCATCCTCGGGAATACGGCGGCAACAGCACTTCTTTCTGAACCCATCGAGTCATTCAGTGATTTCCCATTCGGATCGGCTGGATTCTCCGCAAACAGAAGACGGCTCCCGATGCGGAAATGAGACACTACGGCCATCCCGCAAAGATGCCAGGACCTCCGCACTCTCTTGATTCGCTCTTGCCGCCCGCGCGAAGGTACATCATCTAAGCGGAATTTGCGATGCTTCGGCAGGTCCAACGCTCATCCCCCGATGATGCCAACACGTCAGATCTCAACCTCAGTCGGCAAG
>JBKDRW010000170.1:0-8713 GCA_046341255.1 Planctomycetota bacterium
GCTATGAGCTCGGAAAGCCTCGCTACACACCGGAAGAATGTCGCCAGCTTCGACTGACTTACGGAATGCCGTTCCGAGTCTGGTTGCGTCTTGTGAAAGAGCAGCCTGTGGAGGAAGAGGTTTATCTTGGCGATATTCCGATCATGATTGGCGGCGGCGAGTTTATCATCAATGGCGCAGAGCGAGTTGTCGTCAGCCAGTTGCATCGCTCGCCGGGTGTTGACTTTGTCATGGCGGAAGAGTCTGCCAGCAGCGATCGCAAGACTCACAGCTGCCGAATTATTCCAGAGCGAGGCAGCTGGATTGAGTTGATGGTGAGCAAGAGGGATGCAATCGGCGTTCGAATTGACCAAAGCGGAAAGTTCTCGGCACTGACACTGCTTCGTGCAATGTCGAAGGACTACTCATCCGACGCAAGCATCATCCGAATCTTCTATCCAACCGAAACCGTCAAGATTACAGCAAAGACGACGGCCGCTGACCTCGAGGGCAAGTACTCGGTTGACGATGTCGTTTTTCCGGCAAAGCATGAGCGTGCCGGGGAGATTGTTGTGGATGCTGGTTATGAGATCAGCGAAGCAATTGCAGAGGAAGTGATTGCCTGCGGAATCAAGAGTATTGAAATTGTTTCTGAGGTGAAGGATCCGTTGATTCTCAAGACGTTGGCCGAAGACGGCACTTCGACTCATGAAGAAGCATTGTTGAAGATCTACCAGAGATTGCGGCCGGGGAACCCGCCCAATCTGGATAAAGCGAACGATCTGTTTCGCGAAAAATTCTTCGACGTCAACCGCTACCGACTTGGACGCGTCGGGCGATTTCGTATCAATCGGAAGTTCCAGCAGGACATTTCAGACGACGAGATGACCCTGAATCCTCAGGACTTCATCAACGCGATGCGTTATATCGTTCGTCTGCGGGTCGGAGACGAGACTGCGCAGATTGATGACATCGACAACCTCGGCAATCGCCGTCTTCGAACGATTGATGAACTCGCGGCTGACGAAATCCGCAAGGGGTTCCTCAAGTTGCGTCGCACCGTTCAGGAGAGAATGAGCCTGAAGGAAGTTGACGCCATGACACCGCGAACGCTGATCAATCCCAAGAGCGTTTCTGCAGCGATCGATTATTTTTATGGTCGAAGCGAACTGTCTCAGGTTGTCGACCAGACAAACCCTTTGTCGATGTTGACACACGAGCGGCGCTTGTCGGCTCTTGGCCCCGGCGGTTTGAACCGGAAGCGTGCTGGATTCGAAGTACGCGACGTGCACATTTCGCACTATGGTCGAATTTGCCCGGTGGAAACGCCTGAAGGGACCAACATCGGGCTGATCCCGAGCCTTAGCATTTATGCGAAAGTGGACGATTACGGCTTCCTGATTTCACCGTATCGCGTGGTCAGGAATGCGAAGGTTACCGACGAGGTTGTCTGGCTGCGTGCCGACGAAGAAGCGTCAGGGATGGTCTGCCCGGCAGATACTCCTGTTGTCGACGGCATGATCGCCGATGAACGCGTTCTGGCACGAACAAAGAGTGATGTCGTGTGGGTTGACCGCAACGAGGTGCAGTACATCGACGTCGCCCCCTGCCAGATGGTTGGTGTTTCAGCAGGACTGATTCCATTCCTCGAACACGACGACGCCAACCGAGCTTTGATGGGTTCGAACATGCAGCGTCAGGCTGTGCCGTTGCTTGTCTCGGAACGCCCGGTTGTTGGAACAGGCATGGAACCGTTCGTCGCTCAGAACTCCGGCATGGTTCTGCGTGCTGAGAAGACAGGAAAGGTGACCTACGTCGATGCCGATTCAATTGAGATTGACGGTCGGAGATATCCTCTTCGCAAGTTCACACGTTTGAATGAGCGAACCTGTCTGAATCAGAAGCCAATCGTGAAGGTTGGTGACAAAGTGAAGACCGGTCAGGTGCTCTGTGACAGCGCAGCAACAAAGGATGGCTCTTTGGCACTTGGACGCAACGTGCTTGTCGCGTTCATGTCATGGGAGGGCTATAACTTCGAGGACGCGATTATTCTTTCTGAGCGACTGGTGAAGGAAGATGTCTACACGTCGATTCACCTTGATGAATTTGACGTGGAAATCCGTGAGACGAAACTTGGGCGTGAAGAGTTTACGCGAGACATTCCGAATGTCAGCGAAAAAGCGCTGCGACATCTGGATGATTCGGGCATCGTCAAGGTTGGGACGCGTGTCAATCCCGGCGACATTCTTGTTGGCAAGGTTTCTCCGAAGGCTAAGTCCGAACTGACTCCGGAAGAGAAGTTGCTCCACGCGATTTTCGGTCGTGCTGGCGAAGATGTGAAGAACGAGAGCCTCGAAGTTCCTTCGGGAGTGAACGGAATCGTCATTCACACGGAGAAGTTTTCTCGCCGCATGAGTTTGTCTGAAGTCGAGCGAAAGCGATTTGAGGACGAACTTAAGAAAGTCGAGAAAGATGGTGAGACAGCGATTGCGGCCGCATTCAGAACATTCCTGCTCGAACTGGAATCAGCTTTGGAACAGCCGGTTACAGACGAAGACGGCCGATCGCTGACAAAGGTCGACGATTCCAAAATCGTCGCGGATTTTGCACGTCGATTCCATAGTCACTTCGAAGACATGGACATTCGCAGCCCTCAGAAGAAGACGGCCGCACGAAAGGTTGTTCGCGAGAATTGGGTCCATGTTGAAGATGTGATTGATCGAGAAGATCATCGGCTGAACAGCATGAAGCGTGGTGATGAACTCCCCAGCGGCGTGCTTCAGATGGTGAAGGTGTACGTCGCATCCAAGCGTCAGATTTCCGTCGGCGACAAGATGGCTGGACGACACGGGAATAAAGGGGTGATCTCCAAGGTCCTGCCGATCGAAGATATGCCATTCCTTGAGGACGGGACTCCTGTCGACATCATTCTGAACCCACTGGGGGTACCAAGCCGAATGAATGTGGGACAGATTCTGGAAACCCACCTTGGCTGGGCTGCTGGAAAGATCGGTTATCGAGCCGTATGCCCGGTCTTCGATGGAGCAGCTGAGGAGGATGTGCGTGAGGCTCTTCGAGAGGCTGGCCTCCCTGAAGATGGCAAGGCACATTTGTTCGACGGCCGAACAGGCGAGCGTCTCGAGCAGCGAACCACTGTTGGCTACATTTATATGCTGAAACTGCATCACCTGGTTGATGACAAGGTGCATGCACGAGCAACTGGTCCTTACTCACTTATCACCCAACAGCCACTGGGCGGAAAAGCTCGTTTTGGTGGCCAGCGATTCGGGGAGATGGAAGTCTGGGCTTTGGAAGCATACGGAGCGGCCTACATTCTTCAGGAGTTGCTGACGGTGAAGAGCGATGATGTTGAAGGCCGTACGAAGATTTATGAGAGCATGGTCAAGGGTGAGAACACTCTCGAAGCAGGAACGCCCGCGAGTTTCGATGTGTTGAATAACGAAATTCGGGGTTTGTGTCTCAATCTGCAGCTTGAAAAGGCTGTCAGCTGAGTCCTGTGTGATTACTGAACTGATCCGGTTCTGTGATCACGGTCGTTCATTGTGTTTTTATCTGCAATTCCGGTGTCTGTGGCTTTGGCAACTGCCGGGGCCGGTTGAGAGCGATAGCTCGCAAACCTCCAAAATGTTGAGGAGATTCTGGCGTGAGTGTCAGCGAAGGTACCTTTGATCGTGTTAATGACTACGCCGCAGTGAAGATCAGCCTGGCGAGTCCTCATGACATTCGCAGTTGGTCATTCGGCGAAGTCAAGAAGCCGGAAACGATCAACTATCGAACCTACCGCCCTGAACGCGATGGTCTTTTCTGCGAGCGAATCTTCGGACCTGAAAAGGACTGGGAATGTGCCTGCGGCAAGTATCGCGGCATGAAATACAAGGGCATGATCTGCGATCGCTGCGGTGTGAAGGTGACGCACAGCCGCGTGCGGCGTAAGCGAATGGGGCATATCGAACTGGCTGCACCGGTGGTGCACATCTGGTTCTTCAAGTCGATGCCCAGCCGTCTGGGCGCGCTGTTGAACATGAAGACCACGTCTCTGGAGAAGGTCATCTACTTCCAGGATTATGTGGTAATCGAGCCGGGCGACACTCCGCTGAAAAAGTGCCAGATGCTGACGGAGGAAGAAGCGCGTCAGGCACGCCGCGATTATGGAGATGGCACTTTTGAAATCGGCATGGGCGCGGAAGCGATCAAAAAACTGCTGGCCAGCATGCGACTGACGGAATTGTCCGGCGAACTGCGAACCGACCTTGCAAAGACGGGCAGCCAGCAGAAAAGCAAGGACCTGATCAAGCGTCTCAAGATCGTTGAAGCCCTTCGTGACAGTCAGAACAAAGCCGAGTGGATGGTCCTGGATGTGATTCCTGTCATCCCTCCGGATCTTCGTCCCCTCGTTTTGCTGGACTCCGGCAACTTCGCAACGAGTGACCTGAACGATCTGTATCGTCGAATCATCAACCGTAACAACCGTCTGAAGAAACTCGTTGATCTCAACGCTCCCGAGGTCATCGTTCGCAATGAAAAGCGAATGCTTCAGCAATCCGTTGACGCACTGTTTGACAACAACCGATGCAAGCGTCCGGTACTGGGATCATCGAATCGTCCGCTGAAATCGCTGACGGACATGATCAAAGGGAAGCAGGGTCGATTCCGCGAGAATCTTCTCGGCAAGCGTGTGGACTACTCGGCCCGATCCGTCATCGTTGTGGGGCCCGAACTGAAACTGCATCAATGCGGTCTTCCAAAGAAGATCGCGCTGGAACTGTTCCAGCCGTTTGTAATTCGTCGATTGAAGGACCTCGGGCATGCCGACACGATCAAAAGCGCGAAGAGAATGCTTGAGCGTCGTGACGAAGACGTGTGGGACATTCTCGATGAGGTCATTCGTAACCACCCGGTTCTTCTGAACCGTGCCCCGACGCTGCACCGAATCGGGATTCAGGCGTTCGAGCCGACGCTGGTGGAAGGAAACGCGATCCGTCTGCATCCACTGGTCTGCAAGGGATTCAATGCTGACTTTGACGGGGACCAGATGGCCGTCCATCTGCCTCTGTCCATGGAAGCTCAGGTCGAAGCCACGACCTTGATGATGTCCACGCACAACATCTTCAGCCCTGCTAACGGGGCCCCGATCATCAGCGCGTCCCAGGACATCGTGATGGGATGCTACTACTTGACGCTCCGAAAGCCGGATCGCCCGGGTCATGGGATGATCTTTGCCTCTGCCGAAGAGGTGTTCATGGCGTTCGCCCAGGGCAAGGTAAATCGTCATGCGACGATCAGGTTGCGTCTTCCCCGTGGCAAGCGAGTTAAGGGTGAGGGAGCTGAGACTTTCCGTCCAGGTGGTCTGATTGAAACTTCTCCTGGCCGTGTCATGTTCAATGACATCCTGCCAAAGAAAATGTCGTTCTACAATCAGACGCTGGGCAGCAAGGATCTTGCTCGTGTCATTTCCGACTGTTACCTCGAGCTTGGACGACGCGAAACGATCGAACTTCTGGACCGCATGAAGAGTGCCGGTTTCCGCGCATCTACGGAGAGCGGTTTGTCCTTCGGTGTGAGCGATCTGAAGACTGCATCCAACAAGGAGAAAGTGATTGCGGAATCCGAAAAGAAGGTTCTGCGGCTGTTGAAGAATTACGAACGAGGCATCATTACCAATCAGGAGCGATACAATCAGGTGCTCGACATCTGGACGCACGCTCGTGAAGAGATCACCAAGGCGATGATGGAACAGTTGAAGGATGACGTGCGTGACGAGGGCGCCTATGTCAACCCGATTTACCTGATGGCGCATTCTGGCGCTCGAGGTGGCGTCGGACAGATTCAGCAGCTGGCGGGAATGCGAGGGCTGATGGCGAAACCAAGCGGAGAGATCATCGAAACTCCGATTAAGTCGAACTTCCGTGAGGGTCTGTCGGTACTGGAATACTTTAGCTCAACTCACGGTGCACGCAAGGGTCTGGCAGACACGGCGTTGAAGACTGCAGACAGCGGTTATTTGACTCGTAAACTTGCAGACATCTGCCAGAACATGGTCATCACGACCCACGACTGCGGTACAACCAAAGGTCTGACACGAGGCGTTGTGTATCGTGGTGAGAAAGTTGAAGTCGGTCTGGCCGACGCGATCCGTGGTCGTGTGAGTCGAACGAACATTGTGAATCTGATCACGGAGGAAATCATCGTCCGTGAAGGTGATCTCATCACGGTCGAGAAGGCTCGTAAGATTGAGGAGATGGGTCTTGAGCGAATTCAGGTGCGCAGTCCGATGACCTGTGAGGCACCGCTGGGTCTTTGCCAGCAGTGCTATGGGATGGATCTGGCCACTGGAGACCTTGTCGAACTGGGTATGGCAGTCGGCATTATTGCCGCCCAGAGTATTGGTGAGCCAGGAACTCAGCTGACGATGCGTACCTTCCACATCGGTGGTGTCGCGTCGAAAGACGTCGAAACGAGCGAATTGGCGGCCAAGCGCGCAGGTCTTGTTCGATTCACGCGAATCCGAAGCGTGATCAACGCTGAGGGTCGACAGGTTGTGCTGGGTCGAAATGGCGAGATCAGCATCGTTGACGATCGAGGCCGCGAAGTTGAGAAGCAAAGAGTTCCAAACGGAGCCGTTCTGTCTGTCGCAGAGAACCAGCCTGTCAAACCCGGTGAAGTCCTTTGCACGTGGGACCCGCACTCGATTCCGATTATTGCTCAGGTTGGTGGACGGGTACGCCTCGAAGACTGCGTCGAAGGTCAGTCTGTTCGAACAGAAAAAGAACAGTCCGGCACGATGCGGCGTACGATTATGGAACACAAGTCTGGTCTCCATCCGCAGGTTGTCGTTGAAGACGGAGCCGGCAAAATACTTGACTTCTACTACCTTCCGGAAGGCGCGGTGCTGGAAGTGGAAGAAGGAGGACAGATCTCGGCTGGTACCGTGGTCGCGAAGACTCCACGAGAATCAACCGGGACGCAGGACATTACCGGTGGTCTTCCCCGAGTCACGGAACTGTTCGAGGCGAGGAAGCCGAAAGACCCTGCGGTGGTCGCGGAGATCGACGGCGACGTCGAGTTTCCAGCGGAGAAGAAGCGTGGCAAGCGAATCGTTCTGGTTCGTGGCGCTGATGGCACTGAAGTCGAGCACGTGATTCCGCATGGTAAAGACCTGCAGGTTCATCCCGGCGACCATGTGAAGGCTGGTGATGCGTTGGTTCGTGGTCCACTGGTTCCGCACGACATTCTTCGTGTCAGCGGTCCGGAAGAAGTTCAGCAGTACCTGTTGCATGAAGTTCAGAACGTCTATCGTGCTCAGCGCGTTGAAATCGACGACAAGCATATCGAAATCGTCATCGCGCAAATGCTTCGAAAGGTTCGTGTTGACAACGTCGGAGACACTGATCTTCTGCCAGGTGTACTTGTCGACAAGTTTGAACTGAAGAAGGTCAACGATTCACTCGAATCCATGGGTAAGGTCACGGATCCGGGCGGTTCAGACTTCGAAATTGGCGACAAAGTTGCGGTCACGGACATCGAAGCGGTGAACGCTGAGTTGTCGAAGCCGATCAAATACACGTCGCTGCGTCGAGCTAAAGCGAGCCCTCAGCTGCTGGGTATTACCAAGGCTGCTGTTTCAAGCGAAAGCTTCATTTCTGCAGCAAGCTTTCAGGAAACAACGAAAGTTCTGACGGAAGCTGCACTTGGTGGACGCGTCGACAATCTGGTCGGGCTGAAAGAAAACGTGATTCTTGGACACCTGATCCCAGCGGGTACAGGATTCCATCTTCACCAGGATTCTCAGGTTCGGATTCACGAATCAGCATTGCGGGAGCAGGAGGAAGCAAAGGCTCGACTCGCTGCGGCTCGCAAGGATTTGCTGGGAAATTCTGAACTTCAGGCTCGTAGAATCGACCCAGATCGGCCATCGGCACCATCGCTGGCGGATTTGACTCCGGATGATTGAGCGGTTCACGGAATTAGACTGATCGGCGACATACGAGGTTGACGATCAGGGAAAGCGTGGATAAAGTGCCGCGTTTTCCGCTTTTCACGGCACCGGCGGACAGGCATTTGTTTTTGACTTCTTGAATTTGTTTGGCGATCTATGCCCACGATTAATCAGCTCGTTCGGAAACCCCGAAGAATTCAGTCATCCAAGTCGAAGTCGCCTGTTCTTGAAGGCTGTCCACAGAAGCGTGGCGTGTGTCTTCAGGTCAAAACAGTGACCCCTAAGAAGCCGAACTCGGCTCTTCGAAAGGTGGCTCGAGTTCGACTTTCGAACGGCAAGGAAATCACAGCTTACATCCCGGGTGAAGGTCACAACCTTCAGGAACACTCAATCGTGCTTGTCCGCGGTGGTCGTGTTCGTGACCTGCCTGGTGTTCGATACAAAGTCATTCGCGGTGTTCTCGATACGCTTGGTGTTGCGGATCGACGTCAGGCTCGAAGCTGCTATGGTGCCAAGCGTCCAAAGGGCGGCGCCGGAGCAGCCGCTGCAGCTGGCAAGAAGAAGAAATAAACCTTGTGGGGTCGGTAGCGCGTGGTTGCTGCCCTTTTGAAATTCTGCGATTGAGTCCGCGAAAGTGTAAAGTCCATGGTCAAGAAGTTTACTGCCAGCCGCGAACAGCTGAAGCCTGATACACGTTTCAACAATAGTCTCGTTTCCAAGTTCATCAATTGTTTGATGTACGATGGAAAAAAGAGCGTCGCCTGTGGTGCGTTCTAT